>DDST01000022.1 GCA_002343485.1 Proteobacteria bacterium UBA2383
TGGGTGGTTCACTGGCACGCCGATGTGGTCGCCTCGGCCATTGACCGGCGTATGGCGTTGGCTTACCGGCTGTACCGGCCGTTTGAACAGCGCCTGCTCGCCGCCAGCCAAGCGATCATTGCCACCTCGCCCCCCTATCTGGAGGCCAGCGCCGCGCTGGCTCCTTGGCGCGCGCGCTGTCATATCATCCCGCTGGGTCTTGACCCCGCGCGCATCGCCGACCCCGGTCCGGCAGCGCGGGAACGTGCGGAAACCGGGTGGGGAAGAACCAACGCATTCCGCATCCTGGCCATTGGCCGCCTGACTTATTACAAAGGTCACGACATTCTCATCCGCGCCGCCGCCGCGTTGCCGGATACCCGTGTTCTGATCGTTGGAACCGGCGAACATCGCGACCGCCTAGCCGCCTTGATTCAATCACTGAACCTGAACGGACGGGTGCATCTGCCCGGCTTCCAGCCTGAGGCTGATTTGAACGCTCTTTTGGCCGGTTGCGATGTGCTATGCCTGCCCTCGTTGGAGCGCACCGAGGCATTTGGACTGGTGCTGCTCGAAGCGATGCGCTTCGGCAAGCCGGCCGTCGTCAGCGATATTCCCGGTTCCGGCCCCGGCTGGGTGGTCAACCAGGCCGGCCACGGCGTGCCCGTTCCGCCAGGTGATCCCGATGCCCTGGCGGCAGCGCTTCGGGCGCTGCAACATAACCCGGCGCAACGGGCTGCGCGCGGTCAGGCGGGTCTTACCGCGCTGCGGGAACAATTTGGCATTGAACCGGTGGCAGTAGCGATCACGGATCTGTATCGCCAATGGATGCCTGACCGCCAGGCTCCCGGTGCGTTGAACCCGCCATGAGAGGTGATGGGAGCACCGTCATGCTCCAAAACAGTAAGGCCGGGGCGAACTGCAGGAACACCCGGTTGATACTGGTGTATTCCACAGCCCATAAATACGCCTCGGTCAAGAAAAACAGCACGAACAGCATGAGCAATCCGGAACCGGTCACCACCATCCCCGCCAGCCGCCACGGTTCGGCAACCGCTCGCGGCAGACCGGCCAGCAGCGCAATCAGCAGTAGATAACCTAAGAGATGCCAGTTGCCGAGAATCAGCAGGTTACGAGCAACCGGCACCCAGATATCGTGGTAATGCAGCTCGAACCGGCCCAGCAACGGTAGCTGAATCACCGCGGGCGTCAGCCGGACTTCGCCCCAGCCGGCCACAGTGAAGACCACACCGCCGGCGGCAAACCACAGTATCAAAACCAATAGGAACCCGCCTGCCAGCCAGAGCCAGTCGCGGCGCGGCGTCCACCCCACCGCTGCTGCGGGAATCAGCACCAGCGCCCAGACCCATCCTTCCCGTTTGATCCACGGACAGGCCAGCGCCAGCAGCAATGCTAAGAGGCCTTGCCAGCGGCTGCCGGTCCGCGCCCATTGCAGCAGTGCGCAAACCGCCAGACCGAACACCGCCGCCAGCCACAGATCGGCATACCCTGCTAAAGCAACATGGGTATCCAGCACCGGCAGCGACAGCAACAGCCAAACGAAGATCAGCGCAGTCAGCGGCGCGGCGCCCCAGAGCCGCGCCTGTCCGTAAAAACCCAGACCCAGCGCGACGGCCGCGCCCAGCCAAGGCAAATGGGCCACCGGCTCATACCAGGCGCCGAAGGCCAGCGCCGGCCATAGCGCCAATAGCGACACCGCATCGGGATACTCCCAGGCATGGACGGTGTAGACCGAACCGCTCCCGTCGGCCAGCCAGCGCTCGGGACTGACGAACGGGACCAGTTGCTGTAGCTCCGACCAGGTCCGCGCCCGCACTGCCCATGTGGTCCAGGCATCCCAGGGATACAGCGGCCGCAACCAGACTTCCTGCGCCAACAAGAAGAACCGCCCGCCCAGCCACGCCAGGAGAAGCAAAAAAATAACGTGTTGTCCGGTTCTGCTTAACGTCATCTTCTCTTGCGGCAGAAGGGGAGGAGGGGAGGGCGCACGCTTTCGCCATGCCAGTCCGCCGCCTGCCAGTCCCAGCAACGCGAGAACCAGGACCGGCCCCGTAAAGTTCAGCGGCCCGCCCAGCATTGCCTGGAGGCGCACGAGCAGGATAGCTGCTAGCAGTCCCAGGAAATAGCCATAACCCAATGCCAATGGCCAACCGCCTGCGGACGTATCCCGCCATAATGCCCGCACCCACAGGGTCCCCGCCAGCCACGGAATGCCCAGCGCCAATGCCACCTGCAATCCTGCCATCACCTGTCAGTCTCCACGCACCCGAAACAGCGCTCCCGATGGAGCTGAATACCGTATCTCGGCCGGCAGCCGTTGATTCTTCCATTCCAGCGCCTGCCCCTGACGGTCATAGCGCACGCCCGGCAGTGGCGGCAGAATCAGGACATAGTTGCCTTCACGCGCTTGATCCGGAGGGGGCGGCTGCGAAAATCCCATATAACCATTATGCGGCAGCAGATGGTAACGGGCGCGGCCCGCCAGAAACCCGGCAGGATCGTTGCTGACGATGAATAGCCGCACGGGCTGTTCTGGCAGCCGCCGCCGCACTTCGAGCAAGAATCGATAAAATTCGCCATCCAGATCCGCCAGCCGCCGCTCGGTCATTTCTTGACCGGCAAAGCGCTCTACAGTCCGCTCCAGCCGCTTGGCCAGCTCCCACTGCCAGCGCAGATCCAGCAGGAACCAGCCAAACAGGAACAGAGCCGCGTAGGGCAGTAATGCGCCCGGCCGCCCGCGCCGCGGGTTGAGGGCCGCATACAGCGCGCTGCTGAATCCGATCCATAACGCCACGATCAACACGGGGGGGAACAGCGCGTCCAGCGGCGCGCCCGACGCGTAATTGATCGATCGCTGGCTCCAATCCTCAAAGGCGCGCCATTCGTCCAGCGCCCAGCCCCATAGTTCCCTGGCCGTCAGCGGCGCGGCCTGCAATTCCAGCTGCTTGACCACCAGCGGCGTTGCAAAAGCGCCGCGTACCGTCAAGCCGATAGCGGCAATCCGCCCTTGCCAGTGAGGTTCCGTTTTCAAATCGATCGTTCCTTGGCCGGTCAGCGGGAGTTGCCGTTGCCGCAATGTGCCCGGCTCAGCCAGCGTGACCCAGACTAACCACAGCTCACTGCCAGGCTCTAAGCCTTCTATGCCTTCTATCTGCCATGATAGCTGGCGAAACAGCGTTGCCCGGACCAGGCGTTCCACCAGGCCCTGCGCGGCCGCTTTTCCATCCGGCCCCGGCTGACGGATTTCCAGACCGGCGGGGATCGGCCCGCCTTGGCCGCTGGCCAACTGTAACCCGGTCCCGGTCAATCGCACCGGCGGGGCCACGACCGGCAATCCGCCCATCCGGTAGAACAGCAGAATGGCGAGCACCGTCAGCCCGGCGCCCAGCGTCAACGCGGTCAACCACGGTAAAAACCGCTTCAAATGTTTGGCCGGATCAGCCGGCGTTTTCATCAGCAGCGTTCCTTATCATTTCTTGCAATACCCCAGGCAAGGCGCGCTCCAGATCCCAGACGGGCTGGTAGCCCAGTTCATTGACAATCCGCCGGGAATCAAAACAGGCCCAGCCCAGCAGTTTATCCAGCATCGCCGACACCTTACGCTCGCGGCGGCCGATCAGCCAGCACAGGCGGTCCGCCAGTTTCGCCCCGCCCCCTAACACGGCTGCCGGAACGGCCCAGCGCGGTGCAGGACGGCCCAGCGCCTGACGGATCAATCGATACAGTTCTCGTCCCGAGTACGGCCGGCCATCGGTGACGAAGTAGGTCTGGCCAGCAGCGGCAGGATGAGCGGCCGCCAGCAGCAACGCCTGAATGACATCATCGACATGGACCAGCGACCGGCGATTGCCCGTCTCCGGCAACGGCGGCAGCCAGCCCTGGCGCACCGCTGCAATCAGCCGCGCTAAATTGGCCTTCATTCCCGGCCCATAGACCAGCGCGGGCCGTAGATTGACCGTATGCATTCCCGATTCACGCCCCACGGCCAACACGCGCTCTTCAGCAGCGCGCTTGGCCCGCCCGTACGGCGTGTCCGGCGCGGCATCCCAGTCTTCACCGGCGCAATGCGGGCCGGGATCGCCGACGGCTTTGACGCTGCTGAGAAATACGCATCGCCGGACCCCTGCCGCGTGTGCGGCATCCATTAAATGAAATGTTCCCGCGGCATTCACGGCCCAATGCCGGGCCGCAACCTCTGGCGTGTCGCGGGCCTCGGCATGCGCAAAGCCCGCGATGTGAAACACCGTGTCGATTCCCGTACAGGCGCGGGCTAGGCTGGCCGGGCTGGCTAAATCGCCAGCGGCTATTTCCACGTCCTGCGGATTCCAGGAAACCCGGTTCCTGATGCCCGGTGCTCTCATCAACACGCGCAACCGCGCCCCCTGTTCCCTGAGTGCGGCAGCCAGCCGGCGGCCAATGAACCCGGTTGCGCCCGTGACCAATACCGGACGGTTCTGAAAAAATTCCCCGCTTACCACCAGCGCCATCCATGCCGATGGAAGAATCGCACGGCCGCGCGTAGAAACAGACCGATATGGCGCAGCCCTTTGCGGGCGGCATGGCCGCCCAGGTGGACGATCCGCACCTGCGGCACATACGCCAGCCGCGCCACCGCCGCCAAGCGCAGGCTCAAGTCAAAATCCTCGAAATAGAGAAAATAATCCGGGCGGAAGCCCTCCACCTGTTCCAATGCCGTCCGTTGGCATAGCATAAAACAGCCGCTGGCGATGGGCGGGTCCCACAACACGCTATCATCATTTGTCTGATCGCGCAGTTCATAGCGATCCAGCCGGGTTTGCCACCGGCGCCGCAACCAAGCCGGGGCAAAGCCGCGCAGTGCCAGATCCAGCACGGTTGGATAGCGCTTGCACAGGTATTGCCGCCGCCCTTGGCTATCTCGCGCCGCAGGTGCGGCCAGACCGGCGTCCGGATGCGCCGCCAGAAACGCCAGCCCCTCGCTCAAGGCATCCTCTTCCACCAGCACGTCGGGATTGAGAATCAGATGAACGCTCCCCTTGCCCCGGAAAAACGCCAGATTATGACCGGCCCCGTAGCCGGCATTGCCTTGCCCGCTCAGTAATTCCACAACCGCCGGCAAGTCTGCGGCATGCAGTATCGCCTGCAACGGTTTCCGCCAGCCGGAACCGGGGCCATTATCGATTAACGTGAGATGCGCTTCAGCCAGCAACCCGCGCTGTTTGGCATGACGTAACGCCCGGTTCAAATGCGCCAGCACGGTTGCCAGTACCGCGAGATCGGGAGAATAGGTGACGATTGCGATCGACAACGCAGGATTTGAAGAGGCCGCCAGCCGCGCCGCCAGCGTCGCCTGGGCGGCTGCCACGGCCTCTGCAGGAACCTGCTCAGCCGGTTCTCCCGCAGGGGCGGCGGGGACCGCGGTCACGAGAAACTGATAGACCAGCGCCTCAGGCCGGTCAAGCAAGGCGCGCATCACGGCTGGCGGCAATATTTCAGCCCAACCGCCGCCGGCCCAGTCATTGGCAAACTCGGAATGACACAGATCCATGACGGTCGCGTCCAGCGCCACTGGCCGTAAACCGCAGGCTTCCAGCAGCCGGAGCAAAGAAGCCCGGGTGAAAAAGCGGAGATGGGTTTCGTCGAGCAGACCTTCAGGCCGGTAGCGGAAATCACCGGCTAGCAATTCGGCGATCAAGCCCGCATAAGCCACATTCGGAACCGACAGTAACACCCGGCCGTCCGCCGCCAGTAGCCCCGGTAGTTGCGCCAGTAAATTACCGGGCTGGCGCAGGTGCTCCAGGATGTCGGCGCAAATGATGAAATCGTACTGCAAGCCGGCGAAACAGCCGGTCAGCGTGAGCTGCTCCAGATCAGCGCATTCCAGGTGGCGGTACCAGGGCGCGGCTTCGGCAACCGCGGCGGGATGGCATTCAACCCCATCGGTTACACAATGCAGCACTTCCGTTAGATAGCGGCCGAGAACGCCCGGACCGGCCCCCAAATCCAATACCCGGCTACCGGGAGGGATCAGGCGCGCGAACCTGGCCAGCGAATCCTGACCGTTCGGGTCCAGGGTGCGATGGTAAACGTGAGCCGTGTGAGCAATCATCATGCAATATCATCCTGTATCAGCCGCCACTGCGCCGGTAGAGCGCCCGCCAGTCCCGGCTCATCATTTGGCGCAGAACACCGGTGGAAATCCGGCGCCCGGCCTGGATCGCGCGCCGCTGCCGCCAGCAGCGCGGTAAACCCCGCAGAGCGTCCCATTTGGCGCGCAGCAGGACGCCGCTTTCTCCGCGCCGGGCGTACCACAGCACGGAACCCAAATTGAGGAACAGATGGTGCAACAAGTACCGCCAGAACAAAGGGCCAGGCATATTTTTGCACCAGGTCCACACCAGGTTGCGATGGCCATGATAGAGCGAAAATGGGCTGCGCCGGCCCGTCACTGCCGAGCCGACATGCCGGACCACCGCGTCCGGCGTATACCAGCAGTGATAACCAAGCAGCCGCAGCCGGAATCCCAGATCGACATCCTCGAAATAGCAAAAGTAATCCTCATCGAAGCCGCCCGCTTCGAAAAACGCCGCGCGCCGGTATAGGGCTGCTGCCGCACAGGGGGCGAAAATCTCTCCCGCCTCCGCCTCACCATCCACCACCCGCCGGCCATGATCGCGCCGCCAAGCCAGGCCGCTGACGTGATAGACATCGCCTGTGCCATCCAACCGTCCGGGATCGCGGGCATCCACCAAGCGGGCGCCAAAACTGGCGCAATCGGGATGCGCTTCCACCGCCGCGAGCCAGCGCTCCAGCCAATCCGGCGCCGGGAAGGCATCGGGATTGAGCAGGGCCAGCCATTCCACATCGCCCGCCCAGCGGGCCGCAAGATTGTTGGCGGCGGCGAATCCCCGGTTTTGATCCAGTTTCACCCAGGTTACTTCAGGATAATGGTGTTCCAGGCCATCGATGGAACCGTCACCACTGGCGTTGTCTACGACGATCACCCGTGCTGGATGGCAGGTCTGGAGATGCAAATGGCGCAGACATTCGCCCAGCAGTGACCCGCTATTGAAGTTGACAATCAGTACCGCCACGCGGGCCGCTGTTTCCCGCTGCCCCTGGTCCGGTTTCACATCGGCCGGTAATGCCATAGAATACGCATCATTCAAAAGACTGTTTCCAGCAGGATTGCCACAATAGCCGCTACATCCAGCCGAAATCAACCTCGCTGCCTGCGCCCCTACCGCTTGTAGAATCTTACCCAATAACCTCATGCCCAGCAGAATCCGGGTCCTGGCCAGCCGGACCGCCCGTTCCTTCTATCGCCGATTGCCGTTGCCATTGCCGGTTAAGTGGCGTCTGAAATCATTTTTATACCGCCATTTCGGGTTGTTGCTTAAAGACAGCGCCAATTATCAACAGTGGCTGGCGCAAACCGCCACGGTCCGGTCTGCGACGGTGAGAACATCCGATCCCGTTGCCTCGTTGCCACCGCACCCCGTTCCACCGCCGATGTTGGATATTGGCCCGGAAGGCGTTGCCGGTCTGGCGGCGGCGCTCCGCTTCGTTGTACCCGAAGAACCCCACGTTTCAATCATTATTCCGGCATACAACCATATTGAGTACACGATTCGCTGCCTGGCGGCAATCCAACGCTGTCCATCCGAAGCCGCCTGCGAAATCATTGTCGTAGACGATGCCTCCAGCGATGCAACCGGATCGCTGCTCAGTTGCATCCCGGGATTGCGCTACGTCCGCAATCCGGAGAATCAGGGCTTCCTGCGCACCGCCAATCGCGGCGCCGGATTGGCCCAGGGCCGCTATCTGCTATTGCTGAACAATGATACCCAGGTGCAACCCGGTTGGCTGGATCGCCTGCTGGATACCTTCACCACGGTGCCGGAAACGGGCATCGCCGGCGCTAAGCTGATCTATCCCAGCGGCCACCTGCAGGAAGCCGGGGCTGCGCTGCGCCCGGATGGAACAGTCGATCTCATCGGCCTGAACGATGACCCGGCCAAACCGCTGTACAATGGCGTTCCACGGAGCGTGGATCATTGTTCCGGGGCTTGCCTGCTGATCAAAACAGCGTTGTTCCGGGAACTGGGCGGCTTCGACGAGCGCTACGCGCCTGCGTACTACGAGGACTGTGACCTATCGCTGCGGGTGATCGAGCGGGGCCTAAAGGTGATCTACCAGCCGGCTGCGGAAGTCATTCATCACCTTAGCATCACGACGGACCAGGACGGTCACAAATTGCAGCAAATCGAACGCAACCGGGTCCTCTATCTGGAGCGCTGGAGTAAAGTCCTTGAGGCCCGCGACCGGGTCCGGCTGATCGCCTTCTATCTGCCTCAGTATCATCCGATCCCGGAGAACGACCATTGGTGGGGTAAAGGCTTCACTGAGTGGACCAACGTTACCAAAGCCATCCCCAATTTCACCGGCCATTATCAGCCGCGCCTGCCTGCCGATCTAGGCTTCTACGACTTGCGGGTTCCCGAAGTCCGCGACGAACAGGCCACCCTGGCCCGGCAATATGGGATCTATGGCTTCTGTTATTACTATTACTGGTTCGCTGGCAAGCGTTTGCTGAACCGGCCACTGGACGAAGTGGTGCAATCCGGTCATCCAGACTTTCCTTTCTGCGTCTGCTGGGCCAATGAAAACTGGAGCCGGCGCTGGGATGGTCTTGACACCGAAATCCTGATTGCCCAAGAACATTCCGATGAAGACGATTTGAGCTTTATCCGGACCTTGGAACCCGCCCTGCGCGACCGGCGTTATATCCGCGTCAACAATCGGCCGCTGTTGCTGGTTTACCGCCCGAATTTGCTACCGGACCCTGCCCGGACCGCCAGTCTCTGGCGGCGATCCTGCCGGGCGTCAGGGTTGGGTGAATTGTATCTAGCAGCCGTGCAAAGCTTTGGGGTCACTGACGATCCGCGCAGCTTTGGCTTCGACGCCGCGGTGGAATTCCCGCCGCACGCCATGGCGATCATGGCTGAGCGGCCAGCAGGGATGCTGAATCCTGATTTCCAGGGCATATTTTATGACTACCCAGCGACTGCCGATTTTTTTATGAACCGGCCCCCGATGCCTTACCCGTTTTTCCGCACCGCCATGCCGTCTTGGGATAATACGGCCCGCCGTCAAGATACCAGCAACATCTTTCTGAATGCCGAGCCTGCGTATTACGAGCGCTGGCTAAAGCGGCTGGTCGAGGAAACCCGCTGGTTCCGGGAGGGGGATGAACGGTTGTTATTCGTCAATGCCTGGAACGAATGGGCTGAAGGTACCCATCTGGAGCCGGATCGCCAGTATGGCCACCGTTATCTAGAAGCCACGCGGAATGCCTTGGGGTCACTGCGATGTTAGGCACCGGCTGGGTGATCCGCCTGCGGCGGCTGATGGGCGCTATCCGCACCGCGCTGGCCCGGCATACCGGCTTGATGCGTCTACTGCGGCGAACGGGGGTTGTGTTGCGCGAGGAAGGCTGGGCCGGGGTCCGCTTGCGGGCGCGATTGCTTCTCAGCGTACAACCTGATCCGGGTCTTGAGCAGCCGCTTGCCCAGGGGACCGCACCGGTGGAAGGTGCCTTGCCTGCACCGGAACGGGTACCCGGCTGGCGGCATATCCGCCGGCCCGGCTTGCCGCCGGGTGCAGTGCTGATCGGCCATCCCTACGCGGTACTCGGGCGGGCTGAAGACGTGCGCACCGGTGCTTGCGCCTTTGCCGCCGCCCATATCCCTTTTGCCCTGCGCAACACGTTCGGAGAATATGGCAAGGAAATGGCGGTTCTACACCGGGATTTCCCGTTGATGGACCGCATCGATCCGCGGGCGGCTTACAAAGCCAACATCTTTTTCCTGAACGCTAACGAGATGGAGGATGCCTTCACCCATCTGGGTGCTGACGCCTATGCGGGCCGCTACAATATTGGCTACTGGGCCTGGGAACTCAGCCAGTTCCCAGAGGCTTGGCAGGGGGCATTTCGCGACCTGGATGAAATCTGGGCGCCCTCTCGCTTCATTCAACAGGCGGTGGCTGACAAAGCGCCATGCCCGGTGGTGTGGATGCCCCTGGCAGTGGAGCCGGTCAGCCCGGCGCCATTGTCCCGCGCGTATTTCGGCTTGCCTGACGACCGTTTCCTGCTGCTGTTTTTCTTCGATTTCCGCTCGTTCATCCAGCGCAAGAATCCCTGGGCGGCCTTGCGTGCCTTCACGGCTGCATTCCAGGACGACGCTTCAGCACCGGTCAGCTTGGTGATCAAGATGAACGGTATGGACGCCTGCCCTGAGGATTACCAGGCTTTCCTGAACTCGGATGCAGTGCGCGATCCTCGGGTGATCCTAATCGACCGGGTCATGGATGGCGGAGAAATTAAGGAATTGGTGCGGCTGTGTGACTGTTTCCTGTCGCTTCATCGTTCGGAAGGTTTCGGCCGTGGGCTCGCGGAAGCGATGTATTTTGGCAAGCCGGTGATCGCCACTGGCTACTCCGGCAACCTCGATTTCATGAACGAAGCGAATTCTTGCTTGGTGGATTGCACGCTGATTCCCGTGGGGACGGAGGAGTATCCCTACGGCGCCGGTCAGCGTTGGGCTGAACCCGATATCGAGCAGGCGGCTTGGTATCTGCAACGGTTGGTTGCCGATTCCGCCTATACGGCGGATCTGGGTCAGAGAGCGGCACACTACATCCGGACATACCACAGCTTTGCTGCGGCCGGCGCCCGCCACCGGCGGCGGTTGGAGCAATTGGGACTCCTGAACTGAGTGTGGCGCCGCGATTAAAATGAACAGAAAAAATCTGGAGCCTGATGTTCGATTACCAGGAATACATGGCTTGCGTGCGGTTGCTGCTCTTACTGTTGTTGTGTTTCATGTTCATGGCATACACCAGCTTGAATTACCAGCAATTTTTTCGCTTGTTAAGACGCATTTTGGATTAGGCGTTCAGCTTTTTTTTGTATTAAGCGCGTTTTCTATTTTTTTTAGCACACACCATCGTGTTGGACAATCACACTGGATTCAGGATTATTTTATTCGCCGTTTTTTTAGAATTGCACCGTTTTTCTATCTGATGATTCTAGTCTGGTGTGTATTTTCATTCTTTGAATTTAATCATATTTTTCCAGTGCATGAGATATTGTTTAATTTCCTTTTTCTTTTCAACTTTTTTCCAGGAAATCACGAGAGTATTGTTTGGGCGGGTTGGACAATTGGCGTTGAAATGGTTTTCTACACATTAATGCCAGCAATGCTCTTTTATATCCAGAAAATCCGGCTGGCAATGGTGCTGTTTTTTTTAGGGTCGCTGATTAGTATAGAAGCGCGAATAGCTTATGAAGCACAAGGCGAATTGTTAAAGAATTATGGGCATCATGCCTTCCTTACCCAGTTCGGCATCTTCTGTGCTGGAATAACAGCATATTTCCTGTATTGGCGGCGCAATGCTTATCCGCAGTTGATGGATAACAAAATATTCTATAATTTAATGTCTATTGCGGGTCTTTTATTAATGGTTTCGCTGATCTTATTTTCGACAGAAACCCTGATAAATTTTGGTAGGGCTGATACTCTGGTTTGGGCAATTGCATTCGCATTACTGAGTGGCGGCCAAGCTGGATATCCTTGGTTGATATTTGCGAATCGATTCCTATTTTTTTTAGGGGAACGTAGTTTCAGCACTTATCTTCTTCACCCGCTGGTGATATACCAGATGAAACCAATCTACCTTTATCTTTATTCACAAATAAGTCATTCTGGTATAGCTTTTATAGCCTGTGTAATTGTTACTATTGTGGTTCTCATTCCAATGATTACCCTGAGTTATTCACTTATCGAGTATCCTGGGGTCAGGGCAGGCAAAAAATTGATATATTTTTTAAAAACAAATAGTTGAATGTGAAAAAATAACTTGACATTTAATTTTGCAACTGTTCTGATTTGTTAATCTATTAATATTTAGGAGCAACGAATGGACTTCCTTAATCTGCGCCTTAATGATGATGAATGGGGTGATTTGATGTTCGGAGAGAACGCTCCTTTAGCGCTTCCCCCAGATTCACTTCAGACA
>DDST01000118.1 GCA_002343485.1 Proteobacteria bacterium UBA2383
CGATTAAGCGACTGCTGATGGCATAGAGAAGAGCTTGGTTCGTAGTAATAAGACGTTCGTGGTCTTTGCTCAAGCGGCGGCATTGATTCAACCAAACCCAGGTACGCTCTACCACCCAACGCCGGGGAAGAAGCTGAAATCCAGCCGGTGGGGGCGGGAGTTGAGTGAGTGGGACACCATCAATGAGCCAAACCCGTCGCCATCGGGGGCTGACCCTGCCGCGATCTATCGCATCCGCTGGATAGACTACTCTCTTCAAGAGCACTCCTTGTGTATCCACCAGAACATGGCGCTTGCGCCCTTTGATCTTCTTGGCACCGTCCTAGCCCTGCACCCCTCCGATCCTGGTCGTTTTGATGCTTTGGGTATCGATCAAACCGGCATGGGGTTGAGCATTCCGGCCTTGCTGTCGTCGCTATCGCTCACGTCATTGGGTATTGATATCGTCCTAAAGCCCGTTCCAGCCCCATCGCCGCTAATAATGACGGTTCCGGTGGAACCCTTGCTCATTTTCTGGTACTCGACTGCACCGGCTATGCCGCCGGCTTGTGCTACACCGGACCAGTGAACAGCAGGATTATGATCCTGAATTTTATTTCTTCCTTCGATATGTGCTGGNNCGGCTGATGGTGGACGTCAGAACAATCTGATGTATTGATCAGGTTGGTGATTTCTTCATAAAAAGCATCATCGAAAATAGCTGTTAATACGTTTTTACCGGCACCCTCCAGTGAAACCCCCGTCTTTTCGAGCGCACACCGGATATGGTTTTGCAATTGGAGTTTGTTTAGGTTCGATTCGCCCCTGTGGTATCGCGAGCCGGGTTTGTCCACTAGCAGCATAGTCAATCCGGCAATAACCCTGAGCAGAGCCTCACGGCTATTGTTTTGAGAGGCGGGCGGTTGCTGTGATTTTGGGGGTTCCGGAGTTGCTAGGGAGATCCCTCGATTTTTACACCAGTCAAGCAGCGCTTGCCGGGTGAGGGTCGTGGCTTGCCAGTCGATTAAATTCCGGTCGTTATCGACGTAGGCGTAGCTTGCGGGTAGAAGCTGACGCTGGATGGCGTGAATCAGGTCGCGCTCGCGTAGCATAACCTGGGCAGGATCCGCCTCTTTGCAATTTACGCCAGCGAGGGCACAGGCGACTTCTTCAATTGTCAATACCTCTTTCAGCATTAACTCATGGAATGGCCTCGTATTCATTTTGCCGCTCCCCCTTGAACGGTATGCATGAGTGCCTGTAAAGCGGTTTCTGGAGCGCCTTTGCCGGGACTGACTGCACCGGGAAATCGAAATAGGTGCCGGGGAAAGGTTCATTGATCAGGGTGAAGTGCCACCATTCCTGAGCATAGGGCTGGAAGCCGTGCTTTTCCACCACCATGCGCAGCAATAGCCGGTGCGCGCGCTGCACCGGGGTGACTGCCGGACTGTTCGGCCAGGATTCCGGGCCAAACCAGTCGAACGGTGTACCCATATCCAGCGCCTGGGCCGAGTGGGTGGCGTTCAATGGAACGAGGGTCACATCAACCGTGCTGCCCCGGCTGTGACTGGACTTCCCGGCGATGTAGCCCCTTCCTTGAGCAGATCACGTTTTTCCATGTCAGGATAAAATTCTGCTTTCATGCGAAGGCCGTTCACATCCCGCGTCCAGCGCACGAAGTGTTCCACAGCTCATTGCAGCCGGTAGGCGTCGAAGACGCTTGAGGTCCAGACCGAAGGGTGCCAGCATCCTGTTGGATGCGCGCGAGGGCCTCGGCGGCAAGGCAGGCCGGGTCAGGATTGCCCGGGGCGCTTGATAGCCGCCAATGCGTTCGCCGGCGAAATTACCGGTGCCGTAATAGCGCAGACCCAGTTGGATCGCAGGTATCGCTTGCTGGAGGTCGACGAAGCCATCTGGCAGTACGCCAGGCGCCGGATCGGCGGCGACGGCCGCGATCCAGCAGACCGGCAGCGCCAGGGTTTGGGTTTAAAGAAGAGGACATGGTGATCACCGGCCTCCAGGGACCGCGGCAGTTGGTAAAAGAAGTGGAAGGGGACCGTGCGCGAGACTATTCTGCTGCTGCGCCCAGAAAGATCTGGGTGACCCGGCCGGCTTCGAAGGTGAACAGCAGGCCGCCATAGATGGAACCCGCTACGAAGGTCTGTTCAGCCTGGCTCTCCTCCGCGTTGCGGTCTTGCCCGTAAGCGGTCATCACCTCCTGTTCAGTAGCCCCGAGGCTGATGCCTCGCCCGGTGCTCCAGATGCTCGGAGCGGTCAGGGTGATGGCAGCGAGAATCCACGGGCCAGCGGATTCGGCGGCGCTCATGTCCAGCGTCAGCCCGCACGCGGGCGCGGCCCAGGTCTGATGATATTCCCCATCCGCACCCCACAGTTCCACGGAACTGCGTTGCACTGGACAAGGGATTTGCTGTTCGGCTTCGGCGGCAGGCTGGTCAACACGTAGCGGACCGATGTGCTCGGCCCGCAGCAGGGCAAATTCATCGGCGGCGGCGGGCGCACTCCCGGCGAGAACGAGGAGCAGAGCAGCTCTCTGTGCTTTGTTCATTGGCTAATTTCCGGTCAATTCCTGAATCTTGGCCTCGATAGCGGGCCGCAATACCCGCTGGCAGAACTGCTGCATGCTGTCAGGCGTGTGCTCAGCGATGTACTTGAGTTTGAGCAGGTCCGGTTCCGGCAAGCGCAGATTGAACACCTTGGCCACGTCCTCGCGTACCCCCGGCACTTTCCAGGGGTAGGGTTCCGGGGCAACAGCCGACATGGTTAGGGCTGCTCCAGCCGGAGCGGGTGGCTCGGGGGTATGGACACCGGCCCTGCCGATGAACTCATCCAGGGAATTCCGTCCCTCGTCCATTGACGGCGGGTGGCTACTCAGTTTGCTGTCACTCATCCTGGAATACCTCCTGAAACAGTGCTTGCATTTCGTCTAAAGCTTTCGGATCAACCGGCTTTTGCTCTTCCACACTTAAGCCCTCCCGTGCCGCCTTGCGGTAAGCAATACGGTCGCCGATGACGGCGTTGGCCAGATGCAGATGTTCAAAGCCGCCCAACAGAGCGCGCGCTTCGGCAACCGAGAGGTTAGTCGAGGCCCAGCTAATGACCACCCAGGCCCGCACCTTGGGATTGAAATTCTGAACGGTCTTCACTAGGTCATCCATGCACCCTAGCGTCCAGACGTCGAACTGCGAGGGCTGACTGGGGATATACACCTGTTGCGCCGCGACCAGCACCAAACGCAGAACGCGGTTCTACCGAACCCCGTCCGCCAGCATCGATGATCAGGTCTTGGTAGCACGTCGCCAAGTCGCACGCTGTCGTCACGCTTTGACCAAGGCGATTTGTTGCAAGTCCTCCTGGTAGAAGGCACACGGTACGCTCGCCTTCCGGCCTAGAGCCGTTCCGGTTCGTCTCCAGATCCAAGTGACGATCCACTCTGTCCTCACCGCTCCTCAGTGGATTTCATAGTAGCGGATGGACTTGATCCAACAGAGTCAGACCTATGATCCGGTTTCTGGGTTCATGATGCTCCCCTGTATCATTAGCATATTATATTAAACCATATAGAGTAATACTATATTATATAGAAT
>DDST01000070.1 GCA_002343485.1 Proteobacteria bacterium UBA2383
GTCAATGGACTCAGTAATCAGGCAATGTCTCAGTTTGAAAATTAACTTCAATAAAAATTAATTTAATCAAAAAATTATACTATTTTTGTGAAAAAGCATGGGTCCTGATTCCATGCAGTCCAGTCGAATCAAGAAGAGCGGCGTGGCCGCTGCCAGCATGCTGGTCGCGATGATTAAGGTGAAGGAGAGGTATTCTCCGAGTGCTTTCGTATCCCATGGTGCGCCTAACCTGCTCCTGAAGCCAGAGTCGCTGGCGATACCCAGCTCCTCATCCGGCTATTTGGAAATCAATCGCCGGTCCCTTAGGCAGGATGCCCGTCGGGTTGAGCGTGGACATTGAGTAGTAGAGTTGCTTGATATGATCGATGCGAACCGTTTCGGCCACGCCGGGCGTTTGGTAAAGCCGGCGTGTGTAGTTCCATAGACGAGGGTAGTCAACCAGCCGGCGCACATTGCATTTAAAGAGACCATGATAGGCCACGTCGAAACGGACTAAGGTAGGAAACAACCGCCAATCGGCTTCGGTGGGTTGTTCACCCGCTAAATAAGGGTGATGGGTCAGCCGTTGCTCCAGTTCATCGAGCGCGGCGAACAGTTGATCCACGGCCTGTTCGTAAGCGGCCTGCGTCGCAGCAAACCCAGCCTGGTAGACGCCGTTGTTGATCCGGTCGTAGATCCAGACGTTGAGGGCGTCGATCGCTGGGCGCAGTGGTGCCGGATACAGATCCACGGTGGCATCCCCGCCACAGGCGTCGAACGCGGTATTGAACATCCGGATGATGTCTGACGATTCGTTATTCACGATCGTGTGGTTGCGCCGATCCCATAACACGGGCACGGTGACAATGCCGGTGAAGTCCGGCTGTGCCCGCACGTAAAGCTGATGAAGATACTGCTTGCCATACAGCGTATCGGCGGTCCCGCGCGCAGCGGCGCCGAACACCCATCCTTGCGAGCCAATCACCGGTTCCACCACCGACACTGAGACCAGGGCGTCGAGGCGCTTGAGGGCTCGCACGATCAAGGTGCGATGTGCCCAGGGACAACCATAAGATACATACAGATGATAACGATGAGGCTCGGCCCGAAAGCGGGCTGCACCGGCGGCGGTGATCCAGTGCCGGAAGGTGCGTTCCTCGCGGCGGAATTCACCGTTTTCGGTTTCGGGTTCGAAAGGGCGTTCCTGCACAAGGCCATTGACAAGATCCTTCATCACAGTGCTCCGGGGGTGATCAATGATTTTCGAGGATGACCCGGGTTGCAGGCCGCTTCTGCTGCGCACGAAAAATAACGGCCGGCTAGGGATTCCAGCCGACCGTTCCATTCATGCCGGGATGGGACGGCGTTGCCCACGCAGCGCATAAGCGCCATCGCCCAACAGGGCTTGGGCCACCGCCGCGGCCATTAGAAACACCGGATATTCCCAACCGCCACCGGGGTTGGCGAACAGCCAGCCGTTAGCGCCATGTACCAGAGCCACGGTTCCCGCGAGCAAAGGAATCAGCGCTAGCGCCACCCAGCGGCTGGCGACGCCGAGCAGCAACGCCAGACCTCCGCCGAGTTCCGCCGTCATGGTCACGTAGGCGAACAGGCCGGGCAGTCCCAGGGACTCGAAATAACCAACGGTCCCGGCGGGGGTAAAGACCAGCACCTTGAGCAATCCGTGGGCGATGAACATGACGCCGAGGGCGAGGCGCAAGACCAGCGCGGCATAAGGGGCGGTTTTCAAATCAATCATGATGGCATTCCTCATTCTTATAACAAAAGGGGTGATCACGCACCAGCGATGGCCTAGGGGCTGAATCGCCGGGCGGGATTGAAACCAACGAGAGGGCTTCAATGGGATGGCAGTTTGATTGTTTTCATTAAGAAGAAAAAGCAGACTATTATTGATAAACTGTATTCGATTTATTGATAATCATGGACACACTCCTTGGAATGCGGCTCTTTGCTGCCATCGTCAGTACCGGCTCTTTTACTGCGGCAGCTAGCCGGCTGGGAATGTCGAAAGCATTGGCCAGTAAATACTTAAATCAGCTCGAACAACGGCTGGGGGTGCGGCTGCTCCAGCGCACCACGCGCCATCTCAGTCTGACGGACGTGGGGCAGATCTATTACACGCGGTGCCAATCCTTATTGGAGGCGGTGGATGAATTGGAAGCCGCGATCCAGGATCGTCAAGAATCCCCCCAAGGCCGGTTATCCATCACTGCGCCGCAAACCTTCGGCGAAGGCTATTTGGCCTCAGCGATGGCCTTGTTCCTGAAACAGTACCCGCAGGTGACTGTCGAGCTGAATCTCACTGATCGTTTCGTCAATTTGCTGGAGGAGGGTTTCGATCTGGGCCTGCGCATCGGCGATCTGGCCGATTCCAGTCTGGTGGCCCGGCGTCTGGCGTCGATCCGGATCATTACCTGCGCCGCGCCGTGGTACCTGGAGCAGCATGGGACGCCGGCCCATCCCCGGGAACTGGGCGCACACATCTGCGTAATTGATACCAATATCGACGTGCCGGCGCGTTGGCTTTATCGGATCGATGGCGAACAGCGACTGATCGAGGTCGGAGGACCGTTTCGCGCCAATAGCGCGCGAGCGGTGCGCGAGCTGGTCATCGCCGGGGCAGGTATCGGGCGGTGCCCGGCCTATGCCGTTGCGGACGCTGTGCGCGATGGACGGCTGTGCCGGTTATTACAAAACTACGAGAGCGTCGAATATGGGTTGTATGTGGTTTATCCCCACCGCCAGTACCTGGCGGCTAAGGTGCGCGCTTTGATCGAGTTTCTGGTAGCCCGCTTCGGCGTTCGTCCGGACTGGGAGTGATCCTGCGGCCCGATGGTCTTTCAATTTTTTACCGGGATTCATCTCCTTGTGATCGAGGAGATTCGTGAGATCATTTTGAATCTTCAGGAGGCTCATGAGAACTTGTTGAGCCTTGCCCGGCGCACACTTTATCGCCCCATATGGGCATCTCGAAAAACCTAGAGCAAATCCAAATAGATTTAGGCTCAATATGGATTCCAGT
>DDST01000037.1 GCA_002343485.1 Proteobacteria bacterium UBA2383
ACTCAGGGAGCCGCAAGCAACTTGTCAAGCTTCCACGGTATCGCCTGCCTTTTCAACAAAGCCCAGCCTATCGGTCAGATGGTGCGATTGGAGGACCGGAATCAATCTCACTTAGAATAAGTCACAAGTATTTTAATTAAAAAATCTTTTTTATATTTGGCTTTACATAATTAATGAGAATTAATATCATTTAAAATATTCGATCATTACTGCCATCCTATCGAAACTCTGAATCTCCGGAGCCGTTGTTCATGTCCAACCCATCGAAATCCCGTACTCTGTTATCCACTCTCTGTGGCTTGTTAATCACTTTGCTAACCGCACCCGCGCTGGCCGATGGCGAAGTCAACATCTACTCAGCACGCAAAGAAGATTTGATCAAACCATTGCTAGACGATTTTTCGAAGCAAACCGGCATCACCGTCAATTTGGTGACGGGTAAGGAAGCTGAACTGCTGCAGCGTCTGCAAAGCGAGGGCATCAATAGCCCAGCGGATCTATTGTTAACCTCCGATGCAGGCCGGCTAGCGGCTGCCCATCACGCTGGAGTCTTACAAACTACTCCATCTAAATTGCTCGAAAAGAATATCCCTGCGGCTTACCGCGACCCTGAAGGCTACTGGTATGGCTTGTCCGTTCGCGCCCGGCCCATCCTTTACGCCAAGGATCGAGTCAAACCAGCCGAGTTATCCACTTACGAGGATCTAGCGGCATCGCGCTGGAAAGGCAAGATTTGTATGCGCTCCTCCGATAGCATCTACAACCAGTCACTGGTAGCGGGAATGATCGTTCATCATGGCGAAGCGAAAACCGAAACTTGGGCCAAGGGCTTGGTCGCTAACTTTGCTCGATCACCCAAAGGAGGCGATCGCGATCAGATCAAGGCCATCGCCGCGGGTGAATGCGATCTGACATTGGCTAACACCTATTACCTGGGCGGTATGATCAGCTCCAGCGATAAAACTGAGCAAGAGGCAGCAGCCCAGGTCGGGGTGTTTTGGCCGGATGCCAAGACCACCGGCGTCCATGTCAATGTCAGCGGCGCCGGAGTCACTGCCCATGCCAAAAACCGGGACAACGCGGTCAGGCTATTGGAGTTCCTGGCAGGCGATCAAGCGCAGCACTGGTATGCCAGCGTGAACAACGAATATCCAGTCAATCCAGCTATTCCACCCAGCGCCACTCTCAAGGCTTGGGGCGAATTTAAAGCCGACACCTTGAACGTCGCGAAATTGGGTGAACTAAACGCCGATGCGGTTAAGCTCATGGACCGGGCTGGATGGAAGTAGGCCAATTTCACTCGCAAATGCCTTGTTATCCTGATTCTAGCGCGCAAGCCCTCCCGCGAACCCTCCTCTATCAGAGGGGAGGGTTCGCTTGACTGGGAAATGGGAATTTTGGCCACGGGCGGCGCAGACCGACCGCTGGACGCTGCTGGTGGCCGGCGTCGCCTTGCTGCTGGCGTTGCCGGTATGCACCGTGTTTTTCACCGCCCTGCAACCAGCGAGTGAAGTCTGGCAGCACCTGGTCGACACGGTGCTGGCCGATTATGTGCTGAATTCAATAGTGCTGATGCTCGGGGTCGGGCTGGGAACTTTACTCATCGGCGTGCCTGCCGCCTGGCTGACCGGAGTCTGTGAATTTCCTGGCCGGCGATGGTTCGAGTGGGCATTGTTGCTGCCCATGGCTATTCCCGCCTACATCATCGCCTATACCTATACCGGCCTATTGGACTTCGCGGGTCCGGTGCAATCCATGTTGCGTGAAACCTTTGGCTGGAGCCGGCAGGATTACACATTTCCCGAAATTCGATCCCTGCCAGGCGCGGTGCTCATGCTGGCGCTGGTGCTTTATCCCTACGTCTATCTGTTGGCGCGCACCGCGTTTCTTGAGCAATCAGCGGCAGTGCTGGAAGTCAGCCGCAGTCTAGGCGCCGGACCGTGGCGGCGCTTCCTGACGGTCACCCTGCCCCTAGCGCGGCCTGCGTTGATCGCCGGTATGTCACTGGTGCAGATGGAGGCGCTCGCCGATTACGGCACCGTGCAGTATTTTGGGATCAGCACCTTCACCACAGGCATTTTCCGGGTCTGGTTCGGCATGAATGACGCCACGGCCGCCGCGCAACTGGCAGCGCTTTTGTTGCTTTTCGTGTTCACGCTCTTGGTTTTGGAACGGCTGTCCCGGCAACAAGCGCGCTTTCATCACACCGGTCAGCGCACCCAGCGCCCGCCACGCTTGCGGTTGCCAGGCCGGTTGAAATGGCTGGCGGCCGGCGCATGCATAGTGCCGCTGCTGTTTGGATTTCTGATCCCAGCCGGACAACTGGCCGCCTGGACATGGCGAACCGCGCCGCAGGTGATCGACGGCCGCTTTTTGGAACTGGCCCGTCATAGCTTGTTGCTGGCAGGCGGCAGTGCATTATTGATTCTGTTACTGGCGTTATTGCTGGGCTATGGTCAGCGCTTGCGGCCGCGCCCGAGCGTGCGGCTGGCGGTGCGCGGCGCTGGACTGGGTTACGCGGTCCCCGGCACCGTGCTGGCTATCGGCGTGATGCTGCCTTTTGCCGCGATTGATCGTACGGTGGATGGCTGGGCGCGGGAGTGGTTGGGCCTCTCTACCGGGTTGTTGCTCAGCGGAACCCTGTTTGCTCTGCTATTTGCCTACAGCGCCCGGTTTCTGCCAGTCGCCCTGCACAGCGTCGAGGCCGGGCTGACCCGTATCCGGCCGAGTATGGATGATGCCGCCCGGGTACTCGGCGCAAAACCGCGTGAGGTATTATGGCGCGTCCATATTCCGATCCTGCGCGGCAGTCTGCTGACCGCTCTGCTGCTGGTGTTCGTGGATGTGCTCAAGGAATTACCGGCAACCCTGATTCTGCGCCCGTTCAACTTCAGCACGTTGGCGGTGCGTACCTATGAGTTGGCTTCGGACGAGCGATTGGCGGATTCGGCGAGTTTCGCCTTGGCCATTGTGCTGGCGGGCATTGGCCCCGTGATCCTGCTCAGCCGCGCTATCAGCCGCGAGAGACCCGGCCATGCCCCCCTTTCTTGAATTGCACGATCTCGACATCACATATCCGCCTCGGAAGGTGATCCGGGAATTATCCCTGCAAATGAACTGCACCGGTATCGGCTGTCTGCTCGGCCCCAGCGGTTGTGGTAAAACCACCTTGCTGCGGGCTATCGCGGGCTTTGAACCGCTGCGGCGCGGCTCGATCCGATTGGAGGGCGTTAAGCTCAGCCGGCCGGGCTGGACACTGCCACCGGAACAGCGGCAAATAGGCATGATGTTCCAAGACCTAGCTCTGTTTCCGCATCTGACCGTGACTGACAACATTGCCTTCAGCTTACGTAGATGGAAGACGGCGGAACGCCGCGCGCGGGTGAGTGAGTTATTGCGCCTGGTCGGGCTAGAGGAATATGCCCGACGCCATCCGCATCAGATTTCCGGTGGCCAGCAACAGCGCGTAGCCTTGGCCCGGGCGTTGGCGCCGCGACCGCGGCTGTTGTTGCTGGATGAACCCTTCTCCAGCCTGGATGTGGCCTTGCGGGAAGATTTGGCGCGGGAGGTGCGCACCATCCTGCTGCGGGAAGGTACCGGTGGGTTGCTGGTCAGCCACGACCAGTTTGAAGCCTTCGCCTTTGCGGATGAAATCGGCGTACTGGATGAAGGCCGGTTGCGGCAATGGGACAGCGCCTACAACCTTTATCACCAACCGGCCGATCGCTTTGTCGCCAGCTTTATCGGCCAAGGCATCTTGCTGCCTGGCCGGATTGGAGAAAACGGCCGCGCCAATACGGAACTCGGTGATATCGAGGGGACTCCGCCCGGCGGCTGTGTGGCAGGGGACGATGTGGAAATCCTAGTGCGGCCGGATGACGTGATTCATGACGATGCCAGTCCGCTCAAAGCGGAAGTCGCTGAGCGGGCGTTCCGGGGTGCGGAGTTTCTCTACACGCTGAAACTGCCCAGCGGCGCGCGGCTCTTATGTCTGGCGCCCAGCCATCACAACCACCCGCCGGGGCGGCGCATTGGCATCCGCCTGGATATTGATCATGTGGTGATGTTCCGGCGGAATTGGTCGGTCCGTTGCGTTGAGTCGCCGCCGGTTCCCGCATCCTGAGCGGAAGTGACTCACCACTATTCAACAATAGTGAGCCACGTTGAAGATTAACGGGGAAGACCCGCAACCATCGCCTGCCGCACTGCATCGATTTCAGCGGGTGTGAACCGGTGCTGGCCGCTGAAAGAAAAATTCACTTTCAAGTTCAGCCGCTTGATCAGGCTGGTTGCGGCCAGATCACATAACCGCCGCTGCGGCTGGATGCCGGAAGGCACGCCACCGCCAATTTCCCGGGTGTCGTCCAGCGCGCTGGCCAGTGCATGCAAGACTTCGGGAGAATCAATTTCCCGTAACACCGATAGCAGGAATTCCCGCTCCGCCAGTGATCCATCGGCGCTGGTTTGCAATAGCATCCGTCGCGCCGCCTGATCGCCAATCCGGGACCGGCTGATCGCCGTCACCAGCGTCACGGGCACGACGGGCGTCCAGGCGGCCAGTTCGGTTTGCGCATCCCCTACCCGCTCATCCAGCGCCTGCAACGCCGCCGATGTGGATTCACCAGGATAATAGCTTAGCAACAGGATGGCGGCGGCGGCATCGTTGCCCTGATCGAGACTGGCGCGCAAGGCTTCGCCGAGTTCAGGCCGCTCTGCAAGTTGCAGGGGATCATGCCGCTCATAGAGCGCCAGCGCCGCGCGCGCGCGGATATCCTGCAATGGATCACTCAAGGCCAGCGCCAGTAACGGGATGGCGGCCGGATCATCGGAAGCCGTGAGCAGCGCTACAGCTTGCAGGCGCACCATCTCATCTTCATCCCGCAAATAAGGTTGCAGATAAGGAATGATTTTAGCGCCCTGTTCGCCGAGTTGTGAAACCGGCTCGTAGTCGCCCTTGCGGGCGGCAGCGAAAGCCGTGTTGACTTGACTGGAAATATCATCGTTCATGGCAATTCCTTGGGGAAATTGAAAGATCAGCAGAATCAGCACAAGTGCCGTGGTCAACAGGGACAGCGACCAAGCGTACCAGCGATTCATGGCCCTCCACCTTCATCATGGATTCATGGTATTAGCGTGTGCCTTGGGGATTTTCTGGCCACGCTGATCGGTAATGCCATACATCAACAACGGCTTTTCAGTCGCGCCGTAGAAATCGTTGACTCCGAGCGTGTGACCCAGTTCGTGAGCCAGCGTATCACCCACATTGGTCCCAGCGTGATCTTCAAAAATACAGTTCTTACCCAAAGTACCCGCGTCAGTATCATCATGATTGGGATTAATATCCTGTTCATATTCCCAAACGAAGAACACATTAAAGTCTGCTGAAGCGTCGCCCTTGGCAATGACCAGATCCCACTCATGCTCGCTGGCCGGCACCCCTGGCAAATGCGAGGAAAATCGCACCACGGCACCAAGGTCCTTATTGATTTTGACACTGATCGCCCGCTTCTTGGTGACCTGGATATTGGCCTGCGGCAGGAAAATATCATTCATGGTCTTGACCCAGCCATCGATGCTGCTGGTGCTGCGGCTGGTCTTGTGACCGGCGCTATCCTCAACCAAATGAAACGAAGCCTGAACGGTTTTCTTGGTCTTGACCGCCACTTCCAGGCTGGCCACCGTGGCCGCGCCATTCTTGACATCAATAAACGTCGTGCCCTTGGTCTTACCCTTGATAATTAATTCCCGGCCGCCATGCACGAAGCACTTCGGATCATCCTCAACCGTGGCGATGCCCGGATTGCGGCTGACGACGGTGAGATTGTCAGCATTCTTCAGGATTACCGTCTTTTGACCACTCATGGGCACCATCTGCCACGGTGGGTTGACCGCGCCGTCAAAACCGTCCTTGGGCTTTTTCTCTTCAAACTTGGGTTTGCCCGCGGGTGGAGCGGGCGTCGCACCCGGGCCGGTATAAGTGACGCCCAGCGCTCCCCAGGTTTTTGGACCCACAATGCCATCGGCCTTTAATCCTTTCATTTGCTGAAAGGTTCGAGTGGCGGCATCCGTTTTCGGCCCAAAGATGCCATCTTCGGCCAGCTTCTTTCCCTGCGGCAGCTTGGGCAAAGGGACTTTCTGATTGAGCAACCCTTGCAATAGTTTGACGTCAGCGCCGGTGCTGCCTTTTTGAATCATGCGATTTGCGGTTGCCATGACCATCCCTCCATGCTCTCTCTTTAAATTACAAAACTTGAGTCTTTAATATTTTCAAGTTTCATGCCATCTCCTGCCAGTGTTTGGTCGCACGGCTATTGGGAGATGAGGCCGGTTCAGTTCGATCACACCGAGCGGCTTGATTTGGCTGTCGTGGTCCAAAATGGATGGATTTGCGTTTAGCCTGACGAGAAAGCGGTTACAATTGCTCATCCCGATTCCATTCATTGCAACCGGCCGGATCAGTGGCAAGCAATGGACCCAAGACCCAAAAGGTATTTCTCATGCTGGAAGTGACAGAATCTGTTGCGAAGTATGAAACGCAAACGCCGCCGGTACGAAGCGGAGCCGAGATCGCTGTCGATGTGTTAAATGAACTCGGTGTCGAATACTTGTTCGGACATACCGGCGGCGCGGTGATTCCCTTGCACGCTGAATTAAATTCGCGGATGCGGCAGGGCCGCAAGACACCCCGCTTTGTGCTGTTCCGCCAAGAGGGTGGAGCAGGCCATGCCGCAGAAGGCTATGCCAGGGCAAGTGGCAAAACCGGGGTCGCGCTGGCGACTTCCGGGCCAGGCTCCACCAACCTGGTCACCCCCATTGCTGACGCCTACAAGGATTCAGTGCCCTGTGTCTTTATCACAGGCCAAGTCCCCAGCAGCATGCTTGGCAAGGATGCTTTCCAGGAAGTGGACATGGTTGGCGTGACCCGCTCCATTTGCAAGCACAACTATCTGGTCAAAGATGCCGAAGAGTTGGCTGGGGTATTGCGCCAAGCCTTTTTCATTGCAGGCAGCGGCCGGCCCGGACCGGTGGTGGTGGATATTTGCAAGAACGCGTTTATTGGTCAATCAGCCTCCTCCTATCATCCGCTCCGGCTGCCACGCGGCTATCGCCCTCAGGCCGCTATGAGCCGGGTTGCTGCTGACCGCCTGCTTGCAGCATTGCAAACGGCAAAACGGCCTGTTGTCATGGGAGGGGGCGGCGTTATCAGCGCCGGCGCCTATCAGGCACTGCGTCAGTTCGTGGATCGCTATCAATTGCCGGTCACTCTGACATTCATGGGGCTGGGTGCGATCAATCACGATCATCCCCTGTTCCTTGGCATGCCCGGTATGCACGGCACGGTCGCCGCTAACCGGGCGCTACGCGAGGCGGATTTCATTCTGAGTATCGGCGCCCGTTTCGATGATCGAGTCGCCGTTCGCGAGTTCGGTGAGGGAAAGACCATTGCCCATGTTGATATTGATGCGACCGAGATCGGTAAGGCCGTTGTGGCCGATTATCCCTTGCGCGCTAATGCCCAGGATTTTCTGAGTTATGCCAATGAGCTTGATTCTAGCAGTGGTAAAATTGAAGAGTGGCTGGACCGGTTAGGGGCGTGGAAGCGGGAGTACGCACCGGCTTACCGGACGAGTGAAAACTTTATCAAGCCCCAGCAGTTTATCAAGGAGTTGTCCCGGCTGACAGAACGGACGAGTATCGTCGTCACCGGCGTCGGTCAGCACCAGATGTGGTCCGCCCTTTTTTACAACTACCAGGAACCGCGTCAGTGGATCAGTTCAGGTGGACTGGGTACCATGGGTTTTGGTTTGCCTGCAGCCATCGGCGCCTGTTACGCTCGCCCCGACAA
Organism: Proteobacteria bacterium UBA2383; assembly: GCA_002343485.1. Classification (GTDB taxonomy): domain Bacteria; phylum Pseudomonadota; class Gammaproteobacteria; order Competibacterales; family Competibacteraceae; genus UBA2383. The sequence goes on from DDST01000037.1 coordinate 7,847, forward strand.
AACCGTGCTGTGCATCGATGGCGACGGTAGTTTCCAGATGAATCTCCAGGAACTGGCCACGGTGGCTGCAAACCGGATCCCGGTCAAGGTATTCATCCTGAATAACGGCTTCCTGGGTATGGTCCGGCAATGGGAAGACATGTTCAATCAAGGCCATCATTACGAGACCTGCCTGGCACGAACTACCCAGTGCGATCCGGCGTGTATCGACAGCCGGGAATGCCGGACACCCAATCCTAACTATTTAAATCTAGGAAAAGTGTTCCCTGGTATTGAAACGGTGCGGATCAGCCGTCCCGGCGAAATGCAAGCCGGTATCGAGCGAGCGTTGGACCATGATGGGCCATGCGTGGTCGACGTCTGGATCGATCGCACTGAGGATGTCAAGCCAATGATTCCGCCCGGTGGAACCTTGGCCGATATTATTCACGATCCCGGTTGAGCCTGGCGTCATCGCCTGCCCGGCGTCTAGCCTATGACCTGATTGGAGTCCGTGTGAAGCGATTGTTTCTATTGTATCCGCTGTTGCTACTGGTCATTTTGACCAGTCCCGCCCAAACCGAAACCCGCTATGCGACGGATGACTTCACGGTTCCCATTCGCAGAGGCACCTCCACAGGACACAAGATCCTGCGTATGGTCTCCAGCGGTACGCCACTGGAGATTCTGCAAACCGGTGATGAAGGCTATACCAAGGTTAAAACTCCAGAAGGAACGGTTGGCTGGATTTTGACGCGCTACTTAATGGATCAGCCTCCCACCCGCGATCAAGTGGCGCAACTTGAAAAGCGTCTTGCCACTCTTGAAAGTGAAAACCAGACCTTAAAAGGTGAAAAAGAAGCGCTGGAAACTATCCGCAACGATTTAGCCCATTGCAGCGAGGAATTGGCGGAGGTCCGTCGTGCTGCCTCACAAACGCTGGCTATCGAAGAAGAGAATGTTCAATTACACCAGGAAGTCGCGGCCGTGCGCGAACAGCTCCAGCAATTCGAGGCGGAAACCTCCACCCTGCGCGATGAATCCAGCCGCAACTGGTTTATCGCTGGCGCAGGGATCGCCTTAGGCAGCTTGGTCTTCGGTCTCGTCATCCCGCATATTCCTTGGCGCCGCCGCCGCCGCTGGGATCAATTTTGAGAGATTGTAGAAACAATCTTCAATAACATGAATTGGTAAAATGGGATTTAAAATTGCTACTTGGAATATCAACTCCCTAAAGGTGCGTTTACCGCAAGTGCTGGACTGGTTAGCGCAGAGCCAACCAAACCTGCTGGCCTTACAGGAAACCAAGTTGATCGATGCCGATTTTCCCGCCCTGGATATCGCCAATGCTGGCTATCAATCGGTATTTGCCGGGCAGAAGACGTATAACGGCGTGGCAATTCTCAGCCAGCTACCCCCTAACGATATCGTCACTGATCTGCCAGGAATGAACGATCCACAACGACGGGTGCTGGGCGCGACAATTGGCAATCTGCGTGTTCTCAATCTCTATATCCCTAATGGTCAATCGGTCGGTTCCGACAAATACATCTATAAGCTAGCCTGGTTGGAAAACCTCCTCTCCTGGCTGGAAACCGAACTGGCGAACCACCCCCGGCTGGTGCTACTGGGCGATTTCAACATCGCCCCGGAAGACCGTGACGTTCACGATCCGGTCGCCTGGGCTGGACACGTGCTGTGCAGCGCGCCTGAACGGGCCGCGTTCCAACGATTGCTGGGTTTGGGATTGAGAGATGCCTTCCGCCTGTTCCCGCAGGAAGCTCACAGCTTCAGTTGGTGGGATTACCGCGCTGCCGCCTTCCGCCGTAACCTTGGGCTGCGCATCGATCATATTCTGGCCAGCCCGGCACTGGCGGTAGACTGTATCGCCTGTTGGGTTGATAAAGCCCCACGCCGGTTAGAACGTCCTTCCGATCATGCCCCTGTAATTGCCGAGTTCAACACCTCTGATTCCTGACCCTATGAACCATCATCCCCGCAATATACTTGTCACCGGCGGCGCCGGTTTCATCGGCTGCAACTTTGTCCGCCACCTCCTGGCCAACGATCCAGAGGTCCACATCGTCAATCTCGATTTACTAACCTATGCTGGCTCGCTCGACAACGTGCGCGACCTGCCTGACCCTACCCGGCATGTCTTCATCCAAGGCGACATTTGCGACCGGTCGATGACCGGCCGCTTGATGCGCGAACATCGGATCGACACCATCGCCCATTTCGCCGCCGAGAGTCATGTGGACCGCTCAATCACTGGGCCAGCGGCCTTCGTGCAGACTAACCTAGTGGGCACATTCACCCTCTTGGAAGCAGCGCGCTTGGCCTGGTTAGAGGAAAAAACCGTTAAATCCTGCCGGTTTCACCATATTTCAACCGACGAAGTTTACGGCACCCTCCAGCACGATGACCCGCCGTTCACTGAAACCACCTCTTATGCACCTAACTCGCCCTACTCTGCCTCCAAGGCCGGTTCTGATCATCTAGTGCGCGCCTATTTCCATACCTATGGCCTGCCGGTGGTCACCACCAACTGCTCCAATAATTACGGCCCTTTCCAGCACGGTGAGAAATTTATCCCGACAGTCATCCGTTCCTGCCTGCTGCAAAAACCAATTCCGGTGTATGGCGATGGCAGTAATATCCGTGACTGGCTCTATGTCGAAGATCACTGCCGGGGCATCGAAACGGTCATCCGCCAAGGTCAGCCAGGCGAAACGTATAACATCGGTGGCTGCAACGAATGGGCGAATATCAATATCACCCGGCTGATTTGCCAGTTACTCGATGAGCGCCATCCAGAACATGCCCCGCATGAGCGCTTGATTACCTTTGTCACCGACCGGCCCGGTCATGACTGGCGCTACGCCATCGACGCCAGCAAAATGGATCGGGAACTAGGCTGGCAACCGCTGGAAACTTTCCAAACCGGCATCGCTAAAACCGTAGATTGGTATTTGGAACAATACGCTGCCGATCCTGCTTGGGGCGGTATGGCTGATGAATCGTGAACATGTATGGCAAGAACCTGTCTGGGCGATAGCGTTTTGATACGGCTCCTTAATCGGACTCCTTAAATCGATAGTGAGGATTTCCGGCATGCCGCCATGGGCCACAGTTATCTCTATAATACGAAAGACCCGTTGACCCTGTCCGGCTTGAAAAAGTAAGGAGCGACCATGCAACCCTCTCACTCCAGTGATTTGCTGCAACGCCTGGAGCATCTCAACCGCATCGGCATCGCATTATCCAAGGAACGGGATACGCTAAAGTTACTGGACATCATCCTGATCGCCGCCAAGCGTCTGCTGAACGCGGATGGCGGCACACTATACCGGCTGGTGGAAGAGCAAGGCCGCCAGCAGCTTCGTTTTGATGTGATCTATAATGATTCGTTGCAGATCCACATGGGCGGCGCCACAGGCACGGATTTCCCTAAAGATTTTCCCCGTTTTATTCCGCTCTATAACGCCTCCGGCCAACCCAATACCGGCATGGTGGTCACTTACGCCGTACTGCACAATACCACGGTGGTCGTCGACGATGCTTACGCGGAACAGAATTTCGATTTTTCTGGAACCCATCGCTTTGATCAGCGCACTGGCTACTGCTCCCGCTCTTTCCTGACGGTGCCGATGAAGAACCATGAAGAAGAGATCATCGGTGTCTTTCAACTTATCAACGCCCTCGATCCGGAAACCGGACAGGTACAAACCTTCTCACCCGCTGACCGGCAACTCGCAGAATCACTGGCATCTCAGGCTGCCATTGCCTTAACTAACCAGCAACTGATCAAGCAGCTTGAGAAGCTGTTCGAAGCGCTAATCGCACTGATCAACACCGCCATCGATCACAAATCCCCCTACACCGGCGGTCACTGCCAGCGGGTGCCGATCCTAACGATGATGATCGCCGAGGCGACTCAACGCTCCGAGCAAGGCCGGCTTAAGGATTTTCGCCCTACCGCAGAAGAATTATACGAACTCAAGATTGCTGGACTCTTGCACGATTGCGGTAAGATCACGACTCCCGTGCATGTCGTAGATAAAGCAACCAAACTGGAGACCTTGTTTGACCGCATTCATTTGGTGGACACCCGCTTTGAGGTACTCAAACGCGATGCCGAAATCGAGTTGTTAAAAGGGAAATTAGCGGCGTTAGAACGTCGTGATTCAGCGGCTATTCCTCTATTGGAGCAACAATTCCGCAACCGGTTGACTGAATTAGATGAGGATCGCTCCTTTGTGCGTCACAGCAATATCGGCAGTGAATTCATGGATACCGCAGCTCAGGAGCGAATTCGGCGCATTGCAACCCGGCAGCACTGGATAGGCCCCGACGGTCAGGAGCACGACTTTCTGTCCGAGGATGAAGTGCATAACTTGTGCATTGCCAAAGGCACCCTAAATCCGGAAGAACGCATCATTATCGAAGAACATGTAGCGCTCACCATGAGGATGTTGAATCAACTGCCTTGGCCCAAACACTTACGCAATGTTGCTGAATACGCAGGTAGCCATCATGAAAAACTCGACGGTCGTGGCTATCACCGGGGTCTGGATGAATCAGCGTTGTCGCTACCGGCGCGCATTATCTGTCTGGCTGATGTATTCGAAGCACTGACCGCCCGCGACCGCCCTTACAAACCAGGAAAGAGGATGAGCGAGGTATTGACCATTCTTGGCCGGATGGTGCAGGACCACCAGATCGACGCCGATTTGTTTGATGTGTTCGTTCGCGAAGGTATCTGGCAGGACTATGCCCGAGAGCATATGCAACCGGAACAGATCGATACGGTAGACGTCAATCAGATTCCAGGTTATACCCCTTAAAAATCAGAAAACCTGAGATGCAATCTATTATAAAGCGCCATTCTTGAGCATGGCTGACTGAGCAGATCAAACAAATCCCATTATTGCGAGGACTTGCAGAGACATATCTTAAACCAACCCCGAACGCTCATCGCATGCTAGCCTTAGCATCCAGAGAAGATAATCATCTCTGAAAGATGCGTTCTGGGATCATCTAGCCCTGGGTAACAATTTGGAATTAGCCATCGAACAACTGCGGCGCGCCAAGGAAAAACGGTCGCGGCTGGGAGGCCCGGCTGAACCATCAGTAGTGGCCCGATACCATCGGCCACGCCTTGGAGGATATGATCATGCGCTATCGATTTTTCCTAGTGATTTTCAGCATTTTCCTATGGGCGCTGCCTGCGCTAGCGAGTAAACCGATTTCAGATGAATTCGCTATACCGCTGCAAGCGGCTTCCCAACGCCCCACGGCACGCAGTTCTGGCCGGGTACGCACGATTAAGGATGAACTCACCAGGGAACCAGCATTCCGGGCCAAAACAGCACAAGCAGCAATCATCACTGCGATTAATCAAGACACTGCTGGTTGTTGGATGATTCGTTTTGGCAGCGGGTTTGGATGGGTTACTGCGGGCAACGTCCGCTATCCCGCCTCTGAAAATCCGGTCGCACTGCATCGATCCCAGCAGGAAGCCCGCTTCAAAGCCTTCACCGATGCCCGCACTCGACTGTCCAGCTGTTTACAGACTCTGTCGCCGGAAGCCCGGCGGCGCGTTGCGGAACACCTGGAACAGGATGACGCTATTCGGCTGGCGCTGATCAATCTAGCGACTAACGATACGGAAAAATGGGAACAAGCGCTGCGCATTCTGGCGCGTGGTTTCGTCGCGTATTCAGTTGAGGAAGATACAACTAAACGCTCGATCCAGGTAAATCTGGTCACCACCCCAAAGACCGCCACCCAACTAACCCGCCCTGCTGCAAACGCCATTGAAGCAACCTCAATTCAAGAAGGTCTGCGGCAATTGCTTGCCGAAATCCAGGCCGGTCTGATTCCGCCTGCCGGCAACCAGTTGATCGTGGTGAATGCTTCCGGTGAACTGACACTGGTCGGTTATGCCATTAACCTCATTGGCATACACCCAGATCCGGCTGCTCAGGACAAGCTACGCATTGATGCCGAGAAAATCGCCACGGCCCGCGCCACAGAAGCACTCGTCGGTCTAGCCACTGGCGACGAGACACGATGGCAGAGCAGCCTGGATGAAATCAGCCAGGATGAGATTCGAGCTGCCACCCATGGTTATGACAACAATGAACCGAGTGCACGCCGTTTCACGCAAATTCGCGATTTAGCTATGGCCTCGGCCAAGGACGATCCAGGTCTACAAATCCTGCGTGAAGGCAACCTGCCATCATCGGCGGCCATTAAGCGCTTCAGCGGGAATCATGTAGTGTCTGTGGCAGTAGTTTATACACCAACGACCAAGAAACCCGCACCCCTGCCTCCACAGAAGGCTAAACCCGCGATTGAAGCAGCCGTTGATTCACCTTCGCTACCTGCCTCCGAGCAATCGCCCGGTAATTCGCCTGCTCCGCTCGTTCTTCCTGCCGCTGAATCTTCCAGTCTCCCAGCAACACCTGCTGTCGCGCCGCCTTCACCGGCGGAAGCCCGCTAACGTTGACAGTGCCGGCAAAAATAGGTCGACCGCTGCCCCAACCGGCAACGATCGATCGGTTCACCACAGACACGGCAAGGCAGCCGGTAGCGGTCATAGACGCACAACTGCTGTTGAAAGTAGCCGGGTTTACCTTCGCCGCCGACAAAATCACGCAATGTCGTGCCACCTTGGCGAATCGCTTCACCCAAAATCTTGCGAATCGCTTGCACCAGCCTTTCGTATTCGGCCAGCGTGATTTGCCCAGCCGGACGCAAGGGGTTGATTCTAGCGGCGAATAACGATTCGCTAGCGTAAATGTTACCAACCCCTACTACTATATGATTATTCATGATAAAGGGCTTCACCGCCAACACCCGGCCTTGCGCTCGTCGGTGCAGCCAAGCGCTGGAAAATCCCGCATCCAGTGGCTCTGGCCCGAGGGCTTGTAACAAGGGATGCCGGTCCGGCGGGCCGGTGGTCCACAACAACGCGCCAAATCGGCGGCTGTCATTGAACCGCAGGCAATAATCATTGGCCAGCGTCACATCGATATGATCATGCTTTTCATAAGGTGTGTCAGCCGCCAGGATACGCAAACGGCCGGTCATGCCCAAATGAAAGATTACAGTTCCAGCATCGGTGTGCAGCAACAGGTATTTGGCGCGCCTTTCGACGAGTCGAAAGGTCTGTCCCGCCAACACTGTTGCCAATTCCTCAGGTACCAGCCAACGCAATTGAGGCTGCCGCACCACGACGCGAACTACCTGTTGGCCGATCACGTGTGGCGCAATCCCCTGCCGGACGGTTTCGACTTCAGGCAGTTCGGGCATCGCTCATCGCTCGGTTATCGACGCCGCAAAACGGCGCAAGAGAGAACGAAAAAGGCCCGGACACTGTCCGAGCCTTCGATTGACTTTGGTGGAGCGGAAGGGGATCGAANNTCGACTTCAGGCAGTTCGGGCATCATTCAGCCTGCGAAGTAAGCGATTCAGCGGATTTAAGCGGCGGCGCCAGAAAACTTGCCGCCGCACTGGTCAGCAGTCGATATAAGCGATTAGGACAGAGATGGACAATATCACCGGCTTGCAAATAACGCAGACTATCCATGGGCGCAGCCGCGCCGAAGCGGATTTCCTGTTCATTGAGCCGCAACCGCAATCGAGGTGGATCAAGAGATAACGCCTTCAAATCGAGTTGAGCCGCTGGATACTGGCGTGGACAACGTGCAGTCACTTCTTGCAGTAATTGGTTCAACAAAACCGGATTGGCCGGCCCACTACTGGGGGCAGTCATCCACCAGTGTCCATCCCGCCGAACAAACGCCAGCATTCCCTGATCCAAACGCAGGACCTCGATGTGTTCAATCTGAACCGGCGATGCACCCAAGAAAGATGGAACCACGGGTAGATGCTCCCCATCATCTAGTTCCAATAGCGCCAATGCTGCCAGTCCACCGGCTAGAATCAGTAATCCCAGATTTACTCTCCAGCGTCGCGTCAGCGCATTCATGGTTAACGTCGCTGGCGGCGCAACCAGATCAGCCAGCCGCTGGCCANNGCGCCGCCAGCAGCGCCAGTGCGCCTTCTGAAAGATACAGACGTGGATCAGGAGCAGTTCGAGGGGGGAGAGTGATCAACACTTCATCCAACACCAACCAATTGAAAATATTCAATCCTAGTTGTAGGTTGGCGCCGTTACCCAAATAGGTGTTGGATAGAAAATCGCCGTCGCCGACGATGACTACCCGCTGCCGGGTAGCATCCTCAGATTCTCCAAATACAACCGGTTTGCCGGTTGGCAACCGGGATAGCGCCAACCCCACAGTCAGGGGACCCGACCGCTCGACCGTATCAGGATCGAACTGGAGCTGGCCTTCCAGTGAACTGGTTTCGGTCCAACTAGAAGATTGGCTTTCCAGCAGCACAGCCGTTTGCCAGCCAGCCAACGGTTGAATATCCAAAGCGGCTGCCTGGGGCAACAAAGCAGGAGCACGCAAAGGTACAGTGATCGGGTGTGGGCCATAATCGGCGATGGGAATGAACGCTGGATGACTGATGCCAAGCCGGGGCGTATCGGCGTCCACCACAACACCGGGAAAGACAGTGACCCCCAGCAATGCTGCCAACGCTTGTAGACTGGTGAGTTCCCCTGGCTCCAGCAACCAAAGCAGATTACCGCCCCGTTGCACATAGTTCAACACGGTCCGGATTTCGTCTGATGACAATGGCGTTTGCGGGCTAGCAATCACCAATCCGTCGGCGCCGGAGGGAATGTGTGGTTCCGCTATCAAATTGAGCAGACGTGTTTGAATACCGGTTTTTGCCAATTCATGTCCAAATGCACCTAGATCATAATTGGCGATACCCTGTGGCTTACGTTCACCGTGACCGTCGAGAAACAGCATGAGCCGGTCGTGGCTACGGCTTAACCGCTGCAAAATCTGGGTCAGTGCCTGCTCGCCCGGATGTTGCAGGGTTTCACGACGACCGGCGTACTCGACAGATAACGCACCGTCCTCGCTAATGCCGAGTTCACGAACTTGATCCGGTAGCAAATCTGGATTGACCAAAGCCAATGTTATGTCAGGCTTGTAACGCCGATAGCGGTCAATTAACCGGCTGATACCCTCTCGGAATGGCGAATAATCGTGGACGTAGGCAGTTACACGGATCGGGCCATTCAGATGTGTGAGCAACGCTTGACTGGCTTCAGATAAGGTGTTGCGGCTGCTAGCCGTCCAGTCGGCTCGCACCGGATAGCGAGCGCTCAGCCAAGCCAATAAACCAATCACCAGGCNNAAACAACAACAGAAACAAAAGATGCTGGAACCATAACCGCTGACGCAACGAGGAATCGAGGTGCATGAATTAACCTCGTAGGCGCAAATCGTCCAGCCGCCGAATCGCCAAACCCAGGAACGCTAAGCTGAGCAACAAATAGTAGGCAAGATCGGTACTGTCGAACAATCCCAGCAGAAAGGAATCGTAATGATGCTGCAGCGACAGATAGCCCAACAGATCACTGCCCACCCCTTGAGTAGCACTGGCCATATCGACCATCCATAGCGCGAGCAATAATCCCAGCGTTGCGACCGCTGCAACCGCCGGTTGAGTAGTAAGCGTGGATAGGTACATACCTATTGCAATTGCCGCCCCTACTAACAGACTCAATCCCAATACCTCCGCTAGCAGCTTGCCTATATCAAGGGTGGCACCAACCGCCAGTGACAGCGGCATTAGCGTGATTAAAGCGATTGCGCTCAGAAAAAAAGCCAAAACACCTAAATACTTGCCCAACACGATTGCGGGGATTGCCACCGGAGATGAGAGCAGCAGGTCAAGAGTACCTGTCCGGCGCTCCTGACTAAACAAGCGCATGGTTAACAGCGGAACCAGCAATAGCAATATCCAGGCAGCTGCACGGAACAACGGCGCTGCCACCAGATCGGTTACACCAGGGGCATTGTCTAAATTAGCTAACTGCCCCTGCAAATCCCGAAAGTCGTCCACTAACAGCAGAAATATCCAAGCTAACAGTCCCTGAACCACTGCTAGCAGGGTCCAGGCTAGAGGCGACAGAAACAAGCTGCGCCATTCACGAACGGCAATGGTAAAAACCATCACTTAATGTCCGTTTTCAGAATCAATTCGACAAAAATTTGTTCCAGACTGGCACATTCGGGAGTCAACTCCTGGAGTTCCCAGCCACTGGCCTGTTCGATCAACAATTTCGTGGGTGCGGTATCAGCCGCATGATGGAGGCGAAAATAGCCATTACCTAACTCATCGACCTGATCAACGCCCGGCAATTGCTTCAGGCGAGCCAGCGGTGGCGGTTTTTTCAAGCCGATCCGCAGGCAGATAGATCGCTGGCATTCCAGATCAGTCAGGGAACCGGCATACACGAGCCGTCCCGCACGCATCATCTGCACATCCGTACAAAGCGCCTGGACTTCTGTCAGCAGATGCGAGGATAAAATCACGCCGCGCTCCTGGCTCAATTCGCGAATCAGTTCACGGATTTCACGCGACTGGATTGGATCGAGACCGACCGTGGGTTCATCCAGCACAATGACTGATGGATCGTGCAGCACAGCTTGGGCAATACCGACCCGCTGGTGGTACCCTTTAGATAGGTGGCCGATCAGTCGGCGACTGACTTCAGTTAATCCACAACGTTGCTTGATACGTGTCACGGCACGATGGCTGGCGGCCCGGCTTAACCCATGAAGGCGGGCACTGTAATATAGCTGCTCATCAACAGTCAGTTCGCCGTAAAGCGGCGGCTGCTCGGGCAAATAGCCCAAACTTTGTTTAGCCTGCGCGGGCTGGTCCAACAGGTCGACGCCACCGATCATAATGCGCCCAGCATCCGGTGCCAGCACACCGGCCAGCATACGTAGAGTTGTGGACTTTCCTGCACCGTTAGGACCCAAAAACCCCAGGATCTGCCCGCGAAAAAGAGAAAAACTCACTCCATCGACTACTCGAGTATCACCATAGCAACGAGTCAATCGTTCCACCTGCACGAGAATCTCATCGATCATGATCTTTTCGACACGCATCGACCAACTTAGGACGGTACTATAGAAACTCCAACAACCTAGGCTTACCTATTTCCGCAGCCGAGCTACCCTATGGACAAAAATCCCGTATCTCCTTCACCTATTGAACATGATCCTGCCGAGGGACTAAGCATTAATGAAAAAGAGGAACCCCTCATCCATGGATTACATGTAGTTATCCGCTTCTGTGTACGAATACTAGCAGTATTGATGACTTTAGTGATTATGTGGAGTGTTGCCGATGTAGCTTGGGTTCTTTCTCAACGTGTAATGATACCGCCAGTGGGATTACTGAACGTCAATGATATTCTGGCTCTATTTGGCACTTTCATGGCCACCCTGATCGCTATTGAAATTTTCCTCAATATCGTGCTCTATCTGCGCGACGATGTACTACATGTCAAGCTGGTCCTGGCTACAGCACTTATGGCAATTGCTCGAAAAGTGATCGTATTGGATTATAAGGTATTAGAACCCGAATATATTTGGGCAACCGCTGCGGTTATTTTTGCCTTGAGTATAGGTTACTGGCTAGTCGCGAAGAAAACCTAAATGATGAACCCGCCAAATAGCGGGTTCATCATAACCAGATAACTAACATGCTCGCCCTTACTTAATCTTAGCTTCCTTGTAGGGGACATGTTTGCGAACCACTGGATCGTACTTTTTCATCTCCAATTTTTCTGGTGTAGTTCGCTTGTTCTTGGTAGTCGTGTAGAAATGGCCGGTGCCTGCTGTGGATACCAGCTTAATTTTATCGCGCATGATCCATAATCCTCAGAATTTTTCGGCTTAGGTACGCAGTTCAGCTAGTACCGCATCGATCCCTTTTTTGTCGATAATACGCATGCCGTGTGCTGATACACGCAACCTCACAAAGCGTTGTTCGCTTTCAACCCAGAAACGATGCTCATGCAAGTTAGGTAGAAACCGACGACGGGTCTTATTGTTGGCATGGGATACATTGTTTCCAGTGACCGGGCCTTTACCCGTCACTTGGCACACTCTAGACATTAGACTCTCCAACCGGCCTGACCGGATTTAAGCTATGCTGGGCTTATAGCAAATTTTACGATTTATGACAACGAGATAAATATTGTCGCATCATAAAAACCCCCCTCTTCTAACTTGA
>DDST01000065.1 GCA_002343485.1 Proteobacteria bacterium UBA2383
TGCCCTCGGAAGTGCTCGATCCGCGCCGCCGTGCTCAGGCTGTGGTGCAGGTAGCTGCTAGCGAAGCCTCTCTCCAAGCTGCCCAGGAAACTGTAGCTGCCGCGCGCGCGGCAGCCGAGTATGCGCAACTGGAATTCGAACGCATCGCTGCACTGTGCAAACGAGAATGTGTAGTGACCGAAGCTGAACGTGATCGCGCTGAATCCCAGGCTCGCCAGACCCAGGCTCAACTGCGATCCACCCAGTTTGCCGTGGAAGTGGCGCGGCATGAAGTCGAGGCGGCTAAAACCGCACTCCGGCATTCGACTGTTCCAACGAGCGATGCAGCACAGGAAACTGTGATCGTCCGTGCGCCGGTGGATGGCCAGATCCTCAATCGCCATCGCCAAAGTGAAGGGGTCGTGGAGGTGGGCGCAGCCTTATTGGAGGTTGGTGATCCTCACACCTTGGAGATCGTGGTGGACGTGCTGTCTGCCGATGCAGTACGCATTCGCCCTGATACGCCTGTCGTGTTCGAACGCTGGGGCGGCGAGCAACCGTTGACTGGAGTGACCCGGCGAGTGGAGCCGGTGGGTTTCACCAAACTCTCGGCGTTAGGCGTGGAAGAACAGCGGGTTTGGGTCATTACCAGCCTGCGCTCACCAGCCGGGACATGGTTGCGTCTCGGTGATGGTTATCGAGTCGAAGCGCGCTTCATTGTGTGGCACGAGGAGCAAGTATTACAGATTCCTGCGAATGCCTTGTTTCGTCAAGGTGAAGGCTGGGCGGTGTTCGTGATCGAGAACGGCCAGGCGCACCGCCGCGCGGTTGAGATCGGGCAGCGCGGTGCGTTGAATGTGGAAGTGCGTTCTGGCTTGGCGGAGGGCGAGCAGGTCGTGACTCACCCCGATGGCGCTTTGCAAAACGGTGCCGCTGTGCGAATTCGCGCTGTACAGTAATCAGCTTTGCAAGGTCATCTGGATGTGCCTGGAATCGCAAGAGGTGTTGATCGAAGGAGGAGGCACAAGCGAGGACGATGATTATGACCGGTGCAACCGCCTCGGCCCATATCATCGTGAAAGCCGGGGCGGTTCAAGGGTACCTTATTGTCATGCTCAGGCGTGGCGAAAGCGTTTGATGCAATCTGAGATGTTGCACTAAAGCCTGCTTATCAAGCCAATTCCACCACATCCCCATTGCCCACAAATAATTCATTTTGCGAACCATTCTGGGCTGTGCCGCGCAGGACCGGCAAGCCTATTTCGAGCATTTTCTCCACAGCCCGGCGTCCGGTACAGTGGTTGCAAGCCAGCTTAGCGATGCCGTACTGACCGAGAGATGCCACCATTCGATCGCGCGATTCGTCCCAGTCCTCCAGAGGTGCGATATGCAGCCCGCCGTAGAGGGCATGAATACGATCGCCGCCCTGGAAGGTGCGGCGGGCGTAATCCAGCAAATTCAATACGCCGCCATGTCCACAGCCCGTCATCATCGCCATGCCCCGATCCCGGATCTGGGCATAGAGGACGTTTTCACCATCGACTCTCAGCAGGGTGTGCATTGGAAAATTGACCACCGCCAGTCCAGGGAGCAACAGGAGCGGTTGATCAGGAGGCACTGTGATCAGTTGACCTGTGTGGCCTTGCTCCTTGATGAAAGCCAGCCCATGCGGATGAAAGCCTTGCGGAATGTAAAGGGTAATATTGGGGCAATGCCGGAGGGTCGAGCCGATTCCCCAAAAGTGATCGAAATGCTCGTGGCTGACAATCAGCGCTTCGATTTGGCCCTGCCGCAGCATTTCGTCGACGCCCTCCTCGGCGAAGCGCTGGTCCATCCAGCTCGGATTCCAGCCGGTGTCGAACAACAGGCGGCGCACGNNGTGTCGAATAGCAGGCGGTGCTGTTCGCCATCCGCGGTTTCTGCTTCCAGCAGTGCCGCGAAGCCAGCCGCGTTATCTGCGTGTAGATCGCCAAACGGTGGCCAGGGAATCGTGTACTGATCGATGTCAGCGCCGCCCGCAGCGCGGATATCGTCAAATACCTCTTGGGTGTCGAACCAGCCCGTTTCGGAGATGCAGAGAATCCGCAGACGATTCAAAACCCCGATGTCGAGGGGCGATTGAGCAGTAGCCATGATCATAACCTCCTGCTTTAAAAGAGACTTTCTTAGTGATGGCCGTGACCTTCGTGGCGATGGTGGTGTTCCCTTCCACCATGCGCGTGCGGTTCTGGGATTCCAATCGGCAAAGTGCCTGCCAGATAGGCAGAAACGGCTTGATCGGGATCGGTTTCCGGGGTCACCAATCCAATGATGCCTTTCATGGCGAGACGTTGCCGTAAACCTTGACCCATGCTGCCGGCAATCAGAATTTGCGCATCGTCCAGGGGGTGTGGCGCGTGTGGCGGACTTTCATGAAAACTCTGATCCTTGGGTAACTCAAGCAGATCTTTGTGGAGAATTTTGTTCTGCGCAATCTGGTAAATCCAGAATTTGCGGCAACGTCCCGCATGCTCCGTGATGGTGTGACGGTTCTGGCTGGCAACGGCAATTTTCATATTTAAAGTTTCCTCACAGAGGGACTTGAATGACGATCCTGATTCGCTGACTGCATTGGATTGACTACTATCATTTATACAAACCGGTGGCATTGCGAATTCTCAAGCGGCATTTGCGCTATCGGATCGAATCAATTCCGGTCAAACGTGATATAGCCAGCAGGTGTATTCCAGGCAAACTGAGTGCTTGTTCCACAGTCAAGCAGGCAGTTGGAACAAATTGATGGGAATATCGCCGCCTGAAAGATGCCGTTGAATCTGCACTTGAGACCGGCTACTTTGCGTAAACGGGCAGTACTCCAAAACCAGACGGATGAAAGACTCTCATGCGTATAGACCGGCACTCCCTCCGAGCCATTACTTTACCCTTGCTGGCGGTGATATTTCTGTTGATGCCTGTATTTTATGCACTGCCGGCTCAGGCCGCATCCATTCCGCCTGCTGTGCTAACGCAAATTCCGGTTCCATTGCATCCCTGGCTGGAGTGGGTATTGCGCAGTGTGCCGGAAGAATTGCGTTGCCCGGTTTATTACGATCAGGTTAAACGGCATCGTTGTGTTTGGTCGACGGCGATGGAACTGCGGCTTAATGCCCATGGTGGTGAATTTAGCCAGCGGGTGTATCAGGACGCTGAAGATTGGGTGACGTTACCTGGCGATCGGCGTTATTGGCCGCAGTCGGTGCGCTTGGATGATCTACCCGTGCCGGTTATGGAACGAAGCGGGCGGCCCGCCCTCAAGGCCTCTACTGGCAATCATCTGATAATCGGACAGTTTTTCTGGAGTTCCCTGCCGGAGTCGATGCACGTTCCACCGGATAACGCGTTGCTCGATCTTTGGGTTGATGGGCAGCCAACGCCGGTGTTTCGATTGGAAGAGGATGGTGTGTTGTGGCTACGTCAACGGCCCGTAGAATCAGCACAGCAGGATACGCTCGACCTGCAAGTATTTCGTTTGTTAAGCGATGGCATTCCATTTAGGGTCGATACGCGCCTGGAGCTGAAAGTATCTGGGCAGATTCGTGAAGAGTTGCTGGGTCCGGTGCTATTACCGGATTTTTTGCCTTTGGCGCTGCACAGTCCTTTACCCGCTCGTCTGGAAGCCGATGGCCGGTTGCGTGTGCAATTGCGTCCGGGAACCTGGACGATCAATTTGACCGCCCGTCATCGGAAACCTTTGGACGCTCTGACGCTGCCTAGCGCCGAGGCGCCTTGGCCGGTCCAGGAAATCTGGAGCTTTCAGGCGCAAAATGCTCTGCGAGTTGCCGCCGTAGAAGGTGTGCCGGCACTGGATCCGGCGCAGACTAATTTGCCTGAAGAATGGCGGTCATGGCCGGCGTATCTATTGCAACCTGGGGAAACTCTGCGTTTGGCCGTACGTAACCGGGGCGTCGCCGAACCAATGCCGGAACGTCTGGCGCTGAATCGGACTCTTTGGCTCGACTTCGCAGGAGATGGCTACACGGTCCAGGATCGCTTAAGCGGGACACTGGAAACGACGCGCCTGAGCGCCGCTCCGGCGTTGCAATTGGGCCGGGTGGCGATCGGAGAGGAAGATCAGTTCATTACCAGAATTCCGGGCATTGAAGGGGCCGGTGTGGAGGTCCGGCAGTTGAACAACTTGGAATTGACTGCCGATAGCCGGTTAGAACCAGAGATGATTGAAGATCTTCCAGCAGTTGGCTGGCGCATTGCTCCGCAGCGTATTGACACCATACTGAATCTGCCGCCGGGCTGGCGGTTGCTGGCGGCGGAGGGACCCGATCGCACTGGCAATGCTTGGCTCTATTCATGGAACTTGCTGGATCTGTTTATCGTTCTTGTGGTTGCTCTGGCTTTTACTAAGCTGTGGAATATCGGCTGGGGCCTGATCGCGCTGATAGGGATGGCTTTGGTTTATCACGAACCCAATGCGCCGCTGTATGTCTGGCTTAATATCTTGGGGGCGATTGCGCTGTTACGGGTTCTGCCGTCAGGATGGTTCCGTAATCTAGTGGAGTTTTATCGCCGGCTAGCGTTACTGGGGTTGTTGATTATCGGCGGACTCTTCGCGGTTCAGCAGGTGCGCAGTGCGTTGTATCCTCAATTGGAGGCGTTCGCCTCCGGTCTGCCGCTGCCCTCAATCGGCGCTAACGCCCCCCCTCCAGCGGCTGAGCCAATTCCAGCATTGAACGAGGCGCAAAGTACTTACAATCGCGTGCAAACCTTGGTCAAAGACCAGCAGCAACTCCAGGAGAAACTGTCGCAGAGGCTTCAGCAACAGTACGCGGCAAATATCAAGGTGCAGACCGGTCCCGGTGTGCCGGTCTGGCGCTGGCAACGGGCAGCTTTGCGCTGGAGTGGACCGGTGGCAATGGATGAGCGCTTGCGCTTGTGGCTGTTGCCTCCTTGGGGTACGCGAACCTTGATGCTCGGTGGGCTGTTGCTGTTGCTGGCGATGGCGGCGCGGGTCTTCGTCACCCGGCGGCGATCATCGCCTCCCGATGCTGCCTCGCACTCCAGCACTCCCCCCGCGGGAAGCCATGCGGTTGACCCCTCTTGCGACGCTGACGCTCAGCCGCCTCACTCTGATCCAATGCCGCACGAGGGGAGGGGGGTTGGAGCGGCGTTGTTGCTCATGTTGCTGGCAGGGGGAGGGGGGTTGGTTGCTCCCGCGCCGGCCCAGGCGCAGTTTCCATCGCCGGCGTTGCTTCAGGAATTGCGCGATCATCTAACGCAACCACCGGATTGCCAACGCTGCGGAGATCTAGCGGCGATGACGGTCGCTGTTAGGAACAGTGATCTGCGCCTGCAACTGTCCTTGCAAGCACAGACTGAAACCACAGTGCCTCTGCCGTTGCCGCGCGAAGGATTGATCATCCGGTCTATTGCTTTGGACGGACAACCCGCAATTCTATTTCGCGACCCTGCGCAACTACGTTGGCTGCGATTGACAGCGGGTTTGCATGAGTTGACGGTGATCGCCACGGTGCCAGCTGAGGTAACTACTTTGCAGTTGCCATTGCCGATGGCGCCGGGCCGGATAGAACTGAACGTCAACGATTGGCGGGTGGAAGGCTATGTTGAAGGCCGGGCTGACCGGCAACTGCAATTGACCCGTCAGCGGCGGGATGCCGCGACGCCCTTGCAGTCTGGCGTGATGCCCCCGTTCGTGCAGGTCGAGCGCGATATCGTGCTGGATGTGGACTGGCAGGTGAACACGCGGGTGCGCCGGTTGAGTCAGGCCGATTCAGCCGCAGTGGTGGAAATTCCCTTGTTGCCGGGCGAGCGGATCACCACGCCTGACATTCAGGTGCGCGAAGGACGCGTGTTGGTTAATCTGCCGCCGGAGCGTGCGGAGACCGGTTGGTCCGCAACCCTGAGCCGCGCCGATGCGCTGGCTCTTCAGGCGACAGACAATGAAATCTTCGTAGAAATCTGGCGATTGCAAGCCAGTCCGCTGTGGCATGTGCAAAGTGCTGGCATTCCACTGGTGCAGCGGGTTGATGCTAAAGGTCAATGGGTGCCGGAGTGGCGGCCATGGCCGGGTGAGCAGGTGATATTGAATGTGACGCGGCCCGAAGGTGCGCCCGGTGCCACGGTAACCATTGACCGTAGCCATTTGCAGGTCAGTCCCGGTCAACGATTAAGCGAAGCACTGTTGGAGTTGAACATCCGCGCCAGCCGCGGTGCTGAACATCCGTTGACCCTGCCTCCCGGTGCGGCCTTGGCCGAGGTGCGGATTAATGAAGTTCCGCAACCTCTTCAGCAGCAAGGTCAGCAGGTGGTATTACCATTGACTCCCGGTGCTCAGCGTGTCGTTCTGGCTTGGCGCAGTGAGCAGGCGATGGAAGCGCGGTATGCAACGCCCATGGTGGATTTAGGCAGCTCCAGCGTCAATAACTCCTTGAGTTTGAAGCTGCCGCGTGATCGCTGGCTGCTATGGGCCGCGGGGCCAGTGCTGGGGCCGGCGGTGTTGTTCTGGGGGGTGTTGCTGGTGATTCTATTTGGCTCCATCGCCTTGGCGCGCTGGGGGGGGACGCCCTTACGGACCCATCAGTGGTTTTTACTGGGGGCCGGTTTGAGTCAGAGCCATGTGCTGGCGATTCTACTGGTTGCCAGTTGGCTGTTATTGCTGGCGCGACGTAAGGCGTTGGCAGCACAGGAGATCGGTGCGCTCAGGTTCGATCTATGGCAGGTGGTGCTGGCGTTGTTAACACTGGCAGCACTGGCGGCGTTGCTGGGGTCGGTCGAGCAGGGTTTGCTAGGATCGCCGGATATGCAGGTGGCAGGCAACGGCTCCAGCGCGTGGCAACTGAACTGGTATCAGGACCGGATTGCCGGGCCGTTGCCAACAGCCTGGGTCATCACTGTGCCACTGCTGGTTTATCGTGGCTTAATGCTGGTCTGGGCGCTGTGGTTGGCTTTGGCGTTGCTCAAGTGGCTGGGTTGGGGCTGGAACTGCTTCAGTGCAGGCGGATTATGGCGGTCTTTGCGCCAGCAGAAAGCATAAATTGGCTGGTACAGGCTATTTACCGGCAGTGGGAGAAATCCTCTCCGGTAAATTTTCCGGTACGGAATGCTTCAATTGACCGGAAGCATTCGGGCAAGGACTCTAGTTTGACCGGCTGCCCGAGCAATTGGGTCATAACACCTGCGGTTTGATCTGGAGAACCGCTCGTAAAGTAGCGTGTGCTACCGGTTACATAGCCTGCGGCTAGCAATCCCGCGCTATCCAGCCGGTGGCGCAATTGCCGGGCGACTGCTGGACTGGGATCGATAATGGCCATTTCAGTGCCCGCTAATTTCTGGATCAATGGGATCAAGAAGGGGTAGTGGGTACACCCCAGCACCAGAGTGTCAGCGCCAGCACTCAGCAAGGGTTGCAGATAACGCTCCAATAGGATGCGGGGGCGGATGCCGCTCACTTCCCCTCGCTCTACGCAATCGGCCAAGCCAGGACACGGTTGCACCAATATGCGTGCCCGGTGGCCATGCTGATCCAGCAGGTGAGCAAATTTAACGCTGCGGACCGTATTACCGGTCGCCAGAATACCGACGACCCCGGAGCGCGTCATGGCAACTGCGGGTTTAATCGCCGGTTCGATACCGATGATCGGGATATCGAAGTGCGCGCGCAGCCGGGCGATAGCTGCTGCGGTTGCAGTATTGCAAGCTACCACGACTGCTTTGGCGCCCTGCTGGAGCAGAAAGTCAGTGATCGCGAATGATCGCTGGATGATCAACTCCACGGACTTGTTGCCATAAGGCGCATGGCCCGAATCCGCCACGTACAATAGAGATTCGTACGGTAGATCGCGGTGAACCTGCCGGAGTACCGACAATCCTCCGACACCCGAATCAAAGAACCCTATTAAATTGCGATTGCCGCTCATCCGCCATTGACCTGCATCATCCTCTACCGGTTAACATATTAAAGTTGGATGATTATAAAGCACGTTGGGACGCCCCCGTGATTTTGAAAATCTGCCTTTGCGAACCTCACGATCTGTGCTACATAGCGAAAGATGGGCCAATACATCACGGAGTCTTGTTAAAAACATGAATCTTCTTGCCTCAATTTGGGAAATTGGCCGTTGCCGGCTTGTCGAAGCCCGTGAGAATGACTTGCCAGTAATTGCGACTATCCTTGCTGAAAATCATGTGGTTTTTCCGTTACTTGGGGTAGAACGCGATCCAGAACGCTTAGCGCTCAGTGTGCTACGCCACGATAAACTGCCGCCAAATAGTCATTCGGCTCATGAAAACAGTTTTCTTATCAGAAGCAAGAGCGATGATGAGCTGCTGGGGCTGCTCAGTGTCTACCGGGGCCACCCGGCCGAGACGCTCCATATCGGCCATATCTTTGTGCGTCCACGCTGGCAACGGCGAGGCATTGCCCGGGAAGTCATGAGAGAACTGGAGCAACGGGCAGGAAGGGCTGGTTATCAAGAAATCCGTGTGACGGTCGGATTGCGAAATTGGCCGGCATTGCGCTTCTGGATCGCTTTGAACTATGACCACATCATCCAAGTTGTCGGCGATTTGGAATTTCGAGAACATACCTACGCTGACATTGAGCTTGCCAAGCCTATTAGCAACCCGGATTCATAGATTCTAAGCGCCAGATACCAGAGATCCGGGGTCAAAAATACAGATCTTTGATATCTGGAATTTGATACCTGGAACTTGATACTTGTTAAAACAATCGAGCGATTCGCTCCTGAATCGCCCATGCTGCCGCTTGAGGGTCCGGGGCTTGACGGATCGGCCGGCCAACCACGATGTGATCAGCTCCGTTAAGAAAGGCATCCTCGACGTCTAGAGTGCGTTTTTGATCATCTGCCGGACGGTTCAACACGGGCCGGATGCCCGGCGTGACGATTAATAGCTTCTCGCCCAGATTCTCTCTTAATTCCGCCGCTTCGAGTCCCGAGGAAATCACCCCCCGGCAGCCAATTTCTAATGCCCGCCGTGCGCGTGACAGCACTAGCGTTTTGGGATCACAAGCGAATCCCAGATCCTCCAGATCAGCCCGGTCAAGGCTGGTCAGAGCCGTGACGGCCAAAATTCCCAGTTCGCCGCCAATTTCACTCGCTGCATCCACCGCCGCTCGTAGAATGGCATCGTTACCGTGTACCGTTGTGAACGTTGCGCTGTAGGGTGCGAGTTGGCGCACTGCAGAGCGGACTGTTTCCGGCACATCAAAAAATTTGAGATCGATAAAAATCTTTTTGTCCCGGGCGCGCAGCCATTCAATCAATTCAAAATAACCGCCAGCCATGAACAGTTCTAGCCCGATCTTGTAAAAGCACACGGCATCGCCTAAGGCCGTCACCAGTTCTTGAGCGATGGCGGGGCTTGGGACATCCAAGGCGAAAATGAGGCGCTCGTTTGCGGGAATGAGCTTGGTCGAAAGCAGGTTAGAGGTCATGATGGATCACTCGGATATGCCGACTTCCTCGGCGGCGTCCAGCACTTTCACATCGGGCTTACTACCGCAATAGGCGACGAGGTCGGTGCTAAATTGCTCCAGGTTTTTCCAATTCAGAACGGTATCCCCGGAAATGCCGCTGAGATAACCATCAATCCACATCAGGACTACGCCTACATCCTCGGAGGAGCTTTTCGACATTTCCTGCATAAACTCACCGCAGGTGATAGCTCCAAAGTCGATGTTCTGCATTTGGGTTTTCTTAGCCAAGACGGGCGCTGAAATCAGCAGGCTAGCGGACATGCATAGAGCAGCGGTGATCAATGAGTGTTTCATACAGGTCTCCAAAACTTGGAAAGAAGAATCATGGTGCGGGATAGGAAACCGACCGCTTCATAGCCTAGTGAACAGCCGGGATAAAAGCTACTGAGATGAAGAAATGGGTATCAAAAACCGGGATGATTGGAATGCGGCCTATCAAATCACTTATTGAAAATATGTCTTTTTTGTACTACACTTTGCAAAATGGAAGTTGATCACAAAACGGCGGAGGTGAGTCTTCCATAACAGGATCGGCAGGGCGCTGGTAAGACAGGAAAGCAAGCCGCGTTTTGATGATTCGGGCAGGGAAAAACCGAGGAAGGATATTTAGCAATCGGAGGTGTACCATGTTGACTTATGAGGATTGTGTCGGTCTAACCGATCTGGAAGAAGACGAAATTGAAGCGATTGCTCAACATGAGCATATGCCGGAGATCGTCGCTGCTGAACTGGGGTGTTGTTTGGTTCATGATCCCAAAGGCATTCCGCAGATCAAGCAAATCATTCTCGATGACATCGAAGATGCCTATCGGCATGGCCATCCAGGGGAAGCGAGGCACTGGAAGGAAGTATTGGAACACTTCAGTGTCAATCATCCGGTCTTCGAGCGTGAAGCGGCGTAATCTGTAGCAAGTCCTTCTGAATCCCCTCCTCCAACCCTCCCCTTATGCAGGGGAGGGGGATATTCACCTTTAATGCCGTGTCTAACGTTGGTTGAATCTTCCGTTGATTAATCATCTGGAGTCCTTTCGCTATGCCTGAAACAAAAACTGGCCTTGTCAAATTCATCCTAGGATTTTGGATAGTGTTCCTGACATCGATGCCGCTGGCCTTGGCTGCAGAAACAGCGCTGGATCGCTATGTGAACCGGCTCGACCCGAACTACACCTATAGCCAGTATCATTCAGAGAATGGTGGTCTTTACACCGCCTATTTTCTCACGATGACTTCCCAGCAATGGCGCTCTGCCAGCGAGGTAGATCGGCCTGTCTGGACGCATGAGGTCGCTATTGTTATTCCAAAACGCGGGCTGGATGAAACCGATACAGCGATCTTGCTGATCGATGGCGGCGACAACAACGACACACCGATGGATGAGATAGATCCGATTCTCGGAGCAATCGCATGGGTCAGGGGCGTCGTTATCGCAGTGGTTCGACAGGTGCCGAACCAACCCCTGTTTTTCACCGACGAAACCGGAAATGGACGCAAGGAAGATGCGATTCTGGCATATAGCCTGGACAAGGCGCTGGATACTGGCGACCCAGAATGGGCAGTGCATTTAGCGATGACCAAGGCGGCCGTGCGCGCCATGGATACTATTCAGGAATTTTCCGCCAGCAAGGGCAAGACGGTGAAGGACTTCCTAGTGCTGGGTGGTTCCAAGCGCGGCTGGACCACTTGGTTGACTGCTGCTGTAGATAAGCGTGTCCGGGCCATCGTGCCGGCCTCTAT
Source organism: Proteobacteria bacterium UBA2383 (assembly GCA_002343485.1). GTDB lineage: Bacteria > Pseudomonadota > Gammaproteobacteria > Competibacterales > Competibacteraceae > UBA2383. The sequence continues at coordinate 11,222 of DDST01000065.1, forward strand.
TGACATGCTGAATCTGGGTCAACAATTCATCCATCATTGGGAGGCTTATGGCTTTTACGCACCGGCGTTGAATGATTACGTGGAATTCGATTTACCCTGCCGGGTGCAGACGGCTGAAGGACAGGCGCTGTTACAAGTCGTTGATCCTTATACCTACCGTGACCGCTACACCATGCCGAAACTCATTCTCAACGCTGCCGGAGACCAGTTTTTCACATCCGATTCCTCACGGTTCTATTACGAGGGCCTGCCCGGTCCCAAGTGGCTGCGCTACGCGCCAAACACCGATCACAAGCAGAGTGAGGACGTGATTTTGTCTGGTCTATCGTGGATGGACGATATTCTGGATAGCAAGACCAGCCCTCAATTGATCTGGGCATTGGAGAATGAAGGAACGCTACGGATTTCGCCGGCGTCGACTCCTAAAGAAGTGAGGTTGTGGCAGGCGACCAACCCGGATAGCCGAGATTTCCGTTTGGAGAAAATTGGCGCGGCATGGACTTCGCAGATCTTGACCCGCGAAGCCAACGGCACCTATGCAGGTACGGTCCAAAAGCCCGCGGCTGGCTGGACGGCATTCCTGATCGAGGCCACTTTTGAAGCAGCCGGCCTTGAGCCAGCCAATCCCGATCAGGTCTATACCACCGGTATTCAAATCATCCCGGATACGCTGCCGTTTGCAGGGACCGCGTGCGGGGGTGCGCAAAGAGCCTATCTGGAGAGTCCGCAACAAAGCTCGTTCGAGAGCGGGATCGGCCTGATCCGGGGTTGGGTTTGCAACGCGAACACCGTAGAGATGCAGATTGATGATGGAGAACGGCATCAGGTGGCCTATGGCACAACGCGCAAGGACACGGTGGAAGTCTGCGGCGATGACGATAACGGGTTTGGCTACACCTTTAATTGGAACGCCTTGGGCGCGGGTACCCATCGTTTGCGCGCCTTCGCCGATGGCCGGGAATTCGCTAACGTCACTTTCAATGTGACGGCTTTGGGCGAGGATTTCCTGCGTGGGGTCAGCGGAGAATACATATTACAGGACTTCCCTCAGGCCAATGCCAGCGTGACCGTGCGTTGGTCCGAACCCCATCAGAATTTCGTGATCGCCGGCGCCAGTCAGAATTCAATCAGTGCGCAAGCTGGTATCGCGGTTCCACTGGCCTCACCGTCCGCTTATTTGGAAAGCCCGCAACAAGGCTCTTTTGAAAGCGGGATCGGACTGATTCGAGGTTGGATTTGTGAGGCGAACAACGTGACGGTGCAAATCAATGATGGAGAACTACAGCAAGTTGCTTACGGCACGACGCGCAAGGATACCATCGGGGTTTGTGGCGATGACAATAACGGGTTTGGCTACACGTTTAACTGGAATGCCTTAGGAACAGGTATTCACCGGCTACGAGCCTTCGTGGATGGTATGGAATTCGCCAACGTGAGCTTCAACGTGACTACATTGGGAGTGGAGTTCCTGCAAGGCGTCAGTGGTCAATACGCGTTGCTGGATTTCCCGCATAACGGCCAAAGTGTGGTTGTGCAATGGGCAGAACCGCACCAGAATTTCGTGATTAGTAAATATAATGTTCCTCAATGAGATGAGGTTGTCTGCGTCAACCTCATCTACAATATCCCCCCTTTCGTGGATCGAGAGAGGGGGTGGGGCTGGAATCAGTGCGGCCAGAAAAGCGCAGAGAATGGCAATACGCTGTATAACTATCTAGATTGAATGCTCTTGAATCTGGCCTCATTGGCTAGAATCGCGCCCCTCGATGTTTCCACCCTGCTCGACAGGGTGGAATGCTGCACTGCGATCTTCGCCGAGATTTGCGTTGAGAAATGCCTGATCCATCGGTAGCTGCACATCCCAGCCACCGGTGAAGCTGATCTGCACAATAGCGTATTTAAGGCTTGAAACGCATGTTGAGCGCCTCCACAGGAAATGACTTTCCGGACAACCAAGTTAAAGTACACATCTTCCATGAAGCTAAATATTAATAAAGAAACTGCGATTATTGCGGCTAAGGGGTTCTGCATGGGCAGCGCCGATGTGATACCCGGCGTAAGTGGTGGAACGATGGCCTTCATTCTGGGCATATATCCCCGGTTGCTGGCAGCGATTAACTCATTCGATCTGGTTTGGTTGCGTATGTTGATGCGCTTCGATGTGAAAGGAGCGTTGACTTATCCGCACTTTGGTTTTTTATTGCCGCTGGGTACCGGGATTTTTGCTGCGTTGCTCTTTTTTACCCGGGTCGTATCCTTGCCGGGTTATCTGGAGACTGACCCGGAGCTGATCTACGGCTTGTTTTTTGGTCTGATTGTTAGCTCGGCCATCGTGTTGCTTAGGCATATACCGCAATGGTCCGGGATGCGCTGGGTGCAATTGATCGCGGGCACCTTCCTTGGGTTGGTGGTGGTTAACCTGGTTCCGACTACCACGCCGGATGCTGCTTGGTTCATCTTTCTGAGCGGTGCGCTGGCGATCACTGCCATGATTTTGCCAGGCATCTCCGGTTCCTTCATCCTTCTGATTCTTGGCAAATACGCTTACATCTTTGACGCCCTGGGACATTTCCGCTTCACGGTCATCATTCCCTTTGCTCTGGGGGTCGCCACCGGGCTGGCGCTGTTCAGCCGTTTTCTGGAATGGTTACTGCGGGTCTATCGCCAGGGGACCATCACGGTGATCATCGGAATTCTAATCGGCACGCTGTGGCTGATTTGGCCATTTCAGAATAAGGTCTATGTGGAAGTGAGTGGAAAACAGCGCTTACTCGGCTCGACTCCGGAGCTGCCGGACAGCCTTAATAGCACGGTGTTACTATCGATACTGTTGATGGTTGCCGGCTTCGTCGCCGTGCTGGTAATCGACCGGCTATCGCAAATAAAAAATGATGGAGAATCGATAGCTGATTGATGGTGGTATTGCACCAGGGGAATCAGCGCCATCCGCTTGTTGCAAAAAGCGCTGGCTGGAGCCTCATCGGCGGAAACCATTCATCAGGCGTGCCCAAAGTCTGAATGCAGATTCAATGACCTAAGGGCACGTACTGTCGATCGTCAGGGGTTGCGGTTATGGGAAAGCGGGAATGGTCGGTTCCGTGCCTTCGGGGTGCGCCTCGGGATGGTGCGTCGCCACGAGGGCGGTGATCTCATCAACCCGATTACGCGGTACATCGATCATCATCAGCAGTTCACCCTGCTCGATTGCGGCCTCAAATTGCTTCAGTCGCGTATTGTCAACGTTGAGACCGATCATTCCGCTTAACCACGCTCCAACACCGGCGCCGGCTAGACCGCTGGCTAAGACGATCCCACCTCCGGCCACCACTAGACTGACCGAAGTCAGCGCTACGGCAACCAATCCTGCCAAAGCGCCAAACGAGCCGCCAACCGCCAGACCCCGCTCCATCGCGGGGATAAAGTCACTTCTCTGGAGGAACGAAGCCACCGGCAGATGCTCAAGCGGCGTACCCTGTTTCGCCAGGATGTGGATGTGCCGCTCTTCAATCCGTGCGAGCAATAATTCATCCACGATCTTTTTCGCTACCTCCGTTTGAGGAACCAAAAAATAGATACGCTTCATCTTGCTCTCCTTCTCCTCTACCGCAGCAAGAATCAACCGGTTAGACCGCGGAAGGATTCATGCGTCCGGTTCCGCATTATTAACCTGCTTCTGGATAGTTCCTGGAAAATCAAATCCAAGGAACCTTCCATAGCTAGGCCGATGCTATGCCTCACATCATGAGAAGTAAAGCCATAAAACTATTGAATGTTATCGTCATGGGCAATAATTTCCATAAGATTTGATGAGATGAGCGAGGGGGTGTTGGGTGGTGCGAGCGGGCGGCGTTTTTTGAGGTTGGCGGAGTCGTGTTCAATGGGGTTAAGATCGGGACTCTAGGGAGGCAAGAAGGGGAGATGATGGCTGTTTTCCTGGGCGATGGCCGCCAGATCTTTCTTTTTGTGAAAAGCGGCATTATCGAAGATCAAGGTTGAATCCGGACGCAATTCCTGACGCAACAGGCGGCGCATTCAATCATTCACCCGATGGGCGTTGGCGGTGCCGGAGAACAGCATCGGAGCCAGAAAATCCGGGCCACACCGCGCAGCAATCAGACTTTCGCGAGGCCGCTTGTGGCACGGCAGTTGCCGTAAACCGGGTGGCCACGCGGGCTCCAGCCGTGGCGGCGATAGGATTCCGGCTCAAAACCGGATGCGTCGATATCAACCCAATCCGCTGAACCGCGCCCGGTCGTGATCCAGCGCAACTCGCGTAAGTACGCTATCCGCTTTTCTGGATCATGCTTTCGATACTTGAAGGTCTTTTTTGCGCGTGATCTGCATTTGGTTCAAAGCCTTGCCGGCGGCACTGTGATCGACCTCACAGTACAGGTGGGGTTGTGGTCTTGCCGGAATGGCGCAGGCTCCCTGAGCGAATAGATCGCCATGAAGATTCTTTCCTGCGACAATATTGGAGGATTGAGAGACTCAAAAATGCTTTGAAATTAAAAGTGAAAAACTAAAAAATTGCTGCTGCTTTGGTAATCTGAGTATCGAAACAATGAATGACTCAATGATGGACCTACTGGTAAAAGCTTTGCTTGATGGCGATCAAACTCAGGCCATTATCGAGGTCGGGAAACTCCGTGAAGCCGGTGTCCGGCGCAGGCAGATTATCACCGATGGTGTGGAAGCTGCGATGACGCAATTGGACGCCAAATGCACGGTGGAGCAATTCAATTTGCTGGAAATCATGCTGTGTGGACGCGCAGCAACCGGGGTGATGAAGGTACTCTATCCATTAGGCGCGCCACCACTTCAGACCAAGGCGGCTGTGGTGATGGGCACTCTGGAGGGTGATGTGCATGATCTGGGAAAGAACATCCTTAAAATGGTCTTGACCGCAAAAGGATACCGGGTGGTGGACTGCGGTAAGGATTGTTCCCTGGAAAGGTTAGTTGATGCTGTAGAGCAGGAAGCGCCTGTGGCTGCCGGAATCAGTGGTTTGATCACCACTATTATTCCTCAGGTGCGTCAGATGAAGGACAAAATGGCCGAGCGAGGACTGGGGCATATCAAGGTGATCGCCGGAGGAGCGGCATTGAAGCAGGCTACCGCTGAAAGCCTGAAGGTTGATTTCATCGCCCAGAGTGCTTTCGACGGCCTGCATTATCTGGATCAGATCGTTGGGGTGCGCCATGAATAGCATTGAACGGATCAAGGCTGCCTTAAATTTCAAACAGCCAGACCGTGTGCCAGTCATAGCCCAAGTGTTTGGTCATGCCGCTATCTTAGCGGGAGTCGCGCTGGGTGATTATGTCCGGAATGGCGAGTTGCTGGCACGCTGCCAGTTACAGGCTCTCCAATTCTATGGTTACGATGCTGTTTTTGCTTTGATGGATGCCAATGTGGAAACGGAGGCGGCAGGCTCGATCCTAACCTACCGGACTGACCAATATCCGATCGTCAAATCCGCCGTATTGGCGAACGGCACTGATCTGAATACCCTTTTGCCACCCAATCCCTGGCAGGCTGGGCGTATGCCGGAATTGCTGAAAGCGGTACGGATTTTACGGCAGGAAGCGGGTGATAGCGTGTTGGTTGTTGGCTGCGTACTGGGACCGATGACCTTGGCTACTCAATTGCTGGGTATCGAGGCAGCTCTCTATCTGGCAATTGATGAACCTGAACAATTTGCCCATCTGCTCGGCTTTGCAACAAAGATCGCTATGCGCTTCGGGGTCGCGCAAATCGAGGCCGGTGCGCATCTACCGATGGTTTTCGAGCCCTCGGCTTCGCCCGAGGTCATTCCCGCTCCGTTCTATCGAGAGTTCGTGCTCCCTTATCTTAACCAGGTGTTTACCACCTTCAAGCAGGCGGGGTCCGCAGCTAACTGGCTGCATACGGCCGGGCCGGCGACGCCTATTCTGCATCTCTATCCCCAAGCCCGTGTGGATCTGGCCAACATCGATTTCTGCGTCGATCCCCTGGACGCCATGCAGGCGCTTCCTCAGACCTGCCTGAATGGCAACATCAAGCCGCTGGCTTATGTCGAGGCAACGCCAGAAGAGATTGCCGCTGAATCATCCCGATTACTGAAGTTATTCGCAAATCGTGGAGGATTCATTCTTTCATCGGGTTGCGAGATTCCCCCGGAATCAAAACCGGAAAACATTGCCGCCATGGTTACTGCTGCTTGCCAGGAGAAATAGTCCTTGCCTACGCTGACCGTCAAGTTCGAAGCAGGGGTCCGGCATCTCTCTTTCATTCCAGGCCCGTCTCTACGCCATATCCTGGACGCCACCGATACTCAGGTTCGTTCGGGATGCCGAGGAACCGGTGCCTGCGGACTTTGTCTGGTACGCATTGAATCTGGGGAAGCCGGTGAACCGGCATTCGCTGAGAGTATTCATCTGGATGACGCGCAATTGGCGCAAGGTGTTCGCCTGGCATGCCAGGTCATACCACGACATAGCCTGGGTATCGTGATCCTGGCACCGGCACCGAAATCCCCTTGGAGACGCCTGGACGGTCAGGGGAAACGGCGCAAGAACCCTTTCCCGTTGAATGAGCTGCCGCAATCAGTTAATAAGCCCTATGGCGTTGCTGTGGATTTGGGAACGACCCATATCCGGATTTCACTCTATGAGCTTTCCAGCGGCGGCTGGCTGGCTGAGCGTTGGGGCCTGAATCCGCAGATGACAGCGGGTTCCGATGTCATCACCCGTCTGGTAGCTGCATCGGAATCTCCGGCACAAGCACGGGCAATGAGCCAATGGGCTATTGCCGCCATTGGCGAAGCACTGTGGGACATTGCCATTCGGGAAGGGATCAACCTTCAGCAAGTAATGCGTCTAACGTTAGTAGGGAATACCGCTATGTTGGCGCTGATATCGGAAAGGAATTTTGACTTACTGCTGCAACCCAGCCACTGGTTCAATGTTATTGATTGCCTGCCAGACGATACGGTAAGTTGGTCCATCGCGTGGAACATTCATCCCCAGGCCAAGATCGAGGTTATCCCTCCTCTTGCCGGTTTTGTCGGTTCCGATCTGCTGGCCGGTGTGATTACAACCCGCCTGATGGAAGATAAGGGTGGAAGCCTATTCATTGATTTTGGAACCAATTCTGAAATCGCTCTATGGGATGGAGCCATGCTATGGGTGACTTCAGCGGCGGGAGGCCCGGCTTTTGAGGGCAGCGGCATCCGTTGCGGCCTCCCTGCTGAACCGGGGGCCATCTATCATGTCACCCTGCAAGATGGCCTATGGGATTATGCAGTGATTGCCGGCGATAAGCCGCGTGGTATTTGTGGTTCAGGTTTGGTGGATCTGATCGCTTGCCTGGTCAGATTGGGTACGCTCACCCCTAGGGGTCAGTTTTCGCCCACTGTTCCTAAAGAGGGGTTCATGCTTGTCCGAGGTGAGTCCGATATTGTCTTGACGAAAAGAGATGTGGACATGTTTCAGCGCGCTAAGGCAGCGATTGGTGCGGGCATACAGGCTTTGCTGGCGAATGCCGGCATGAGGTATGAAGAAGTGCAGCGTATCTGTGTTTCAGGTGCGTTTGGCGGCTCCCTGAATGTTCTCAATGCTCAGGATATCGGGCTATTACCCAAAATTTCTCCGGAGCGGGTTGAGCTGTGTGGAAATACCGCCTTGTCTGGATGCGAGGACGCATTATTGTCACCAGGTACTGTTGAGCGGTTGCAGCGCCTTGCTGATCGGGCCAAGATCATCAATCTGTCGCACTGTCCTGATTTTGATATGCACTTTTTAGAGAATCTCTATCTCCAGCCTCTGCGAGGAGCATAATCGATGGAGAAGGGAGGACATGGCCCGCAACAGAACGGCCGGATTATCAAATTGGCCCAGTACCTTGCCCGTTTGACCGTGCAACAGAATGTTTGGATTGAGGCCGGCAAAGCGCTGGTCAACTTTCTGGATGCTGATCTAGTGGCCTTTGGCGAACGCGGCCCCAGTGGCGAGATCCTAGTGCGCGATTGGTCTTTCTCCGCGCATATGCCCCGGCAAACAGGTCTGGAATTACCGGTCGACGAAGCAGTCAGCGAAGTGCTGGATAGCGGCTTTCTCACGTGGCGGATCATGTCCATCCCAGAGCCGCTCTCGGTGGCATGTTTGCCGGTGGCCCAGGAGCATCAGGTCACGGCGGTTATGCTGGCCGGTTATCGTATTTCTGAGTCTTCCCTAAAAGCGTTGCTTGATATCCACCTGGCGGTTGCCGATCTGGTGGGAACGACCATCGCACGCTTGGCGTCGGAAAGAGAATTGCGGCAATATCGCCAACACCTTGAAAAATTGGTTAAAGAACGCACCGCTGAATTGATCGAGACGAACGAAAAGTTGCAGCAGGAAATCATCCACCGTGAACAGGCCGAGAAGGGGCTGCTCGCTGAAAAGGACAATCTAATTAGGATTCTTGGGGCAATGGAAGATGTGATCTATATCGTGAACCCAAACTTTGATATTGAGTATGTCAACCCTGCCTTTGTGAAAGAGTTTCCAAACTATGAAGGCCGCAAGTGCTATGAACTGATCCATGCCCATGAGCAGGCTTGTCCCTGGTGTCAGACCCAGGTAGTTCTTATGGGAAAAACCGGACGGTCAGAACAATATTGCGTCAAGAACAAGAAAACCTACGATGTAATTGAAACTCCAATAAGAAATACCGACGGCAGCCTATCCATACTGACTATTTTTCGCGACATTACCGAACGCAAGCGGGCTGAGGAAATCATCAAAGAGATGGCCTATCATGACGCCCTGACCCGCCTACCCAACCGCTCCCTGTTCGATGACCGTCTTAAGCTGGAGATAGCTCGCGCTCGCCGTCACCGGCAAAAGCTGGCCTTAATGATGCTGGACTTGGATCGCTTCAAACAGGTGAATGACATGTTTGGCCACGATGTGGGGGATCAGTTGTTGCGAGCCGTGAGCAAACGCTTGACAGGCGTGGTGCGTGAGAATGATACCGTTGCACGCTTGGGGGGCGACGAATTTGTATTGATCTTGCCGGAGATCGCCAAGACGCAAGATGCCATCAAGATTGCCGAAAAGATCATAGCTGGTTTTCAGAATCCTTTTGCAGTGCGTAACCATGAATTGCAGGTTACTACCAGCGTGGGAATTGCTCTTTATCCCGACGATGGCGAGGAAGGGGATGCCCTAATGAAGAAGGCGGATATTGCTATGTACCATGCTAAGCAAAGCGGGCGGAATAGCTATCAAGTACACGCCCATATCCCCTGCTCTGAACACATTCAAGATTGATAGCTTCAGCCAGCTGACTGGAGAGTGCGCGCAGCCAATCAGGGTTTGATGTTCCCGTTCCCACGCGGGCGAAGCATGGGAACGGGAGAGGAAGTAGCGGCCGGTCGCCCTCAACCTGCCTTGGGCTGAGGATCGCCCACCGTCATTTGCTCGGCTTCCTTGACCCAGCCGCCACCCATCGCCTTGTACA
>DDST01000138.1 GCA_002343485.1 Proteobacteria bacterium UBA2383
GAGCTGACCCACACCCGGCTGATCTCCACCGTCAGTGCTGCTCTGCGCTCCTATCAGCAACTGTATGCCATTGCCCAAAACCGGCGAGGTCTGGAACTGATCGTCGGCGCGGCTGCCGATCTGATGGGGCAGCATACAATCTCCGGCCTGGCCGAGGGGGTGCTAACGCAACTGACCGCACTGTTCAAACTACCGCTGGACGGCATTGTCTGCACCCAGAAAGATTCGCCGTTTGGCAATAACCAGGAGCGTTACTACGTAGTAGGTGCTGCCGGGCAGCATGCGCCTTACATCACCCAGCCGCTGGAAGCTTTGCCGGATAAAAGAATCATCTCAGCCGTATACGCCTGTGTAGCGCATCGCGAACATATGTTTGATTCCGATTGCACGGTGCTGTACTTCAAGGTGGCTTCCTGCCAGGACGTCGTCATCTTCCTGAATTGCGGCCAAGCGCTCGCTGTCGTGGACCGGTCACTACTCGAAGTGTTCGTGGTTAACATCGCTGCCTGTTTTCGCAACGCCAAGCTGGTGGAGCGCGTGCTGTGTGCCCAGCAAGAAATTGAGAGGCAGCGGTCGTTTCTCAGAACGGTCATCGATACGGATCCTCACTTCATTTGTGTTGAAAACCGGCAACGCCAAATCATACTGGCCAATCAGCATTTGGCCAGATGCTTTGGTTTGTCTTCCGAGCAAATAGTGGGGCATACGTTTTCGGATCTGATCACCACCGATCCCGAGCTTGTGCAGACTTTGCGCAACGATGACGAGGCTATTCTGGCTCAAACCCAGGACAGAATCGAACGAGAGGTGAGGTGCGCCGACCTAACCGGACGAACCTATTGGGTCTACACCGTCAAGGTGCCCATTAAAAATCCGATGGGCGAGGTCGAACAGTTGATCAGTGTCGGTATCGACATCACCGAGCGTAAGCAGGCGGAAGCGGCGTTGTTTGCCGAAAGAGAAAAAGCTCTGGTCACGCTGCATTCCATCGGCGACGCGGTGATCACCACTGATATGCACGGTATCGTGGAATACTTAAACCCAATGGCGGAAAAGCTCACTGACTGGAGCATGATCGAGGCTCAAGGCCGGCCGCTGAGCGAAATCTTCCAGATCGTCAATGAGCAAACGGACCAGCCACTGCTGGATTCGATGACACAAAATCTCCAGGAAGAGAAAGTATCTGGATTGGCTCATTACTCCACGCTGGTCAGCCGCCACGGACGGAAATACCATATTGATGATTTAGCAGCGCCGATTCGCGGGCGAGAAGACCAGCTATTGGGCACTGTACTGGTATTCCGCGATGTAACCGAAATCCGTCGGCTGACCCGTCAATTAGAATTCGACGCCACGCACGATGCCCTTACCGGCCTGATCAACCGGCTGGAATTCGAGCGGCGGCTGAAACAGGCGCTGTCCAGTGCTCACCAGCACGGCGCGCGGCATGCACTGTGTTATCTGGATTTGGATCAATTCAAAATTGTCAACGACACTGCCGGTCATGCGGCAGGTGATGATCTGCTAAGAAAAATAAACAGATTGATTTCAGGAGTATTCCGGGATCGCGATACCTTGGCGCGCATCGGCGGTGATGAATTTGGGTTGCTGCTGGACAATTGTCCCCTGAGCCGGGCGCAGCTCATTGCCCAGAATATAGTGAACAGTGTTCGTGACTACCGCTTTCACTGGGAGGGCCAGGTTTACCAGATTGGCGTCAGTATCGGCCTGGCGCCTATTACAGTGGAGACGAAAAACACCACGCAATTGTTTGCCCAGGCAGATGTCGCTTGCTATATCGCTAAGGAATTAGGCCGTAACCGTGTTCATGTTTATACGGAGGAGGATTCTGAAACAGCGCAACGCCACAGTGAGATTCTAGGTGCTGCGGGCTTGCGGGACGCCCTGGAAAAGGACCGGTTCCGGCTACACTATCAGCCCATCGTATCGCTGAGCGACCCTGGCCAGCAACCCGCTTACTATGAGGCTCTGCTCCGTATCGTGTACAAGGGCCAACCGAACGAAGACAGTGAACTGGTATTGCCAGCGGCTTTCATTCCCGCAGCCGAACGGTATGGACTCATGGGCGTGATCGATCGCTGGGTGATCCAAGCGGCATTCCGTGAGTATGCAGCGGGAATTGGCCATACCAGCGCCAAGATTTCTATCAATCTATCCGGGAACTCTCTTAGTGATGAAACCTTATTCGATTTTATCAAGGCGCAATTCGCTGAGTATGCGTTTTCGCCAGCCCAAGTGTGCTTTGAGGTCACCGAAACCGCTGTCTTTCAAAATTTACAGCAGGCTATCAAACTAATGACAGCACTTAAACACTGCGGCAGCCAATTCGCATTGGATGACTTCGGTAGTGGCCTGTCTTCATTCCGTCATCTCAAAATGCTGCCCGTCGACTACCTGAAAATCGATGGTAGCTTTTTTAAGGACACGATCGGGAGCGATAGCGACCGTGCTCTGGTGACTGCGATTACTCAGATGAGCCATACCCTGGGTATTCAAACCATTGCCGAGTCTGTTGAGAACCAAACGGTTGCAGAGCACCTGCGCGAATTAGGTGTGGACTATGCGCAAGGTTTCTTTTTCGGACATGCAGCACCCTGGATTTAGCCATAAAAGTAACGTTCATATGCCAGTGAAAGTGGCTGGGGATTCCCGCATAGTGCGGTCAAGAATAGATCCAAGTCCAATGGTCTCGGTTGAGAACCTGGCAGGAACATCGCTTAATAGCTTTATCTCTCTCAGTTAAAACCTATAGTGCCGGAGGTCATGAAGCCGGTGGAACTCTCATTTTGGCACGAACGCTGGGAACGCACCGAGATCGGTTTTCATCAGCAGGACATCAATGTCCATCTTCAGCAGTTCTGGAACCGGCTTGGCCTGCAATCGGGTCAGCAGGTTTTTGTCCCATTGTGTGGTAAAAGCCGCGATTTATTATGGCTGGCTGGCGAGGGGCATCCGGTGATTGGGGTGGAGATCAGTCCAATTGCTGTCGAGGCCTTCTTTCAGGAGAACGGATTATATCCACGCCGCTGGCAGGAAGGGGCGTTTGAGATTTGGGAGCAGGATGAGGTGCGCATTTTACTGGGTGATTATTTTGCCTTGGAACCGCAGCACCTTGCCGATGCCGCGGGCGTCTACGACCGGGCTTCGCTGATTGCATTGCCGCCGGCGATGCGTGAACGCTATGCTCGCCATCTCGACGCCATCTTACCGTCTGGGATAAGGACGCTGCTAATGACCCTGGAGTATGACCAAACGGTATTGACAGGGCCGCCGTTCGCTGTCAGTGACGTAGAAGTGCGGGCGCTGTATGAAGCAACCCATGAGATCGAATTACTCTATACTCGTGATGCTCTGTCCGAGGAATCGCGCTGGCGGGATCGTGGCCTGACTTGGCTATTGGAGCGGGTTTATCGGCTTACCCACCGTTCGGATCAGCCGCTCACCGCGCCATGAGCGCTCCGGTACCGCTCTCACCTGCAGCCATCGTGCTGCGGGTGTTTCTGCCATTTGCCGCAGGCTATTTTCTATCCTATTTGTATCGCACCATTAATGCCGTCTTGTCGCCTTACCTGGTGGCGGAATTGCAATTGGATGCGACCGATCTCGGTCTGCTGACCAGCATTTATTTCCTGACTTTTGCGGCATTTCAATTGCCGCTGGGGATGTTGCTGGATCGCTTCGGGCCACGTTGGGTGGAAGCGATCCTCCTGCTCGTTGCTGCAACCGGAGCTGGCTTGTTCGCGGTGAGCGACGATGCGGCGAACCTGATTCTAGGCCGGGGATTGATTGGTTTAGGGGTGTCCGCTTGCTTAATGGCCAGCTTCAAGGCATTTGTCGTGTGGTTTCCAGCCGCGCGATTACCGGTCGTCAATGGCTGGGTGTTGGCAGCCGGCGGGATGGGTGCATTGGCCGCCACGGCTCCCATTGAAGCAGTGCTGAAGATAACTGACTGGCGCGGGTTATTTATCTTCCTAGCAGGTTTGAGCGTCGCTGTCGCCGGTGCGCTATTGCTGGCCGTACCGGAGCGCGGCGGTGGCACAGTGAGTCATGGCTGGCGGGAGCAATGGCGTGAAGTGGTGGGGATTTATCGCCATCCAGAATTCTGGCGTATTGCGCCGAGTGCGGTGTTATCGCAGGCGTCGTTTCTAGCCATTCAAGGGTTATGGGCTGGGCCGTGGTTGCGCGACGTGGCCGGTTTGGATAAAGCGGCCGCCGCAAGTTATTTATTGTGGATTGCTGCAGCAATGGTCAGCGGTTTCCTCGGTATGGGACAAGTGACCTATTGGTTATCGCGGCTGGGCGTTCCGCCATTGGGCGTTGCCGGTGGCGGCATGATGTTGTTTATGCTGGTGCAATGGGCGATTCTGTTCAGTGGGGGATCGCTACTATTATTGTGGGTGCTGTTTGGATTCTTCGGGACCAGTGGCGTGCTGAATTATGCGATTTTGTCGCAATCCTTCCCGCCAGCGCTGGCTGGCCGAGTGAATACTGCATTGAATTTACTGGTGTTCGTCGCTGCATTCGCCGGACAGTGGGGCATGGGTACGATCATCAACCATTGGCCGGCTGGCAGCGGCGGGTACGCTGATGTGGGCTACCGCTGGGCGTTCGGGTTCGTGCTGACATTGCAAGCACTGACCTGGGGTTGGCTGTTGCTGAGGCGAACAGCTTAACGCTTCGCATCGGCCGGCTGCCGAAGCGGTGTGAGAGCGTGTTGGCCTCTTCGGCAAGAGGGAGGGTACGGCACCCCTGCCAGTCTTGAGCTGGCAATGCCACGGCCATTCACCGTGACTGCATTGCTTCCAGCTTCATCGCGCAGGCATATATAAAGGTTGCCTTAATTACACCACCCATCGTTAGGGTTTGTTCGTCACCCCAACTTACCCTGCTTTGGATGTTAATGAGTGGTGGAACTGAACCGCATCCGATGAACGGCGTTCAGCCATTCACGGGCTAGCCGTTCCCGCTCCTTACGCGGTTGGGCTTGAGCAGTGGCGGCAAAATAGGCATGCATGGCCTTAAGAGCCGTTTGTGTTTCCTGTTGAGTCGTTGCAGAATCAGGGTCATTCATAGCATTTCACCTCGCTAAGGGCAGATGAGAAATGAGTCATTACGTTGGCTCTTGGAACCCCAAGCGCTGTTTGCGCTACCTCAGGTCTCCTTACCCGAGAGCTTTAGAAAATCGCGGATGAACCGCCGCACTTCCCTGGAAGCTGTGGTATCCATGTCTTGACAGGTTTCGATGAATGCATCACGTAGACCCGCCTCAATTCGAACTACTAATTTGACTTCCTTATCCTTGTCTTTATCGGATTTTTCTTTCTTGTGTTTTCCCATAAGAATAGTACCATGTATATACAAAGTCAACACGTAGTCAATGCAACTGGGTTTGTCAAGCCACTTTTCATCAAATTTAAACTGGAATAGTTTGCGATAATTAAAGAATAGGCATAGCAGAATGATCCACAAAAGCTGTGGATCACTTCTGAATAGAACAGTCAGGCAGTGATTTAAGTTGAGGTGAGGAGCGAACCTCAACGGGCACCGGCTTGCTGATCGCCTAGATTAAACCGGCTCAGACACCCATGATCCAGTTGTGATGGGCTTCCGCAGCCTGCCGGCCGCTAGCAGCCGTCAAGAGCGTTTCCAATACCGGCAGCCCTCCCGCTTCACGAGCCTGCATGCGGCCATTCATCCATGCGGTGCTGATAGTGCTGTTGCCCTTCGAGCTATTGCAACTACTGCAAACCGCGATCAGATTGGTTGGATCGTTATATCTATTAATATCTTCCGGTGTATTGTCGCATGAGCTATGGATGGGCCGGTTGATCGGCCTGATATGATCCAGCTCAAAAGCCTGTTTCTGGAAGAAGCCAAAACAATAGAAACACACGCGCAGATTTTTCGGGATAGCTGCCGCAGGTGCGGGGGCTTGCAGCGGTTCAAGCATGGTTCATGAGATGTCAATATCGGGCCTGCTGGTCCCAAGGTGATCGGCAACCGCATTATGCACCTCGCTCATGGCCTCATACAGTTTTTCTAACGCTGCCTGTGCGCTTGGCGATGCGCCGCAGGCCGAACGGTTTCTGGCAGCCATACGCCTATGTCTGCTGGCTGCTGCGCATGGGGCCGGTCAGCCAATTTATCTTTCAGGGGTTTGAAGCGGCAGTAGATCTGCATGAGGATGACATGATCAATTTGCATTGAGCGCCGGTCCTTTAGCGTGCCGCAATAGGCGCATATAGATCCCGAAAATACGGTGAATCTTGGAGTCTCTATTGTAATTTTGCGTGAAATTGCAGATGGAGCGAATAGATAGGGGCAAGATCTTCTCAGTCACATCAGTAAATTGCGCGTTGCTGGTGTTTTTTCTTAAGCCAATCTGATTGTGCCCGGTCATGGATTTGATCAGTGGTTGCTGGCCGGACGCAGAACATCTACGTCCGGAGTTCTTAGCTACTTAACCATCTTTTTAGCGGCTTCGGTGGCTTGATCCTTGCCCATCTCCATCGCTTGGTCCTTAGCCATGCCAGTGACATCACCGGTTGCGCCTCCCGCGGCCTTCTGGAGTGCTGCGGCTCCCGCCGCGCCTTCTACTGCCTCAGTCGCGCCGGATGGCGCTACCTTCATTGCCGATGCAGCGCCAGTTGCAGGCATCATGGTCCCGGTCTTTTCCTTGACCGCATCCGTTGCTTGCTCCTGGGCCATCTTTCCCGTTGAGTCTTTTGCGGCATCTGCCGCCATCTCTTTCACATCCGCCGCCCAAGCGTTACTGAAGAACAGAGTCAGGCTCGTGCCCGCCGCAATGATGATCGGTTTGAGGGTCATGGTTCTGTACTCCTTGATCGGGTTTTAAGAGTAGGAAGCACTGCCGGTGCCGACTGAGGCTCCCACCTTCTAAGTATAGCCGGTCAGTAGTGAGTGTGCTGGTACGGGGTTGGTGCTACGCTTTTAGCCTTGACGCACCCTGGAGGATTCTCAATGAGTATTCATGTCGTAGCCCGCCTGACTGCTCGCCCGGAAACCGTGGCAGCATTGCATACCCTGTTACTGAGCCTGTTGGAACCAACCCGGCAAGAATCGGGTTGCTTGCGCTATGGATTGTTGCAGAACGCGGTAGATCCGGCCGATTTCACCTTCATCGAGGAATGGGCGGATGAGGCGGCGCTAGATGCGCATTTCACCACGCTGCATCTCCAAGCAGTGCTGGCGCAGGCGCCGTCCTTGCTTGCGGTAGAACCGGATATTCGCCGATATACAATGATTGGCTAGAGCACCGCATGCATTTAATGCCGGATCGTTGCTCCTGCAGGACGGTTAGGGCAAGCGATCAATGCCCCGTTAATGCTGGCTGGAGGGTTTGGCTAGACTGGCAGCGATTGGAAGGAAGTCAGTGCTGCTGCCAGGTGTGCGATGATCTCCTGTGCAGCACTTCCAGCAGTAGCGGATCGTCCAGATGGCCGGGGCAGCTCGAAGATTAGCCGACACTTCCTTCTAACTTCAACTCGATCAGCTTCTGCGCCTCGACGGCGAACTCCATTGGCAGTTCTTTGAACACTTCTTTGCAGAAGCCATTGACGATCAGGCTCACCGCATCTTCGGCGCTGATACCGCGCTGTTTGCAGTAAAAAATCTGGTCCTCGCTAATTTTCGAGGTACTGGCTTCATGCGCGACCTGGGCATTGGGATTTTGCACATCGATATAGGGGAAGGTATGCGCGCCGCACTGGTCGCCCATCAGCAGTGAATCGCACTGCGAGTGATTACGGGCGTTCTCGGCAGTCGGCAGGATTCTCACGAGTCCTCGATAGGCGTTCTGGCCGTGACCGGCGGAGATACCTTTGGATACGATGGTGCTGCGGGTGTTCTTGCCGATGTGGATCATNNTGCCGGTATCGGCCTGCTGATAATCACGGGTCAGAGCCACCGAGTAGAATTCACCCACTGAATTTTCACCACGGAGCACACAACTGGGGTATTTCCAGGTAATCGCCGATCCGGTCTCCACCTGGGTCCAGGAAATCTTGGAATCCCGGCCCTTGCACAACCCGCGCTTGGTCACAAAGTTGTAAATGCCGCCTTTGCCTTCAGCGTCGCCGGGATACCAGTTTTGTACCGTGGAATATTTGATCGTGGCGTTGTCCAGCGCCACCAGCTCCACCACCGCTGCATGAAGTTGATTTTCATCACGCTGAGGGGCGGTGCACCCTTCGAGATACGATACAGACGCGCCTTCATCGGCGATAATCAGGGTTCGCTCAAATTGTCCGGTGTTGCTGGCGTTGATGCGGAAGTAGGTCGACAACTCCATGGGGCAGCGCACCCCCGGCGGGATATAAACAAAGGAACCGTCAGAAAACACTGCTGAGTTCAGCGTCGCGTAGTAATTATCGCGATAGGGCACCACCGTACCCAGGTACTTGCGCACCAGGCCGGGATGCTCGCGCACTGCTTCGGAGAACGAGCAAAAAATGATGCCATACTCCGCTAACTTGCCTTTGTAGCTAGTCGCCACCGACACCGAGTCGAACACTGCATCCACGGCCACGCCAGCCAAGATAGCTTGTTCGGCCAATGGAATGCCGAGCTTTTCATAGGTGCGAAGCAACTCCGGATCGACTTCGTCCAGACTTTTAGGTCCGTCGCTTTTCTGCTTGGGCGCGGCGTAGTAGGAAATCGCCTGATAATCAATTGGCGGATAATGCACCCGCGCCCACTCCGGTTGCGTTTGGGTCAACCAGTGACGGAAAGCTTGCAGCCGCCATTCTAGCAACCAGTCTGGCTCCTCTTTCTTGGCCGAAATGAGCCGGATCACATCCTCGTCCAGCCCCGGTGGTACGGTATCTTGCTCGATGTCAGTGACAAAGCCGTACTTGTAATCGCTGGTAGCGAGATGTTCGAGGGTGGGGGTGTTATCGGTCATGGATCAAGATCCTCTCACGGATTCAAGCAGGGGTTTCAGACGGGACGATCAACAATGCGGGCTGCGACCCGATTCATGGAGTGAAAACGCATTGGATGCGGCGGAAGAGGCTGACTCAGTTCTTTTAGGCTAATGCTTTGTAGTGCAGTGTGAATGGCCAGATTAATCCGTGGCCAATGACCGCTGACCTCGCAATCTTCTTGCCGGGCGCAACTGTCATGAGTCTCATCGCTGCAAGCGGTAATGGCAATCGGGCCTTCCAACGCGCCAATGATATCGGCTGCGGAGATCTCCACGGCTGGCAGTGCCAGGATATAACCGCCTTGCGCGCCGCGTTGCGAGTTCAGCAAACCGGCTCGGGTCAGAGATTTCAGAATCTTGCTGACCATCGGCAATGGTAACCGGCGTTGCCGGGCTAGAGCGGCGGCGCTGCGCGGTTGACCTTCGGCTTGGGCCAGAGCGGTCATCAGCAAAATGCCGTAATCAGCTTCTCGGGTGATGCGAATCATGGCGGCTCCGCGTAGCTCATCTAATCGGTACTGGATTAGTACTATTTTCGAGTAGAATAGTTCCAAATGACGGATTTGCCAAGCAACAATTCTAGCATGCTCTACGATAACGAACATTTTAATTATATGATCTGCAGGTGAACATACTGTGATCTGCAGGTGAACATACTGTGACTTCTAAGGCGTTGAGAGCCGAATTGTTATTACTGCTGACCGCCCTGATCTGGGGTTCGGCTTTCGTTGCCCAGCGGGTGGGTATGGATCATATCGGTCCTTTTACCTATAACGGTATCCGCTTCTTGTTGGGTGCGTTGTCCCTGTTGCCGCTGCTGCTAATGCGCCGCCGTTTCAGTCCGCTCATCCCGCAGGGCGGCGGGTGCCAGATATTGGCCGGCGGGTTGCTGGCGGGGCTGATTCTGTTTGCCGGCGCCTCGCTGCAACAGATCGGCATTGTCCATACCACGGCAGGCAAAGCTGGATTCATCACGGGCTTGTATGTAGTGATCGTCCCGTTGCTTGGGCTGTTGTGGGGGCATCGCACGCCGTGGAAAACTTGGAGCGGAGCAGGTCTGGCGGTAGCGGGGTTGTACCTGCTGACCATGACTGATCAGATGATCCTGTCTCAAGGAGATGGACTGGTATTGATCGGCGCGTTCTTTTGGGCAGGCCATGTGCTGGTAATCGGCAGGTTGTCTGGCCGGCGAGTCGAACCGGTGCTGCTGGCCTGTCTGCAATGCATGGTCTGCGCAGTGCTCAGCCTGGGTGTTGCAGTCGCGACCGAATCAATCTATCTGCAAGGATTACAAGATGCAGCATTACCGATTCTCTATGGTGGACTGTTGTCAGTCGGAGTCGCCTATACTTTGCAGGTTGTTGCCCAGCGCGATGCGCCTCCGGCTCATGCCGCCATTATCCTCAGCCTGGAAACTGTATTTGCAGCATTGAGCGGCTGGCTGCTGCTCGATGAGATATTGTCCGAGCGTGGAATGGCGGGCTGTGGCCTGATGTTCGCCGGCATGCTGCTGTCGCAAGTGAGTTTGGGCAAGGCCGCGCCGCCACTGACTGAACCTGCTGTGGTTTTCCCGTCATTGCCGGTGGAAACACCTTCTAAGGTGATGGGCAAGGTGGAGAGCCGGCCCTCTTCAGTTCGTCCCTGATGCATTTCCATCGAAAAAGCAGCATGCTGGTATTATTAAGATTCTATCAACCTGTCTTCAGCCTAAACCGGGGGTATCGATGAAGGAAATCTACCTGGGCCGCCAGCCGATCTACGATCCTGCCCTTCGTGTAGAAGGTTATCAGTTGTCTTATTATCCAACGGAGGCGGGTGAGACTTCTAAAGACGCCCCTTTGCTCGGTATCGAAATGGAACATACCCAGATTCTGTTCGATACACTGACTGAGATGGGACTGGAGCGATTGGTTGGGGAAAGTAAAGTCTTCTTGAACGTCGCCCGCGATTTGCTGGTTCAAGGGTCGTTGAGCCAATTCATGGCGGCATCGCCGCGCCTGGTGTTTGAGGTAGTAGCCGATATCGTTATCGACGAACCATTGATTGAAGCGCTCAAGGCTTTGCGCCAGGAGGGTTATCATTTTCTATTGGACGAATATGCGGATAACGATGCCTATCGGGCGCTATTGGAGGCTGTTGAGTATGTGCGCCTGAATATATCGGCCACCCCCGAGCCGGAAGCGCGCCGGTTGCTCACCTATTTCCATCAACGCGGTTTGGCGGTGATCGCCAGCGGGATCGCAGATCAGCACCAGCTTGAAATGAGTCAGAAGGTGGGATTCGATTTTTTTCAAGGACGCCACTTTTCCCAGCCCCGCCTGCTTAAATTCCAAGGTATTCAGACCAACCAGTTAATGGTGCTACGGCTGGTTAGCGCTTTGAATCAGCCGGATATCGATCTTCAAGAGATCGCATCCCTGATCGCTCAAGATGTCGCCCTTAGCTACAAGCTGCTGCGCTATATTAACTCTGCCTACTTCAGTCTGCCGCAGCGGGTTGAGTCGATTCAACGGGCGGTGGCGCTATTGGGATTGCGCACGGTGCGTTCTTGGGCAACATTGGTCTCGATGTCGGGTGCTGAAATGGCTCGCAGCGACCTAATGACCATTGCCTTGGTGCGCGCCAAGATGTGCGAGTTGCTGGGTGAACAGCTGGGTCTCCAACAGCGCGACAGCAATTTCATGGTGGGCCTGCTATCGGTGCTCGATCTAGTAGCGCAAGCACCGATGCCGGAAGTGTTAGCGGCGTTGCCTCTGGAGGAGGAGATTAACGTAGCGTTGCTGAATCATGAGGGTGGACTGGGCCGGATTCTGGCCTGCACCCTGGCTTATGAGCAGTGCGACTGGGCGACATTAAAGGATTCAGGACTCGATGCCGAGCAGGTCAATGAAGCTTATATGGATGCCTTGGCCGACGCCTACCGCGCGAGCTATGAACTGCTACGGGATTGAGCCGGGTAAACTTAACCGGTTTTCAATCTCTCTTCCGAGTTGGAAACCGGTTTCCCTGGCTTCGCCACATCTGATTCAATGTCGGCTGCGGGTGAGTCACTGCCATACCGTTCCTGATACCAACACTGATAACAGAGACGTAAGCCATCCTCGTTTAGAAAGCTGGCTGGTGGTCCGAATCCACCGCAAACGTCACAAACCAGGTAACTGCTGACCATCGTTGTTTCCTGCCTTCTCGTGAAACTTGCCATATTGAAACGCGGGCACTGTTGCAGCAGATAGCGTGAAACATTCTCCGCCGATGTTCAACGCCACAGTGTGCGCACGCCAAAATAGGCGATGCCCTTGGATCAGCGAATCGTACCCTTGAGCAGAGAGGCGTGTGGCTGAGTGCAAAAAATCATACTGAGAATGCCCCGCAATTCGCTAGCCTAACCAGATGCCGTGAAATTTTGATGCGCAATGTTGTCTGCACGAGTAAAGATTTCTCGGCGTCAGCCTGATCTACAATGGCAAGAGTCTGTTCCATAAAATTTGGTCATTGCCGCCCATGTCCACTGCCTTTTTGCAACGGCTTATCTTGTTCAGTGCTCTGTTCTGGCCCGGTGAGTCAGCTTTTGCTATTGCTCCCTTAGTCTTGCATGACTTTGAGCACGTCACCAGCCCAACGCCGGGGATCAGTATGGGGAGTTGGACCATCAACCCGGATTTTCCTGCTGGCCGGATCAGCTATCGGCTGAAACCCGTTCAACGCGGAGAGAGCCATCGAGCATTGTATCTTCAGTACCGCTTCAATTCTGGCGCGAACGAGGCTATCGGTTGGCAACTGAACCTATCCGATCTCGATGCATCCGCTTACGATCATCTGGAACTATGGATTCGTGGTGATGACCACGCAGGGTTCGCTAAGGCGTTGAAACTGGAGTTTAAGCAACCTTTGCCCGGTGGCCCATCCGGGCTATTACGCCAAGGCAGTACCATGATTGACGGTATCACGAGTGACTGGCAACGCTTTCGGGTGCCGCTGCATTGGATGAATGGCATTGATGAATGGATGCACCTGCGTCAGTTTGCGCTGGTATTGCAGCCGCGCCGCTCGCCCGTGACTGAGGGCGCCTACTGGCTAGATGAGCTTGCGCTGGTTAAGACCGGCCAGACCGGTCCCAGTATCTATGATCGAGTTATTCCGCCGGAAAAAACCGCTTGGGAAACCGCTCTCGGCGGCAAGGACGCGGTCCAGCCGTATATTCACGCTCGATTGGCGGGCTGGCCGGAGCGATTGACTGCCGCTTCAGCGGAATTACCCAAAGACGACCAAGCGTTTCTCGATCGGTTGGCGCGCGATACCTGGCGTGGGCTGGCGGCGCTCAGCGACCGTGAGCATGGCTTGCCGCTGGATACGGTGCGTTTTCATGGCTCGGCAGCTGCGGGACATGCTTGGATAGGCGACTATACAAACGTCACCAATATCGGCTTGTTTCTGATCGATATCATCGCGGCGCGGGAATTGGGGTTCATTAATGCGTCTGAAGCGCGGGACCGGTTGAATCGGACGCTAGCCAGCCTGGAACGGCTGGAAACCTGGCAGGGATTTTTCTTTAATTACTATGATACTACGACTTTGGAGCGCACCAGTCATTTTGTGTCATTCGTGGATTCGGCCTGGTTGACTGCTGGATTGATGGTAGTGCGCAATAGCGTTCCCGAATTAGCCGGGCGTTGCACGCGGCTCATCGAACGGGAAAATTACCAGGTGTTTTATGACCCGGCCGATCAATTGATGATGCATGGCTACTATGTTCATTTGCCGCATCGTGCCGAATACAACTATGGACTGTTGTACAGTGAAGCGCGTCTGGGTAGTCTGATCGCTATCGGTAAAGGAGATGTCCCGGAAGAGCATTGGTACCGTATGGCTCGCACCTTTCCGCGTTATTTCGACTGGCAGTCGCAGTCGCCTAAGCACCGGGTTGAGCGTACCGTCAACGGTTATACATTTCCCGGTGGTTATTTCACCTGGAAGAAAATGAAGTATGTGCCGTCTTGGGGTGGCAGCCTGTTCGAGGCGTTAATGCCACTCCTGGTGCTGGATGAGCAGCGTTATGCTTCCGCTAGCTTGGGCTGGAACGCGGTGGCTCATACTGAAATTCACCGCCGTTTCGCCCTGGAATATCTGGGCTATCCTGTGTGGGGTTTGTCGCCCAGTTCCAAACCTACGGGCGGTTACAGTGAGTTTGGAGCAAGAATTTTGGGAGTGCGCGGTTACCGGGCGGGTGTGGTAACGCCCCATGCGGCGGCACTGGCCTTGCTGGTCGATCCGGCGGCGGCAACCGCCAATCTCCGCCAATTGGCGGAGCGCTATCCGGTTTATGGTGATTTTGGGTTCTACGATGCGGTTGACCCGCAAACCGGCCAAGTGGCGTACAACTACCTGGCGCTGGATCAGAGCATGATCCTAATCGCAGTGGCGAATCATCTGCGAAATGGGGTGATTCAGCGCTACTTCGCCGCTGATCCGATTATTCAGCGGGTGTTGCCGTTCCTGGATGCGGAACGGTTTTTTGATTGACAGGCTTTTTATGGCCCACGTTAGCTTTGAAAATATCGACAAAATCTATCCCGGCGGAACGCAGGCTATTTTCGATTTTAACCTTGCCATCGCGGATGGTGAACGAGTGGCCTTGGTTGGCCCCTCTGGTTGCGGTAAATCTACTCTACTGCGCCTGTTGGCTGGGTTGGAGGTAGCGACTCGCGGCGTTCTGTCTATCAATGGGCAAACGGTTAACCGTCTCTCCCCGCAGCAGCGCAATGTAGCGATGGTATTCCAGGACTACGCTTTGTACCCGCATATGACCGTGCGGCGCAATCTGGAATTTCCATTAAAAATGCGTGGCTTATCTCGCGCTGAAATTGAACGGCAAGTTCACTGGGTGACCGGCTTGCTCAGTCTTAGTGATCTGCTCGATCGCTTGCCCCGGCAATTGTCCGGCGGCCAGCGCCAGCGGGTCGCGATGGGCCGGGCGCTGGTGCGGCAACCTGCCGTGTTCCTAATGGATGAACCATTGTCTAACCTAGACGCCCGGTTACGGTTACAAATCCGTTCGGAGATCAGTGAGTTATTGGAACGAACCGGTGCTACCACTCTCTACGTCACCCATGACCAGGCCGAGGCCATGACGCTAGGCCAGCGCGTCGCCGTACTGGATCAAGGCCGCTTACGGCAAACCGCGCCACCGCAGGAGCTGTACGAACGGCCCGCCAACACGTTTGTCGCCGGGTTCATCGGCAACCCGCCGATGAACCTGCTCCCGGCGAGGCTGATCGTGACCAGCGAGGATCGGCTACGCCTGCGTCTGGGAGAACAAAGTCTGCCGCTGACCTTGTCCGCTTCAACCGCGGCACTCTGGCGGCAATGGCTGGAAACGCCGCTTAGCGCCGGCATCCGCCCGGAACATTTGCGTATGGCCACTGAAAAGGACGAGGGACTTCGTGCGATGGTGCAAGATGCCGAATATTTGGGCCACGAAACGTTGTTATACCTGCGAATCGACGGCTTGGCCCCTCCCGCACCTGTTGTAATCATGCGCTTGCCAGGCATTCGCATCTTCCATAAGGGCGATATGCTTCGCCTGTTCCTGAGTCCCGCCCATTTGCACCTGTTTGATGCCGCTGGCTTGGCTCTTGATCATGGCATTACCGGTCACGATGCCCGTTATTGATACTCTCGCCAGTACTCCGGCTGCGGATCGCGGCAGCCGTGGGTAAGATGCTGATAGCGATTAATGAAAACATCCTGTTGAGTTACCTGGCATTCTTGAGTCACTGCCAGATTCTCTCGCTGCGTGTCTTCGGTGTAATAAAACAGCGCACGCTTTAGTTTGCATAACAGGCTATTATCGAGATGGTAGCCAAGTTCTACCAAGGCACACTCAATGCATTCCAGCGTGACACGGCGCAGGTCATAGATTACTTCTATGGCTAAAGGGGATGCTTGCCGGACGGATTCGATGCCGACCACATCTTTTAGCCACTTTGCCGCTGAGCAGGCCTGCTCCGGATCGGGGTGAAAGCGGCAGAATTGAATGATACGGCTTTTGTACAGCTCTTCGGTATCGGTGCGCATGACGCCCCCTTCGACGGCTGTTAAATCAGTTCAAGGCATATCGTTATAACAAAAGTAGCCGTTAATCTGTGCGCTTTCAACCCGCCCAGCGACCACAAGCTACTCGTGGACATCCCGCCATATCCCGATGATCACTTACCTCAATAAAGCCTCGTTCCCGTAATAGAGCCGGCACCACCTCGCCTTGATCGTAGCCATGCTCTACCACAAGCCAGCCGCCGGACTTTAGGCAGCTTGGGGCTTGAGTGATAATCGTCTGCAGAGCATCCAATCCATCCACTCCCGCTACCAGCGCTGCTGGAGGCTCAAAGCGCAATGCACCTTCTTGCCAATGAGGATCAGCGGTGGCGATATAGGGTGGATTGGCGGCAATGAGATCAAAGCGTTCACCAGCGAGTGGTGCATACCAGTCGCCTTCACGGAATTCGATGTTGGTGATCTTCAGCCGCCGGGCGTTACGCTGGGCAACGGTCAGGGCTGCTCGGCTGTAATCGCTGGCAACGAAAAAAGCCGGTGGCCGTTCCGCTGCCAATGCCAGGGCAATTGCGCCACTGCCGGTACCAAGATCGGCCACATGGGATGAATCATCCAGTGGCAATCGTTTTAATGCCAACTCCACCAATAACTCAGTCTCTGGGCGAGGAATCAGAGTGTCTGGGGTGACTTCCAGCTCCAGCGACCAGAATTCCCGCCAGCCTATCAGGTAGGCTACCGGTTCACCCATCCTTCGCCGATCCAGCCAAGTGGCAAAGCGAGTTGCTTGTTCAGGTTCCGGCGCCCGCTCTGGCCAAGCATGCAGATAACTGCGAGGCCGTTCCAACGCGGCCGCCAGCAATACTTCAGCATCCAGTCGCGGGGATTTACTGACTTCTGCCAGTTGTCGAGTGGCGCCGATTAATAGTTTTTGAATCAATCCTCCCCCGAGTCCAGTTGCGCGATCAGTGTTTCCCGCAGCGCTATGTATTTCTGTGAGTCATTCAGCGGACGGTTTTCACGGTCAGTGACAAAGAACACGTCTTCGGCCCGAGCGCCGATAGTGGAAATTTTAGCGTTATGTAACTGTACACCGCATGCCATGAATGCTTGTCCGACCCGGCACAGCAATCCCGGCCGATCCCAGGAAATCAGCTCTACTACAGTGCGGCTGTTAGCGACATCCTCACGGAACGAGACTTCAGTCGGCATTTGAAATGCCTTCTGAATTCGTGAAATGTGCCGGCTTGGCATCGGTGGGGGCGAGTCAGGCTGTTGGAGGTGGTGCAGCAGTGTGGTCACGATTTCCTTGATGCGAGTGCGGTCCTGAATCGGCAGGCCGGTATCCTCCAGTACGGTGAAACTATCAAGGGTATAGCCGCAGTGGCCAGTGATGATCCGGGCGTCGAGAATGGTCAGCCCCAGTAGATCGAGGACCGACGTGATCAGCGCAAACAGATTGTCCTGGTCGCGGGTGTAGATGAAAATTTCGGTGCCGCCCCGATCTGGATCGTCACGCGCCATGACTAATGGGCGCTCCCGGTGGCCGCGCTTCAGAATTGCCCGAGTGTGCCAGATAATCTCTTCAGCGGAGTGGCGCAGGAAATAGTCGTCACCGAACCCTTCCCAGGCCCAGTTGATACGCTCTTCGTCAATCTTCTGCAGATGCAACCGTTGCCGTGCCTGGGCTTGTGCCTCGCGGATGCGCTCTTCTTTATCGATGGGGTTGTCCAGACCACGCCGCAACGCCCGGCGCGTCGCTTCGTACAATTGCCAGAGCAACGAAGCCCGCCAAGTGTTCCATAGATTTGGATTCGTGCCGCGGATATCGGCGACCGTCAGCAGGTACAGATAGTCCAGATGCATCTGATCACCCATTTTCTGGGCGAAGTGATGGATCACATCCGGGTCGTGAATGTCCTTCTTCTGCGCCGTCAATGACAGAGTCAGGTGATGGCTTACCAGCCAGCCTACTAACCGGGTATCGAAACTGCTTAGCCCGTGCTGGCGGCAGAACTGCTCAGCGTCCTGAGCACCCAGCTCGGAGTGATCGCCGCCGCGTCCCTTAGCGATGTCGTGATAGAGACCGGCGATGTATAACAGCTCCGGTTTGGGTAGTCGTGCCATGATCACGCTGCAATGCGGGAGCTGCTGGATATACTGTGGCAGGAAAAACCGCCGTAGATTGCGCACAACAAATAGAATGTGCTGATCTACGGTATAAGCATGAAACAAATCGTATTGCATCCGGCCGACGATCTGGCCAAATTCTGGTAGATAAGCGGGCAGCACGCCGTAGGCGTTCATCAGCCGCAATTGCCGGGTAACGCCATAAGGCTGACGCAGGATTTCCATAAATAGACTGCGCGGCCGCATATCGTTGCGGAACTTTTCATCGATCAACGGTTGATGATCACGGATCAACCGGATAGTAGCAGCGCGGATGCCTTTGATTTCCGGGTGTTGCTGCAAGATCAGGAAGACTTCCAGCAAGGCGAAAGGGTAGCGCAGAAAGACATTGGGCCGGGTCACTTCCAGGTAGCCACGCTGTACCTGAAAACGGCGGTTGATTGGTTGCGGATCGCCGGATTCATCAGCCAGCAAAATCGCTTCCTCGAACAGTTGCAACAACATCTCGTTCAACCGGCTCAGGGCGTTGACGGTGCGGTAGTAACGCTGCATGAACTGCTCGACCGCCAGGTTATGGTCCTGATCTTGGTAGCCGAACTGTTGAGCAATCCGTCGTTGGTGCTCGAATAACAGCACATCCTCACGGCGACCGGTCAAGGTATGCAGGGCAAAGCGTACCTGCCAAAGATAGTTGCGGCATTCAATTAGCTCGTCGTATTCACGCGTGCTCAGGAAGCCGTGACTAACCAGTTCCTGCAAAGTACTCGCGCCAAAGTGCCGCTTGGCTACCCAGCCGATCATCTGCATATCACGCAGACCGCCGGGACCATCCTTAATATTAGGCTCCAGATTAAAAGCCGTCTCGTTATATTTGCGGCAACGCTGGCGGCGTTCCTGTTGTTTGGATTCGAAAAAAGCGGCATCGGGCCAAATACGGTCAGATCCGGTAACCGCGCGCATCCGCTCAAATAGCGGCATTGAACCGGTCAGCATGCGTGCTTCCATCAGACTGGTCGCAACGGTGATCTCAGCAGCTCCTTCATGGGCGCAATCCTCGACGGTGCGCACGCTGTGTCCCACCTCCAGGCCAATATCCCACAGAAAAGTCAGAAAATCCTCTAATCCAGAACGGTGGGTATCAAGTGCTTGGTCATCAAGCAAGATCATGATGTCCACGTCGGAGCCTGGATGTAGTTCCCCGCGCCCATAGCCGCCTACTGCTACCAGCGCCAGATCTGGAATGCTTGTTTCAAAAAACCGTAACCAGATGCGTTGTAGTACTTCATCCATCAATCGCGCGCGCGCCAATACCAGCTCGTAAGCGGGGACGCCTTGCTGGAACAGATCCTTGAGCCGTGTATCACTCTGTTTAAGCAGGCTACGGAATGCAGCAATCGGACTCGCTGTGATCAAGTCGCGCTCGAAGGCCGTGGTGTCGA
This sequence comes from Proteobacteria bacterium UBA2383, assembly GCA_002343485.1. GTDB lineage: Bacteria > Pseudomonadota > Gammaproteobacteria > Competibacterales > Competibacteraceae > UBA2383. The sequence continues at coordinate 19,582 of DDST01000138.1, forward strand.
ACAGCGCCATGTCGTTCCACGATGAATTGTCCCATAAGCTGTCCGTGAACGGCGGCAGAACGGGCAGTGGCGCGATATCGAGGACGGTCATGCGGGTTCTCCAGTGTTGGAGCAAGCAGAGTGTCAAAGCGTGGTGTCGGGACTGAGCGTGAGAATTTCGTGGCCGGTTTCTGTAACGAGCACCGTATGTTCCCACTGGGCAGAGATGCTATGGTCCTTGGTGATCACAGTCCAGCCATCGGGCAAGAGTTTGACGTGTCGTTTGCCGGCATTGATCATAGGCTCAATGGTAAAAGTCATGCCGGGAACCAATGAAACCCCTTCACCTGGCTTGCCGTAATGCAAAACCTGCGGATCTTCATGAAAATCCCGGCCGATGCCGTGTCCGCAGTATTCGCGCACGACAGAGCAGTGCTGGGCTTCGGCATGCTTCTGGATAGCGTAGCCGATATCACCGAGGTGGATACCGGGCCGCACGGCTTCAATGCCAATACACAGGCATTCGTAGGCAATTCTGCAGACTCGTTGCGCAGCTATCGGGGGCGCACCGACTGCAAACATGCGGCTGGTGTCACCGTGGTAACCATCTTTGATCACCGTGATGTCGATATTGAGTACGTCGCCTTTCTTAAGTTTTTTCGGGCCGGGAATGCCATGGCAGACCACATGGTTCACTGAGGTGCAAATGGATTTAGGAAAGCCGCGATAGTTTAAGGGAGCAGGAATGACCTTTTGCACCTTGACCATGTAGTCATGGCAAATCCGGTCCAATTCTTCGGTAGTAATACCTTCTTGCACATAAGGGCCGATCATATCCAGCACTTCGGCTGCCAACTGGCCAGCCTCTCGCATTTTCTCAATCTCTGCTGGGGTCTTGTAGGTGATAGCGATCGGTTGTTTGGAAGGTTTTTGGAACATATTCTCGGTCTGCCGGCTATGGTCTCGGGGGCGCATGGACAATTTCAAGGTCGGTGGGTGGCCACCGTTAAAGGCGGCCTATAGTGCTATAAAAAACTTAGGACAGCCCCTTACGGACAGCGGTTCATTTGGTTTTCCTAAATGATCCATGTTATAAAGCGCGCGCCTTTTAGGCAAACAGTCTTTAAATAATTCTCACATTCGCCGGCACGGGCGGCCGGGTGCCTCTTGAGGTTGCCGTTCGGGGTGAATGGAGGCTCAACCCTAAATTTTGTTGTTTAAGGAGAAGCTCAGCGATGGCGACTGTTTCCATGCGCCAGATGCTGGAGGCCGGNNCCACCAGACCCGTTACTGGAACCCTAAAATGGCCCCATATATCTTTGGGGCGCGCAGCAAGATCCACATCATCAATCTGGAAAAAACTCTGCCACTGTATCTCGAGTCGTTGAATTTCATCGGCCGGTTAGCATCGAAAGGTGGCAAGATCTTGCTGGTAGGCACCAAGCGCTCGGCTCGCGAAGCGACCGCCGAGGCGGCGATCCGTTGTGCTATGCCTTATGTCAACCACCGCTGGCTGGGGGGAATGCTCACCAATTTCAAGACGGTCCGGCAGTCCATCAAGCGGCTTAAAGACTTGGAGTTGATGGCCCAGGATGGCACTTTTGACCGGCTGGCCAAGAAAGAAGTCATCGGCTTGCGGCGAGATATGGATAAGCTGGAGCGCAGCCTCGGCGGCATCAAGGATATGACGAGCCTGCCAGATGCACTGTTCGTCATTGACGTAGGTCACGAGCGTATCGCAGTTCAAGAAGCCAACAAGCTGGGGATTCCTGTTATTGGCTTGGTGGATACCAATAACTCGCCGGATGGTGTGGACTATGTGATCCCTGGTAATGATGATGCGATCCGTGCCATTCAACTGTATGTTGGCGGTTTAGCCGAAGCGGTGCTGGAAGGCCGCGCGGTGCTGGCGAGCGGTCGCGGTCCCGAAGAAGAATTCGTCGAAATTCCCGAAGATACGTTGCCAGCCGGCGAAGGCGGATGAAGTTTCTGGGTGGCTATTTTGCCTCAAAAGGCTCATGAGTCCGGTGCCCCTGAGCCTTTTAAGCGACTTAACTTAATCCAGTACAGAACAGTTTTTTTAGAGGTAAGCAAGCATGGCGGAAATCACCGCAGCGTTAGTCAAGGAACTACGCGAACGCACGGGTTCGGGAATGATGGAGTGCAAGCGGGCTTTGCAGGAAACCGGCGGCGATATCGAGATGGCCGTTGAGTCGATGCGCAAAGCCGGCCAGGCCAAGGCTGATAAAAAGGCGAGCCGGATTGCAGCCGAAGGCTTGATTGTGGTCAAACAGGCTAGTAACGCGGTCGCCATGGTTGAGGTCAACTGCGAAACCGATTTCGTGACTAAAAACAACGACTTTCGGGCCTTTACCGATGCTGTAGCCGAAGTCGCGCTCCATAGCGAATGGGCTGACCTGGATACGTTGCTGGCAGCGAATATGGCCAACGATCAAAGTGTCGAGCAGAACCGGCGGGATTGCATCGCCAAAATCGGTGAGAATATCAATGTCCGCCGTTTTACCCGTTTGGCTACCACGAATGGCATTTTAGGCAGTTACCTGCATGGCGCCCGTATTGGGGTACTGGTGGAGCTGGAAGGTGGCGACGCTGAACTGGCCAAAGATATCGCCATGCATATTGCCGCCAGCCGGCCGCTATGTATTAGCGCCGACCAGGTTCCGGCGGAGTTGCTTGCCAAGGAGAAGGACATCTTTGCAGCCCAGGCAGCAGCCAGTGGCAAACCGGCCAATATCATCGATAAGATGGTGGAAGGGCGGTTGCGCAAGTATTTGGAAGAAATAACGTTGCTTGGCCAGCCGTTTGTCAAGGATACAGAGCAAAGTGTGGACAAGCTGTTGAAGTCCCAAAAGGCCCGGGTTGTCCGCTTTGAGCGTTTCGAGCTTGGTGAAGGCATCGAAAAAAAATCAGACAATTTTGCTGCTGAGGTGATGGCAGCGGCGCGCAGCGACTAAGAAGGTCTGACGCAGATCCTAGAATAGGGCTCTTGCCCGTTTGGATTTAGATATCGGCTGGAAACCCGTGCTACACCATGTCCATGACGCCGGAGCTATGATTCCGGTACAATCCGCTTATTTTCATAACAGTGCAGGCTAAAGGGTTCCCTTATGCTGAATTCCAGGCCGGTATTCAAGCGTATTCTTCTCAAGCTCAGTGGCGAGGTGCTAATGGGCGAAGACGATTACGGCATCGATACTCAGGTCATTGCCCGCATAGCCAGTGAGGTGCGTGAGTTACGTCAATTGGGTGTGGAAGTAGGTATGGTCATCGGCGGTGGTAACCTGTTTCGAGGTGCTGGCTTGGCCAGAGCTGGCATGGATCGGGTCACTGCCGATCACATGGGGATGTTAGCGACGGTTATGAACTCGCTGGCGATGCAGGACACTCTAGAGCGGTTTGGTGTCTTTACCCGGGTCATGTCAGCTATCCGTATCAACCAAGTCTGTGAGGACTATATTCGCCGCCGTGCCATCCGCCATCTGGAAAAAGGCCGAGTGGTGATTTTCGCTGCCGGTACCGGCAATCCCTTCTTCACCACCGATTCCGCTGCCAGCTTGCGAGCTATTGAGATCAATGCCGACGTGATGCTCAAGGCTACCAAGGTGGACGGCATCTATTCTGCGGATCCTTTTAAGAATCCGGAAGCAGTACGCTATGACTGCTTAACTTACGATGAGGTGCTGGCGCGCAAACTGCAGGTCATGGACGCCACGGCCATTGTCATGTGCCGTGAACATGACCTGCCGCTGATGGTTTTTAACATCAATCGCCACGGCGACCTGGTCAGGATCGTCTGCGGTGAGAAGGTAGGCACTACTGTAGTGCGGGAATGACGACCATGATCGACGATATCAAGAAAGATGCTACGGACCGCATGGCCAAAAGCGTGGATACGCTCAAGCAGGAATTGATTAAGCTGCGTACTGGGCGCGCCCACGCCAGCTTGTTGGACCATGTGACAGTCAACTACTATGGCAGCGAAACCCCACTCAACCAGGTCGCTTCTGTCGGGGTAACCGATGCCCGCACCCTGCTCGTGACGCCTTGGGAAAAGAATATGGTTGGCCCCATTGAGAAGGCTATCATGAAATCGGATCTGGGCCTGAATCCTGTCACTGCTGGTATGGCTATCCGGGTCCCATTGCCGCCATTGACTGAGGAACGCCGCCGGGATTTGGTTAAAGTGGTTCGGCAAGAAGGGGAGAGTGCTAAAGTGGCAATTCGTAATATCCGCCGGGATGCTAACAACCAGTTTAAAGCACTGCTCAAAGACAAGACCATTACCGAAGATGCCGAACGACAGGCCCAGGATGAAATACAGAAACTGACCGACCGGCACATTCAAGAGGTCGACAAGATTCTCGCTGCCAAAGAAGCTGAATTAATGGAAATTTGAGAGATCAGCTTGGGCTCTGTCTGAGCATGAACTCACATAAGAACCGCTCGCATGTCGGATGATGTGCAGACGCCGCGTGTAGCGAGCAACTGGCGGCCTCGCCATATAGCGATTGTGATGGATGGCAACGGCCGCTGGGCGCAACAGCGTTCTTTGCCGCGCACCGCCGGTCATCGGGAGGGTGCCAAGGCTGTGCGGCGTGTGGTTGAAGCATGTGTTGAGCGTGACATTGCCGTGTTAACGCTGTTCGCATTCAGTAGTGAGAACTGGTGCCGGCCGCGCCGGGAAGTGGAAATCCTGATGAATTTGTTTCTGACCACCTTGCGTGGTGAAATCCGCCGGCTGGATGTTGCCAATGTCCGTTTGCGGTTCATCGGGGACCATCGCGCATTTTCACCGACCTTGCAAGACTACATCCGCAAAGCGGAGCAACGGACAATGCGGAACACTGGCCTGACGCTGGTGATCGCTGCTAATTATGGCGGTCGCTGGGATATTGTCCAAGCCGCGAAGCAAGCTGCTGCAGACGTCGCGGCTGGCCGGTTGTCACCCAGCGATTTAACGTCAGAGACCTTCCATCGTTATACTTGCCTTGCCGATTTACCAGAACTGGATTTATTTATCCGCACCGGTGGAGAGCAACGCATCAGCAATTTTCTGCTCTGGCAACTGGCTTATACTGAGCTGTATTTTAGTGAACGGCTGTGGCCGGACTACAGTGCAGGTGATTTGGATGCTGCCTGCGCGGCCTTCGCTAGCCGGCAGCGGCGCTTTGGCCAGACCGGTGAACAAGTGATGCAGGATCAACATGCTTAAACAACGCATTGCCACCGCGAGTGTTCTGGCTCTCCTGGTCATCTGGGTGGTACTAAAGTTACCCACGGTGGGGTTTGGTCTGGCGTTGCTAGCAGTGATTTTGCCCGGTGCCTGGGAATGGACGCGCCTGATTGGTCTGCAGTCAATGCGCGATCGGCTACTGTATGTGGGCGTGATACTGGCGTTGATCCTGGCGATTTGGCCGTTGCTTGACCACATGGCGTTAGTGAGCGGCCTATTGGCGTTGACCGTCCTGGGTTGGTGCGGTGCGATGTTCTGGTTGCGCCGTTACGCCAAGTGCCCGGATCATCAGGACCGGCCATTACCGGTGGGTATCGCCGGCGTTGTAGTGCTGGCGGTGCCGTGGGTGGCGCTCATGGGGCTGCGGGGCGAGTTCGGACCGGGCTATGTGCTGTTTCTGTTTTTGTTGGTGTGGGCGGCTGATGTCAGTGCCTATTTCGCTGGCCGCCGTTGGGGACGGCGCAAGCTGGCGCCTGCGATCAGCCCCGGAAAAACCTGGGAAGGGGTTGGCGGTGCCGGGATGGCGGCACTGGCATTAGCGTTGGCAGGAGCAGCATTGCTGGATGCCGGTCCGCGCTGGCCGGCATTCGTGGCAGTGTGCTTAGTCACAGTCGGTTTTTCCATCGCTGGAGACTTGTTCGAGAGTATGCTCAAACGGCAGTGTGGGGTCAAAGACAGCGGTTCGCTGTTACCGGGTCATGGAGGTGTTCTTGATCGGGTAGACAGCCTGACCGCTGCTGCGCCGGTCTTTCTGCTGGGCCTATACGGAGTATGGGGATGAATAGGCGGATCGGTATCGCTATTCTCGGTTCCACCGGCTCCATTGGAGTTAGCACACTCAACGTGCTGCAACGTCACCCCGAACGTTTCCAGGTCATTGCGCTGACGGCCCACCGGGATATCGAAAGTCTGCTCCAACAATGCCTGACGCACGAACCCAAGTATGCGGTGATGGTAGATACCGGCGCGGCTGAGCAATTACGCCACCGGTTGCAAGCGGCTGGCCGTCCGGTCGAGGTGCTGGCCGGAGTGGAAGGATTAGAGCGGGTTGCAGCGTTACCCGAAGTTGCCAGTGTCATGGCAGCCATCGTCGGGGCAGCAGGTCTGTTGCCGACTCTAGCGGCGGCGCGAGCCGGTAAGCGGGTGCTGCTGGCAAATAAAGAGGCGCTGGTTATGGCTGGGCCTCTGTTCATGGCGGCAGTGCGCGAACATGATGCAGAACTATTACCTATCGACAGTGAACATAATGCAGTGTTTCAGTGCCTCCCTCCAGCATTCGCGTCTGCGGGACTTGATGCCGTTGGGGTGCGGCGTATCCTGCTGACCGGTTCTGGTGGGCCCTTTCGCCTCACATCTCTTGATCAGCTAGCGGATGTGACTCCGGCGCAGGCCTGTGCTCATCCGAACTGGGACATGGGCCGGAAAATTTCGGTGGATTCCGCCACCATGATGAACAAAGGTCTAGAAGTCATCGAAGCCCATTGGCTGTTTGGAGCACCGCTAGAGCAGATCCAAGTCGTGATTCATCCGCAAAGCGTGATTCATTCGATGGTAGAATATCAGGATGGCTCAGTACTGGCGCAACTAGGCAATCCGGACATGCGTACGCCGATTGCTCATGCGCTGGCTTGGCCGCAACGGCTGGCGTCCGGATCCACATTTCTGGATTTCGCGCAAATCGCCAAACTGGAGTTTATGACCCCTGATTTCACACGCTTTCCTTGTCTGAAGCTCGCCTTCGCTGCGCTAGAAGCAGGTGGCACTGCACCGGCCATTCTCAATTCGGCCAATGAAATTGCCGTGCAAGCCTTTCTTGATGGACGAATTCGCTATACCGATATCTATACCGTTGTCCAATCTACATTGGAACGGGTTAATGGGCGCCCTGTTGCGTCGCTGGCGGTCATTCTCGACGATGATGCCCAGGCCCGAGCTGTAGCCGGCGAATGGGTCGCTACGCATGGCAGAGGTATTCGATGAGTAACAGCAGTCCATTGATTTCATTGCTGGCGTTGATCATTACTCTGGGAGTGCTGATCACAGTGCATGAATTCGGGCATTTCTGGGTGGCACGCCGGTTAGGCGTCAAAGTGCTAAGATTTTCCATTGGTTTTGGTAAGCCCCTGTGGCGGTGGCGCGGCCAGGATGATGTGGAATACGCCATTGCCGTGCTGCCGTTGGGCGGCTATGTGAAAATGCTCGACGAGCGTGAAGGCGAAGTACCGGCTGATCAGCTGCACCAGGCGTTTAACCGGCAATCAGTTGGTTCGCGTATCGCCATCGTTTTAGCCGGGCCACTGTGTAATTTTGTGTTCGCTATCTTTGCATACACCTGTATGTTTTTGATCGGTGTTCCTGGCATCAAACCATTAATGGATACGCCAGCCGCTGGGTCGCTGGCCGAGGCGGGCGGTTTTCGCAAGGGCGATTTAATTATGATGGTGGATGGCGAATCGACCCCAGCATTGGGTTCTGTCATGCTGGCGCTGGTTGATCGCGCTATGGCTGAAGAGATAATCCAGGTCGAAGTGAAGGATATCGATGGCCGGACGCGCATCCGCACTCTGGATACACGCCATGCGCCAGAATCGAATGAAGAAGTAAGAGTGTTTGAACAAATGGGGTTGACTCCCTGGCAACCGATGCTGCCGGCAGTGATCGGCCAGGTATTGCCGGATGGAGCCGCGAGCCGGGCAGGCTTGCAGCCGGGCGACCGTATCGTCTTGGCTGGAAGGGAATCCGTCACTGACTGGCAGCATTGGCGCAGCATTATCGAACGTTATCCTGACCAGCCCCTGAGTGTGCGTATTGAACGCAATGGAGTTGAGCAAACGCTGGAGCTAATTCCCGGCGCCCGAGAGAACCGTCAGGGCGAATGGACCGGCTTCATTGGCGCGGTGGCCGAGATGCCGCCTGATCTCGCCGAAGATTTGCGGGTTGTGGTGCGTTATGGGCCGCTGGATGCTATAGGTGTCGCCATTGGCAAAACCTGGGACATGTCACAATTAACTTTGCGTATGCTGGGCCGGATGCTGATTGGTAAGGCCTCGCTGGATAATCTCAGCGGACCACTGACCATTGCTCAGTTTGCTGGTCAGGCTGCCAGTGCTGGGTTGATCGCGTTCCTGTCACTGTTGGCTTTGGTTAGCATCAGCTTGGGGGTTTTGAATTTGTTGCCTGTGCCAGTATTGGATGGCGGGCATCTATTGTATTACTTGATCGAAGCAATCAAGGGCAGTCCGCTGCCGGAAGCGATCCAGCATGCCGGGCAGCAGGTGGGGATCGCTCTGTTATTGCTATTAATGGGACTCGCGTTGTTCAACGATTTTAATCGTCTTCTGGGATAGGAGACGCCGATTTAGGCAGGAGATAAGGATTCGCTTATGAAATTCTATTCTTATTTAGTCTTGTCTCTTGGCCTGTGGATCGCGGCGTCGGTAGCGTACGCTGGTGAATTCGTAGTGCGGGATATCCAGGTTGAAGGTCTGCAACGTATTTCGGCGGGGACAGTATTTAATTACCTGCCGGTGCAGACCGGTTCGACAGTTTCCGAGCAGGATTATCCGGATATCATCCGCACCTTGTTCAAGACGGGCTTTTTTACCGATGTCCAGTTGGAAAGAAGTGGCAATGTGTTGATTGTCACTGTGACTGAGCGGCCCGCTATTGCTGAAGTGCAGATCGAAGGCAATAAGGATATCAGTACAGATGACTTGAAGAAGGCTTTAACTTCAGTCGGGCTGGTCGAGGGCCGGGTATTTGATCGATCGTTGCTTGACAAGGTCGAGCAGGAGCTGCTGCAGCAGTACTATAGCCGCGGCCGTTATGCTGTGCAGATTAACAGCCAGGTACGGCCGTTGGAGCGTAACCGGGTTGCCATCAAACTGAGTATCTCCGAAGGCGCTGTGGCCAGCATTAGCCAGATTAATATCGTAGGCAATAAGGCGTTTACCGAAAAGGAATTGCTGAGTCTCATACAATCATCCACTACCGGATGGCTCTCCTTTTTCACTAAGGATGATCAATACGCCAAACAGAAGCTGGCGGCGGATATTGAAACATTGCGTTCTTTCTACCTGGATCGTGGCTATCTCAAATTCAATGTTGAATCGACTCAGGTCTCGATCACTCCGGACAAGAAAGACGTTTATATCACAATTAATATGACCGAAGGTGAACCCTACACTGTTGAAAATGTGCATCTGACCGGTGCTTTCGGGGTGGTGCCTGAAGCGGAGCTAAGAAAGCTGATCGATATTAAGCCCGGCGAAACTTTCTCTCGCGCCAAAATCACCGAGATCACTAAAAGCATCGGGCAGCGGCTAGGCGAAGAGGGTTATGCCTTCGCTAATGTCAATACCGTACCCCAGGTGAACGACGAAAGCCGTAAGGTGGATTTGACTTTTTTGGTCGATCCAGGCCGGCGGGTTTATGTGCGGCGTGTCAACTTCAAGGGCAATATCAAGACGCAAGACGAAGTATTGCGCCGGGAAATGCGGCAAGCCGAAGGCGCTGGGTATTCAACCAAAGATCTGGATCGTTCCAAAACCCGCTTGCAACGTCTGGATTACCTGGAGAGCGTCAACGTCGAAATGTCCGCCGTGCCTGGGACCAACGATCAGGTCGATGTTAACTATACGTTGGTCGAGCGCCCTTCGGGCAGCTTGCTGTTTGGTATCGGCTATGGCCAGGAGTCGGGCCTATTGCTGAATGCGAGTGTGACCCAGAATAACTTTCTCGGTACCGGCAATCAGATGAGTTTAGTGCTGAATAACAGTGATATCGGTGCCAACTACAGCCTGTCCTATAATAATCCCTATTACACCATTGACGGGGTCAGCCGTGGATTCCGGATTTACTATCAGGACATCGATGCCGCTCAGGTTAATACTGCGAATTATGTCTTAAATAGCTATGGCGCCCAGGTGAGCTTCGGTTTCCCGTTGAATGAATTCGATACCTTGCTTGTTCTCCCTGGCTATGACCATATTCAGATTGACACTACCGATAGTACTCCGGTCGAAATCATTGATTATATTAATAAAAACGGCGATAACTTCAATGAATTCAAACTAGACAGCAGTTGGGTACGCGACAGCCGCAACCGTACTATTTTCCCGACCAGTGGCGGTTTAAATCAGATTAGCGCTGAGGTTGCTATACCGGGCAGTGATGCACAGTATTATAAGCTGAGCTATCGCGGCATTTTTTACTATCCCTTGACGCGCTGGATGACATGGTCGCTGGGTGGTGAAATTGGCTATGGCGATGGTTATGGCGATACCAACGGCCTGCCGTTTTTCGAAAACTTCTACGCGGGAGGTCTACGATCCGTGCGCGGCTACAAGGCGAATACACTGGGGCCGCGCTATAGCAACAATGAACCGATCGGTGGCGCATTTAAAACCACCGCCAGCACGCAACTTATTTTACCAGTGCCCTTTATGGATAAATCCGAAAATGTGCGGGTTGCCGCCTTTTTCGATGCGGGCAATGTGTTTGCGACCACTAGCGATTTCGATGCTAATGAGTTGCGTTACTCTATAGGCCTTTCCGGCCTATGGCTGTCTCCACTCGGACCGATTGTTTTAAGTGTAGCCGCGCCGCTCAATGACCAATCTGAGGATGAAACCGAGGCTTTCCAGTTTTCCTTCGGCGTGCCGTTCAATTGATGAAAGCAGAAGAAGGATCGGATCGTGACAGCTTTTGCTAAACTTACTTTTTTGCATCTTCGTTCACTTTCTTGAAGGCAGGTATCGAGTGAAGCTTAAGCAGCGTTTTTTGATCGCAGCGGCATTGATGTTACCGCTCTCGTTGGCGCAGGCGGCTGATCTGAAGATCGGCTTTGTCAGTATTGCCAAGATTCTAAATAGTGCGCCGCAAGCCGAGGCAGCTAGCAAGCGGTTGGAGCGAGAGTTCGCGCCTCGGCAAAAAGGCCTGGTTGAAGCGCAAAAGTCGTTGCGTCGACTGGAGGAAAAACTAGCCAAGGACGGGCCGGTGATGAGTGAAAGCCAGCGCCGCAATCTGGAAAACGATATTCGCAGCCAAGCGCGGGAGCTCAATCGGACTAATGGTGAACTCCGTGAAGATTTTAACCTGCGCCGTAATGAAGAATTGGGTAAATTCCAGAAGCAGGTGCTGGATGTGATCAACAACCTCGCACGGGAAGAAGGTTTCGATCTGGTCATCAATGATGGCGCGACGCTGTATGCCAGTCCGCAGGTAGATGTCACCGACAAGGTGCTCAAGCGTCTGACTTCGAACTAAGTAGCTTCCCCGATGACCACGCTTGGTGAGATCGCTGCAGTATCCGGTACACGCCTGCAGGGTGGTGATCCAGCGAAGGTGGTCACCGGTGTGGCGTCGTTGGATAGCGCGGGAGCTGGGCAGCTCAGTTTTCTGATACATCCCCGCTATCGGCATTATCTAACTGCTACCCATGCGGCAGCAGTTATTTTGTCGCCTAGCGATGTTGCAGCCTGCCCAGTACCAGCACTGGTTGCTGATAATCCGCATACTGCCTACGCGCGGGCGGCTGCATTGTTCGAACCGGTCACTGAATCGCGTAAGGGTATTCATCCCACAGCCTGGATTCACCCTACTGCGCAAATCGCCATCGATGCCTGGATCGGCCCGCATTGTACGGTAGAGGCAGATGCAATTATCGAGGCTGGCGTGAGCGTGGGGTCCCATTGTGTGATTGGCGAACAGGTGATAATTGGGGCAGCAAGCCGGTTAGTGGCGCAGGTGACTATCTGTCATCGGGTGCGACTGGGATGTAGGGTGCTGGTGCATCCGGGTGTGGTTATCGGTAGCGATGGTTTCGGGCTGGCTCTTGAGCACGATGGCCGATGGCTCAAGGTGCCGCAACTTGGCAGCGTTCAGATTGGTGATGATGTTGAGATTGGTGCTAACACCACCATTGACCGGGGTGCTCTGGAAGACACCGTGATTGAAGATGGAGTCAAGCTGGATAATCAGATTCAGGTGGCTCACAACGTGCGTATCGGTAGCCATAGTGCTTTGGCCGGTTGTGTTGGCATCGCTGGCAGCGCCCGGATCGGCCGGCATTGCATGTTGGGGGGTGGCGTGGGTGTCGCCGGGCATTTGACGATCGCCGACCGGGTCCAGGTGACAGGCATGTCTCTGGTGGCTCAGTCTATTACCCAATCCGGTATCTATTCTTCGGGGCTAGCAGTTGCACCGAACCGGTTGTGGAACAAGATCAGCGCCCGTCTGCGCCGGCTAGATGAGCTGTTCCGTCGGTTAGCCGCCCTGGAAAAAACAATTAAACACCAAGATGGCTCCGTTTAAGGGGATAACACTTTGGAATCGATGGACATTCAGGGGATTTTGGAGTATCTGCCGCATCGCTATCCGTTTTTGCTGATTGATCGAGTGTTAGCGATTGATCCAGGACGCTCATTGATCGGCCTCAAAAATGTTAGTTTTAACGAGCCTTTTTTCCTTGGACATTTTCCGCAGCGGCCGATCATGCCCGGCGTGTTGATTTTGGAAGCGCTAGCGCAGGCAACCGGGATCCTGGCTTTTAAGAGCCAGGAAGAAAAGCCAGATCATCATTCCATGTACTATCTGGTAGGCGTTGATAACGCTCGCTTCAAACGACCGGTTGTGCCGGGTGATCAGTTGGTTGTGGAAGTGCGTTTGGATCGCATCAAGCGAGGTATTGGTAAGTTTTTCGGCGAGGCGAAGGTCGATGGCCAATTGGTGGCGACTGCTGAATTCTTGTGCGCTAAACGGGACATCAACTTGTGATCGATTCGCGCGCCGTGGTGGACCCGTCGGCCCAACTCGCACCGGACGTAACCGTCGGCCCATTTTCGGTGATCGGACCGGAAGTAGAGATCGGCACCGGCACTTGGATCGGCCCGCATGTTGTGATCCAGGGTCCGACTTATATCGGTCGTGAAAATCGCATTTACCAGTTCACCTCGTTGGGTGAAGTCCCTCAGGACAAAAAATACGGCGGTGAACCGACTCGCTTGGAGATCGGCGACCGCAACACCATCCGCGAGTTCGTGACCATCAATCGCGGCACTGTGCAGGATGCCAGTGTAACCCGGCTGGGTGATGACAACTGGATTATGGCCTACGTGCATATTGCCCATGATTGTGTGGTGGGTAACCGGACCATCTTTGCCAATGGTGCGTCACTGGCTGGACATGTGCATGTCGAGGATGATGTGGCGCTCGGTGGATTCGCCTTGGTGTACCAATTTACCCGGCTCGGTGCACACAGCTTTTGTGGCTTCGCTTGCGGAGTGCATCGAGATGTGCCGCCCTATGTTACGGTGGCTGGCTACCGCGCTGAGCCTTATGGCATTAATGCTGAAGGATTGCGCCGGCGTGGTTTTGTCGATGAGGAAATTCAGGCCATTCGCCGTGCCTACAAGGTGATTTATCGCGCTAACTTGCGGTTGGAGGAGGCGATGGAAAAGGTACGAGAGATGACGGTGGATTACCCGCGTTTGCAAATTTTAGCCGATTTTCTGGCCGCGCCGTCCCGCAACGGTATCGTCCGCTAGACCGGGCAGCTCATGCACATCGCCCTGGTCGCTGGCGAATTGTCCGGTGATTTGTTGGGCGCGAGCCTTATCGCTGCACTGAAAGCGCGCTATCCCCAGGCCCGGTTTACCGGGATCGGCGGACCGGAGATGATCGCACAAGGGTTGCTTAGCCTGGTTTCCCTGGAGCGGCTGGCCGTCATGGGGCTTGTGGAAGTGCTGCATCATCTCCCGGCACTATTTCGTATCCGTCGGCAGCTTTACCAACGGCTCATTGCTGACCGGCCAGATGTTTTCATTGGCATTGACGCGCCAGATTTTAACCTGGGCTTGGAGCGTCAGTTGCGTGTTCGCGGTATTCCGGCCGTGCATTATGTCAGTCCATCGGTGTGGGCATGGCGGCCCTGGCGGGTGCGTAAGATCGCCCGTGCTGTGGATTTGGTATTGACCCTCTTCCCCTTTGAAGCAGCGTTTTACGAGCAACATAGCGTTCCAGTCAGTTATGTGGGTCATCCGCTAGCGGATGAAATTCCCTTGCACAGTGACGCCAAGGAGGCTCGACAGCAACTGGGTTTGGCATTGCCGGCTGAGACGCGCATCATCGCTTTGCTGCCAGGTAGCCGCAGAGGTGAAGTGAGCCGTCTGGCGCCACTGTTTCTCGATACTGCTCAGTGGTTGTACGCTCAGTGGCCTAACGTGCATTTCCTGATACCAGCGGCGACACCTCAACTGTATGCATTCCTGGAAGCGTTGCAATCTGAATATGCGCCAGATTTGCCATTGACGCTGATCCAAGGTCATTCCCGTGAGGTTATGACTGCTGCTGATATTGTTTTACTGGCCTCGGGTACTGCAACCTTGGAGGCTATGCTGCTCAAGCGACCGATGGTTGTTGCTTACCGGGTGGCCCCGATAACGGCTTGGTTAGCTCGGCGGCTGGTAACAACCCGTTATTTTGCGCTGCCCAATCTGCTGGCCGGCCGGGAGTTGGTCCCAGAGTTTTTGCAGGATGCAGCGACTGTGCCACATTTAGGAGCGGCGGTGCTGCGTTGGCTGAGCGACGCTGCCGCTAGTGAAAAACTAGTGGCAAAATTTACAGGACTGCATGTCCGGTTGCGCCGGAATGCTAGCGAGCAGGCGGCTACCGCTATCATGGCGTTGTTGAGGCCACTATGAAAGGTACAATGACGGGTATATAAACTCCCCGAGCTCTGCGACTTCCGAGGATTCCCCACATGCGCTACGTCAGTACCCGGGGCGGCATGGCCCCAGCGACTTTCTCCGATATTCTGCTAGGTGGCCTGGCGCCTGATGGCGGTTTGACTCTCCCGGAAGACTACCCAACGCTGGCGCCCGGAGAACTGGCAAATTGGCGCGGGTTATCCTACCCGGAGCTGGCGTTTGCCATTCTGAGCAAATTCGTTGATGACCTGCCGGTCGATGACTTGCGGGGGTTAATCAACAAAACCTACACGGTCGAAGCTTTTCACACGGAGACGATCACTCCGGTCAAAGCTTTGCTGGATGGCGTCAGCTTGGTAGAGCTATCCAACGGCCCAACCTTAGCGTTCAAGGATATCGCACTGCAATTACTCGGCAACTTGTTTGAGTATGCCTTACTCAAGACGGGTGGTCATCTCAACATCCTGGGTGCGACCTCTGGCGACACCGGTTCCAGCGCTGAGTATGCCATGCGCGGCAAACACGGTATCCGGGTGTTCATGTTGTCGCCATACCGGAAAATGAGCCAGTTTCAAACCGCACAGATGTTTTCGTTGCAGGACGCTAACATCTTTAATATTGCTGTGCGCGGGGTATTCGATGACTGCCAGGATATCGTCAAGGCGGTTAGTAATGATGCTGAGTTCAAGGCGCGCCATGCCATTGGCACCGTTAACTCCATCAACTGGGCGCGGGTGGCTGCACAGATTGTTTATTACTTCAAGGGCTGGCTGGCGGTAACCGAGCGTGACGACCAAGAGGTATCGTTTGCTGTGCCGTCTGGTAATTTCGGCAATATCTGTGCTGGCTACATTGCTAAGTGCATGGGGCTACCTATCCGCCGGTTGATCCTAGCCACCAATGAAAACAATGTGCTCGATGAATTTTTCCGCACGGGTGTTTACCGGGTACGCAAGTCCGGTCAGGTGGTGCAAACCAGCAGCCCGTCTATGGATATTTCTAAGGCGTCGAATTTTGAGCGCTTTATCTACGATGCAGTTGGGCGCGACCCCGAGGTGGTCCACGAACTTTGGCGGCAAGTGGATACGCATGGATTCTTCGATTTGTCCGGTACTGATGCTTTTCGCGGAATCCATCGGTTTGGCTTTGTATCCGGGTCGAGCAACCACCCGAACCGGATGGCGGTCATCCGCCGGGTATACCAGGAGTGCGGCGTCATCATCGACCCTCACACTGCCGATGGGATAAAGGTCGGGCTGGAGTATCGTGAGGAAGGAATACCGCTGCTGTGTCTGGAAACCGCATTGCCAGCCAAGTTTGAGGAGTCTATCGTCGAGGCGTTGGGCCGGTCACCGGAACGCCCTGCTGGTTATGAAGATATTGAGGCCCTGCCACAACGGTTCGAGGTGATGGACGCGGACGTTGATAAAATCAAGGAATACATCCGCCGAGAAAACGCGCCCATTGTCTAGGGATGAGGAGAGTGAGTGGTATGGGAATCAATACGATTCCTGCAAACTCTAAGAGGTAATCAACCATCGATCAGAGAATCCGTTTTTGACACGGCTCATAGAGAACAAAAAGGAGATCGACAATGATCATGATGCGCACGATGAGCTTGACAGCAATGGTGCTAGGGCTGAGCATCGGATTGAATCCGCTGGCTGGCGCACAACAGACATACCCTGCTCCGCCAGTCTACAGCCCACCGCCATCGCAAGAGCCACCCCCTTTATCCGGCTCGCCACGGCAACAATTACCTCCGGGTGAGAGTGGTATCCAGTTCTACACTCGACCTGATCTGGGTGGATCTGCCCCTGTTTCTCCGCCGCAGACCATCCCTCCTTCTGGTTCAAGCTGGGGACCTTCCGGAGCGGATCTGCAGGAGGATGAAGGACCTGGCTGGCTGCCGCCCGGCGGCTTGGTCCGGATTCAAGAGAATCAAGGCATTCGCTATGTCTCGGGGGGGGTTGGTGAAGGCGAGCGCAGTGAGCTTAATGCCTTGTCCAATCAGTTTAACCTGCGGCTATTGTTTGCGATGCAGGGCAGCGGCGATTATCTGGCCGATGTCCAGGTTAACATTATGGACGAAGGTGGCAGAACGGTCCTCAGCGCTCAGTCGCAGGGGCCATGGTTCTTTACTCAACTACCGCCGGCTGCCTATCGCGTAGAAGTCAGTGTGCTGAACCAGACCCAACAGCAAACGGTGCGTGTTACAAGCTCCCGTCAATCTCACCTCACTTTCTATTGGCGTTGAACTTCTAGCCCCTCGGCGTTGCGCGCCAGGTAGCATCAGCCGGGGGAGCTATTGCCAGCGCCCGGATTTCCATCATTATTCCTCTTCCTTTGCGGGCGCAATGGTCCCGGTGCCGGTGGCCTGCTGCTGCTTTTTCAACAGTTGTTGCGCAGCGCTGGAGCCAGTGTGCTTAACAATTTCCCGCAGAGTAGGAATCTTTAATAGGGCACCTTCTTTCAAATAATCCATGCTGGATTTGGAAAACGCCTGCGGATTGGCCATGAACAGCGCTTTCATCATGATATCCCGATCAATACTTGGATCAGGAACGACTTTGCCTGCGATATTCCAAAGCCTTTCATTGTTAGAAACAGGACCATATTGATCGCCTCCCTTATAAGAAGGTGGAACTAGTTGAGCCGGTTTCACTACTGTCGATTTCTCTGATGCCTGTTTGGCTGAGTCCGCTGGTGGTGGTTCGGCAGGTAATGGTTCTTCAACTTCAGCAACCTCTGGTGTAGAGGACTCGACAAGTGGTAGAACCTCGGTAGCGGCCTCTTCTGAGGTCAAAGTACCGGAGCCGGTGGTTGGTGTCACTAAGGTTGCTTGCTGGGAAACATTTTTTATAAGCGTCTGAGCGGCCACTGTGATTTCCGCAGCCACCAAAGACAGTAGTGGAGTCGCTGAAACAGGTCCCAGAAAGGACGAATCTGGCTGGGAGGTTATTGCTACAGGTTCAGGCGTTATCTCAGGGACTTGGATCGATTCCGGTTTAGGTGCTGGTTCCGGTTTTGATTGGGACTCAGGGGGTTGGACGGATTCGGGCACGGATTCCGGTGCTTGAACGGTTTCCGGTTCGGGCGCGGGTGCCGGTTTTGATTGGGACTCAGAAGCTTGGACGGATGCCGGTGCGGATTCCGGCGCTTGAACGGTTTCCGGTTCGGGTGCGGGTGCGGGTGCCGGTTTTGATTGGGACTCAGGGGGTTGGACGGATTCAGGTATAGATTCCGGTGCTTGGACGGATTCTTGTTTAGGTTCTTGCGTCAGTTTTTGTTCTGATTCAGTCTGTTGAACAGTTTCTGGTTCCGATCCTGATCCCGATTCCGATGTGGCGGCAGCAACTGCTAGCGTTGATTCAGGTGAAGAGCTTTCTTTAGCTACTGGCGGAGAAGAATCGAGGGGAGAGGATGTGACCGGTGCAGGTTCGGGAGTAGGTAAGTTAACCGAATCAGTTGGGTTGAGAGCCGGCGGTGGCGTCAAAGGGAATGCTTCTAGATCGCTGGCCGCAATCTTTGCTGACTCCCCAGGCGAAGTATCGGATGGAGGTGGAGTAGCTTCTGCCGATTTTACCGGCACCATAGTTGACGCTTTCACCGCCGCTAATCGTAGGGCGATTGGAGAGCCGGTTAAATCGGCAATTTCCCGGTAGCTCGGAACCCGCAGCATAGCACCGATCTTCAGGCCATCGATGCCCAGGCTGGAAAAAGCCTCAGGATTAGCCTTGAATAACGCCTGCATCATCTGTTCGCGGGTAATTCCTTCAGGACGGAGTTTGAGGGCGATCCCCCATAACCCCTCGCCGGGTGCAACGGGGCCATAAGTCTTATCTGATACCGGGAATGGTGATGCCTCTAGCGGTGTTTCATGCGTTTCAGAAGTCACCACCGTTTCAGAAGTCACCACGGAGGCAGCGGGTTTCTCCACTGCTACAACAGGTTCACTGAGAATTGTTTTAGTCCGGCCGCCGGGGCGTTGAGCCAATCGCTTCACCGGATCGAGTAGCACAGTGAATTCACGAAAGGTTTTCCCGCGTGGCCAGCCGAACTCCAGCAACAGCGCCAGTGACGGTTCACGGATCGGTTGGGTCGAGACGACCTTAACGTAAACCCGGCTCTCCTCATCATATTGAATCGAAAAAACCAGATTTTCTAAGGTAGAAGTTTGATCCAGGCCAAACTCCTCGAACATCGCCGGTGATGCGATCTTAACGGAAACCTTGGTGATATCTTCAGGGATCAGGGTCGGCAAGGGAATCGTTGCATCAAATAATTGATTCAAAGCCGATTGAACCTGAATCTCGCTGACCTCCAGTGCTAGGGCGCTGACCGGACCCCATAGCCATAAAGCCAACCCACAGCGAAATAATTGACGCATCATGAACAGATATCCTCATAGAATCAGCAAGCGGCATGGTGAAACCAGCCCGGTCATCACCGATGCAGCACGCTTTATTCACTCTATTCTATAGAATGTCAGGCTAAGACGCCGCTAGCCTGATTCAGGTTGCTAGCTAAATCCTCACCACTTACGGACCGCCGCTATGCTTTCCGATCGTGATGGACTGCCCACCCCTTCCAAAACGGCTACTTCTTCCACCTCGGACGCTATCGAGGACACTGCCACTCGTCTGCTGGCCCTGTTGCGCGAACTGTTGCTGGAAATCCGCCAGCCGGGGCGCGCTGCCGAGGGACTCTCGCTGGAGAGCCATGTCGATCGCGACCTGGCGCTAGACAGCTTAGCGCGCACCGAGCTATTGCAACGTGTCGAAAAAACCTTCCAGGTCCGGCTGAATGAACAGGTACTCATGGTCGAAACGCTGCGAGACTTGCTAGAACTCATTCAACAAGCTCGTGGCGGATCGGTGGACTTTATCCCAATGGCCGCGCCACTGGCGCCGGCCTTGGACCGGTCTACCATCAGCGCACCCACCCGCGCTACCACCTTGCCCGAAGTTCTCGACTGGCATAGCGAAGCACATCCTGACCGGCTGGCGATCCAGATTTACGGCGCGCATGACCAGATCGACCATACCTTCACCTATGCTAGCTTACGCCAGGGTGCGCGGGCGTTGGCGACAGGGTTGCGGGAACGCGGGTTGCAACCGGGCCAGACCGTGGCCATCATGTTGCCAACCAGCGCTGAATATTTCATCAGCTTCTTTGGCATCTTGCTGGCTGGCGGGGCGCCGGTGCCGATCTATCCGCCAGTGCGCCCTTCACAAATCGAAGAGCACTTGCGTCGTCATGCCCGGCTGCTAAGCAATGCCGAGACCGTGGCACTGATTACTGTGCCTGAAGCCAAACTGGTAGCCCGGTTGCTTCAGGCGCAGGTAGAATGCTTACGGCACATTGTAACCGCCGAAGAGTTGGCGCAGGAACCCGCATTTTGGAAGAATGCCGCCATCAAACCCAAAGATTTGGCTTTTCTACAATATACCTCGGGCAGTACCGGTGATCCCAAGGGGGTGATGCTGACCCACACCAATCTGCTGGCCAACCTGCGGGCTATGGGGCCAAGAGTAGGCGCCAGTTCCGATGATGTGTTTGTCAGTTGGTTGCCACTTTATCACGACATGGGGTTGATCGGTGCCTGTTTGGGTAGCTTGTACTACGCCTTTCCGTTGATTGTAATATCGCCGCTTAGCTTTCTGGCGCGACCCTCACGTTGGCTGTGGGCGATTCACCGTCATCGCGGCACGCTGTCTGCCGCGCCCAATTTTGCCTATGAACTGTGTGTTCGCGCCATTCAAGATCACGATATCGAAGGTTTAGATCTGAGTTCTTGGCGGATGGCTCTCAATGGTGCAGAACCAGTCAGTCCTGGAACTTTGGAACGCTTCATTAACCGTTTTGGACGCTACGGCTTTCGACGAGAAGCGATGGCGCCGGTCTATGGACTGGCTGAATGTTCGGTGGGGTTGGCGTTACAGCCGCCAGATAGAGGACCCGTCATCGACCAGGTACAGCGGGAGATATTCATGGCCAGTGGCCGGGCTGAACCCACTTCACCGGGTGATATGAATGCCCTGCAATTTCCCGCTTGTGGCCAGCCGATTCCCAATCATCAAATCCGTATCGTCGATGAACAGGGTAGGGAGTTGCCTGAGCGGCGGGAGGGTCGAGTGGAATTCAAAGGTCCATCGGCAACTGCTGGTTATTACCGCAACCCTGAGGCGACCCGTCGACTCTTCCCGCATGGCGATGACTGGCTGGATTCCGGAGATCGCGGCTATCTTGCGGATGGTGATATCTACCTGACGGGGCGAATCAAGGACTTGATTATTCGCGGCGGGCGCAACATTTATCCTTATGAACTGGAACAGGCAGTTGGCGAAATTCCCAGCATTCGCAAGGGCTGTGTCGCGGTGTTTGCCAGTGATGATCCGGCAACCGGCAGCGAACGATTGGTGGTAGTTGCCGAGACTCGATCTACTCAACCAGAAGCGCGAGCGCGTCTGTGTCAGCAGATTCAGAGTGTCAGTGTGGATTTATTGGGTATGCCGCCAGACGATGTGAAATTAGCGCCGCCGCGCACGGTATTGAAGACCTCCAGTGGCAAGATTCGCCGGGCAGCGATCCGGGAGTTGTATGAGCGCGATGCGCTTGGACATGGCAGCCGGGCTCTTTGGCTACAACTGACGCGGATGACTCTGGTGAGCGTCTGGGCGCAGATACGGCGATTGGGGCGAGGTGTAGGCGAACGGCTGTTTGCTGGGTATGCTTGGATCTTGTTCGGGGTGCTGGCGCCGGTCACTTGGCTGGGGATTATGGTTCTGCCGAAGATGGGGCAGCGCTGGGCGCTGGCGCGAAGCGCGACCTGGTTGTTGGCGCAGATGACGGGAACGCCACTGACTGTGCGTGGACTGGAGTATTTGCCCACAGGCCCCTGCATATTGGTTGCTAATCATTCCAGTTTTCTCGATGCTTATGTGCTGATGGCGGCAATTCCCCGGCATTTTCACTATGTCGCTAAACGGGAGTTGCTGGACAATCGTTGGATTGCCCGGCCGCTGCAACGCATTGGCACCTTGTTCGTTGAGCGTTTCGACATGCAGCGCAGCGTCGATGAGGCGCGCAAAATCGCTAAAGCTGCCCAGGCGGGTCAATCGCTGGGGTTTTTTCCGGAGGGGACGTTTAAACGAATGCCCGGTTTGTTGTCATTCCGCATGGGCGCGTTTATGGCAGCGGCCCAGGCCGGCGTTCTGGTGGCACCGGTGACGATTCGCGGGACACGCGATATCCTGCGCGCTGGCTCCTGGTTTCCACGCCGGGGCCGGTTGGAGGTGATTGTTGAACCACCGATTCAACCGGCTGGCGCTGATTGGTCAGCGGCGGTGCGCTTGCGGGATGCAGTGCGAGCCGTGATTCTACGGAACTGTGGCGAACCTGATGCAGAGGAATGAGAGCTGTGCAAAATTGCAATACCAGGAACCGAGTTGTCCAGACCAGCCAAGTATCGGCTGAGTTATCCAGTACCATCGGTATCTGAGCTACGAAACTAGTGTTTTTTACAAAAGCAGCGCATTATCAACGCAGGAAAAAACCGTGATCTACCAGCATTGTTATCTGGATGGCAGTCCGCTCGATTTCCCGGTGGGCAAGGTGGTTTGCATCGGCCGCAATTATCTTGACCATATCCGTGAATTGAATAACATGGTGCCGGAAACCCCTATCCTGTTCATGAAGCCGGCGACTGCCCTGATAGCGTTGGATCAGCCGATACAACTACCTGTGGGGCGCGGTGGATGTCATCATGAGGTCGAATTGGCAGTGCTGGTGGGGCGACAGCTGCAAAACGCTGATGCCGAGACCGCGTGCCGGGCCATCGCGGGTTATGGTATCGCGCTGGATCTGACCTTGCGCGATCTGCAGAACGAACTGAAGAAGAAAGGCTATCCCTGGGAAACTGCCAAAGCTTTTGATGGCTCCTGTCCGCTGTCGTCCTTCCTGAAACCTGAAGCCCTGCCTGAGCCTCAGGCCACTGATTTGAGCCTTCGAGTCAACGGTGAAATTCGCCAGCAAGGGAATACCCAGCAGATGATGGTCAGTATTTTTGATCTCATGGCCTATATTTCGACTTATTTTACCTTGCAACCGGGTGACGTGGTGCTGACAGGAACCCCGGCTGGGGTCCGCCCTCTAGCGTCTGGTGATAGGCTGATTCTGAATCTGGCTGGACATGAATTTACTGCACGGGTTGCCTGAACGGCATGAATGTCCTGATTATCTACGCGCATCCCAACCTGCACAGTTTCAACCGGGCTATTTTAGAGGTGGTCGAAGCTACGTTGCACGAACGAGGCCACACTACGCAAGTCCATGATCTTTATCAAATGCAGTTTCGCTGTATACTTGATGATGAGGATTTATTACGTAACTGGCGCGGTGTCCTGTCTGACGATGTGCAACGTGAACAGGAAGCAGTCCGTTGGGCACAAGGGTTGGTGTTGATCTATCCGATTTGGTGGTTCGGTCCACCGGCGATCCTCAAAGGCTGGATCGACCGGGTCTTCACCCGCAAGTTTGCCTTTGACATCAATGCTAGCGGTATGCAGGGATTGCTGACTCACGAACGGGCATTGATTCTCAACACACTGGGCGGCGATGAGGCGATCTATCAGAAGGAACGCTGGCACGAACTGCTGGTTCGCCCTATCGCCGAAGGAGTGCTCGGTGCCTGCGGCGTTCGCAACGTCGGTTACCAAGCGTTTTATCAGGTTCTCTCAGTCTCCCGTACTGAACGGCAGGCGATGCTCGACAAAGTTCGCACCTTAGCGGCTGGGTTCTAAAGATTTATTCAGTTTGCGGCTGATATCGTGCGCAAGAGTGAGAAGTCACCGATTGGATCAGTGCCGCCCTTCCAAAAACCCTAGAGTGCTTGGCATAATGCCTAGTATTGGTTCACCCGCCGTCGAGGCGGGTTTAAAGCAACCCACACTGCCGTCTAACCCGGCCAAGGGAGCATAACAACAATGCGCATTCTGCTGACCACGAATGAATATCCGCCGCATGTCTATGGTGGCGCCGGCGTTCACGTTGAATACCTATCCCGCGAACTGGCGAAGCTAACCACGGTCGAGGTGCGCAGTTTCCACGACCAAACCTTGGACGAAGGCCAATTGCATGTGCGCGGCATCAAAATGGATACCACTCACTTTGCAGGTTGTCCACAATCCTTCGTCTCACCACTCAAGGCGCTGAGTACCTGTTTGGCCTTCGTTGGTCAAGGCATCGGTGCTGATCTAGAAGATGATGGCAATGCCGAAATCATTCACTGCCACACATGGTACGCTCATTTCAGCGGCATTCTCGCCAAGATCCTCTATAACATCCCAATGGTGATCACTGTCCATTCGCTGGAACCGTTGCGTCCTTGGAAACGCGACCAGCTCGGGCACGGTTATGATCTGTCATGCTGGATCGAAAAAAGCGCCTTAGAAACGGCAGACGCTATCATCGCGGTTTCGCGCAGTACCCGCGAAGATATTCTGCGGCTGTTCGATGTCGATCCCACCCGGGTGGTGATGATTCCCAACGGTATTGACACCGAGGAATATCAGCCGATCCATGCTCCTGAAGTGCTGAATAAACATGGGATTGATCCTGATCGCCCCTATGTGCTGTTTGTCGGGCGCATTACCCGGCAGAAAGGGCTGTATTATCTGCTCCAAGCGATTCCTCACCTTGATCCCAAGTTGCAAGTTGTGCTCTGTGCCGGTGACGCAGACACCTTGGCGATGCAACGCGAAATTGAAGAGATCGTCGAAGAATTGCAGAGTCATCGAGCTGGCATTGTCTGGATTCCAGAGATGTTGCCGCGCCAGGAAACGATTGCGCTCTACTCACACGCCACCATTTTCTGTTGTCCCTCGATCTACGAGCCATTTGGCATCATTAATCTGGAAGCCATGGCCTGTGGTACGCCAGTGGTCGGCAGTGCCGTAGGCGGTATCTGCGAAGTCGTTGTGGATGGTGAAACCGGCCTGTTGGTCGATCCTCATCTATCTGTTGAACCGCCGCACGATCCAATTTCGCCCGCCCGATTCGAACGCGGTATGGCCGAAGCAATCAATCGTATCGCTAATGATCCGGAGCTGTGCATGCAGATGGGCCAGGCTGGCCGTGAACGGGTTGAGCGGCACTATAGCTGGCGGAGTATCGCCCAGCAAACCTATGATCTCTATCGCCGTTTGCGTGCGCAACGTAATGGCAGCAGTAATTAAAGTTTCGATTTATCGAACACTGAAGGAGAGATTGCTATGGTTGATACGATTCCGGTTGTTGAAAGTTCATTGACGACTCCCAAGATCCGGATCATTACTATTGATCGGCCTTGGGAATGGCTGGGCGCTGGCTGGAAAGACCTATGGCAGGCGCCAGCGGCGAGTATTCCCTATGGGTTGATTTTCCTTATCATGGGCTATGTTCTGGTCTATCTAGTTGAGGCTCAATTCCACTACGCATTGGCGCTGACTACAGGCTTTCTGCTAGCGGGTCCCTTTCTGGCAATGGGCCTATATGATATTAGCCGCCGATTGCAAATGAACGAACCGGCAACCTTAGGGCATGCGCTGACTGCTTGGCGGCATAACACGATGCCTATTCTGCTATTCGGAATCCTGATCGGTTTATTGATGATAGTCTGGGCGCGGTTGTCGGCGGTTCTGTTCGGCGTGATCGCCACCAGTCATAACATGACCCTGAGCAGTGCGGTCTCGCAGTTGTTCTTCTCAGGGAGTGGCCTGACCTTCCTGTTAGTCTTCATGGGGGTGGGAGCAGCCATTGCCGCCGTGGTTTTCGCGATCAGCGTAGTCGCTATTCCAATGATGTTGGATCGCAAGATCGATTTCATTACAGCGGTGCTGACCAGCCTTACTGCGGTCCGCGTCAATCCGGGACCGATGGTGTTGTGGGCAGCATTGATTGTGATCTTCACAGGGATTGGCCTGGTTTCCTTTTATGTTGGCTTGGTGATTGCCTTGCCCTTGATCGGTCATGCAACTTGGCATGCATACCAGGATCTCGTTGACAACAGTGCTATTGAACAGCAACCGGCTTGAATGATCCTTTCAACCCTTCCCCATGCGGCGGGGGAGGGGGTTACACCAATCGCTGTAACCGTTCCAGATAAACCTGCTCGTCTGGCTCTTGACCGTTACGTTGCGCCTCCCAGAGGACTTCGCCTAGGCATTCCATCATCGCGTGCTCGGCGGCATGCGCGTCGCCTATCCGCTGGCAGAGTTGTTGATATACAGCGAGGATGCCTGCCGGGCGGTTACCGCCCAATTGTTCTTGAATAGCAATGTGCATGCCCATGTGTAGAAAAGGATTGGTCTGCCCTCCTTCCGGCGCGTACTCTTGGCTTAGTGCAGTTTCGGTATCGGTCAGCACGGCTTGATACTCAGGATGTTCGTTGATGATGCTGGCGATGAGTTGTTCCAGCGGCTCCAGTGATTGACTAGCGCGGGCTTTTTCCCAAACGGTACAGTAGTAGCGGCGCAGGTTGTTGCGATCATTGCCAAACATTTAAAATGCCTCGTTTTTGCCGGGATATTCACAAAGATCACGGATAGGGCAAGTTGGACAGTTCGGTTTTCGCGCCGTGCAAATATAGCGGCCGTGCAGGATCAACCAATGATGAGCATCCTGCTTAAACTCATCGGGTGTTGCTGCCAGCAAGGTGTCTTCCACATCACGCACGGTTTTACCCGGTGCCAGTCCAGTGCGATTAGCGACCCGGAAAATATGGGTGTCGACGGCAATTGCCGGTTCACCGAAAGCTGTATTCAAGATGACGTTGGCCGTCTTGCGGCCCACGCCTGGTAAGGCTTCCAGCGCTATCCGATCGTTCGGTACCTCACCCTTGTGCCGCTCCAGCAACAGCTTACACATCTTGAGGATATTTGCTGTTTTGGTGTTATAAAGACCGATGGTTTTTATCAATTCCTTTAAACGGATCTCCCCCATCGTTAACAACGCCTGCGGCGTGTTAGCGGCCGGGAATAGCTTGGAAGTCGCTTCGTTGACTTTTTTATCCGTCGATTGGGCTGACAGGATCACTGCAACTAGCAGCTCGAAAGGACTATGGTAATGCAGTTCGGTCGTTGGTCGCGGACAGGCTGCTTGCAGGCGGGCGAAGAGTTGGTGAATTTTCAAAGAATCCATAGACATAGACTGAGCTTACGAGAGAGCAAGCCATAAAAAAGCCAGCAGCCCAGCAAGGGTTGCTGGCTCGCTGCCAGCCACGATCATCGCCGGGTGCTGCCTCGTTGTCTTAGGCGTACTGTTGAGCAACGAAATCCCAGTTGACCAGATTCCAGAACGCCTCAACATACTTCGGGCGTAAATTACGATAGTCGATGTAATAGGCATGCTCCCAGACATCGCAAGTCAGCAACGCCTTTTTGCCAGCGGTCACTGGGGTGCCCGCATTGGAGGTGCTCATCAATTCAATTGACCCATCCGGGTTCTTGACCAGCCAGCCCCAGCCAGAACCGAAGGTGCCTACCGCAACCTTGGTGAATTCTTCTTTGAAGGCTGCAAATGAGCCAAATTTTTGGTTGATCGCCGCAGCGACCGCACCGCTTGGTTCTCCACCGCCATTCGGTTTTAGGCAATTCCAGTAAAAGGTATGGTTCCATACCTGCGCGGCGTTGTTAAAGACGCCGCCTGAAGCCTTCAGAATGATCTCTTCAAGCGATAGATTCTCGAATTCGGTGCCTTTGATCAGGTTATTCAAATTGGTCACATAGGCCTGATGATGCTTGCCATAATGAAAATCCAAGGTTTCCTTGGAAATATACGGTTCCAGCGCATTCTGGGCATAGGGCAATGCAGGTAGTTCGTGAGCCATAATCGGCCTTCTCCTTAGGATATCAGTGAAGAGGTATCGCGCCCGATTGGAACCTCGTGGCGACATGAAGTTTCGTCAGCGGGGCTGGACGCGCCGGTGCGGCAAGTCTAGTCGTCGCTTCGCGACGATGCAACGCAGGTTTCACGTGGCAAGGGTGTGTTATCCTTGCGCTTGCCCCGTGTGCCGGACCGGTGCGAAGCCGCTCCGCGCCCTTCGTTTCAGCTCATGGAGATCGAACAGATGAATAAGCTCACCTTTATTTTTGCCCTGTTGGCCGCTTTGAGTATTGCCGGTTGCGTTACCTCTGGCGGTGGCTCCAGCGGTGATGACAGTGTGGCCAGCACCGCCAGCCTTAGTGACAGCGGTCGTGGCGCTCCCCAAGCCAACGACTCGGAAATCACCTCTGCTATCCAGCGCGCCTTCAGTCAAGATGACCTGCTATCCAAGTCCAACATTTCAGTGAATTCCAATCAGGGAGTGGTCAGTCTCAGCGGCCGGTTAAGCGCCCGCGCCGCTAACCGTGCTGTGTCCGTCGCGCGCGCTGCACCCGGTGTGCGGCGAGTCCTCTGGGCCAGTATCGAATATATCCCCGAATAATCCATTGTCCCTGATCCAACCCCTAGGAGTCCTGAGCACGCATGTGCGGTATTAGCGGCGAACTGCGCTTCGATGGCGGCGAACCTGATTTAGCCCTGATGAGGCGAATGCTGCGGCGCCTGGCCCGTCGTGGCCCCGACCATGAAGGGGTCTGGTCCGACGCTCCCCTGCTGTTCGGTCATCGCCGGTTGTCAGTAATTGATCTCAGCGACCGTTCCAATCAGCCGATGGCCGATTCCGAACTGGGCCTGGCGCTGGTGTTTAACGGCGCCATCTACAACTATCGGGAACTGCGGCGGGAGCTACAGGCCAAAGGCTACCGCTTCTTCTCCGAGGGCGACACCGAAGTCATTCTTAAAGCCTACTCTGAATGGGGCGAGCAGTGTGTCGAGCATCTGACCGGTATGTTCGCTTTCGCCCTTTGGAACCAGCGCGAGCACACGCTTTTCCTTGCCCGTGACCGGCTGGGTATTAAGCCGCTGTATTACAGCAGAACCCCGCATGCGTTCCGCTTTGCCTCCAACAGCCAGGCATTGCTGGCCGCCGGGGATACCAATACCGCTATCGACCCGGTAGCGCTGCACCACCAACTGACCTTGCATGCGGTCATCCCTGCACCGCGCACCCTTCTCCAGGGTATCCGCAAATTGGCGCCAGCCACGACTTTGACCATCGATGCCCAAGGGAATGAGCGGAACCGGGTTTATTGGCGTCTGCAAGCCCGGCGTCCTGCTGCGCTACGTACTGAGGCCGAGTGGACCCAAGCCGTACATGACGCGCTGCGGCTTGCGGTGCGGCGGCGGCTGGATGTTGCCGACGTGCCGGTTGGAGTNNGATCTACGCACCTTTTCAGTAGGCTTCGAGGATCAACCAGAGGAAAAAGGCAGCGAGTTTGAGTATTCCGACCCCGTCGCGGCCCGTTATCAGACTCGTCATCACAAGTATCTGATCCCTAACAGCCAGGTTCTGGAGCGTCTTCCGGAAGCAGTGACCTGTATGGCCGAACCCATGGTGGGCCAGGATGCAGTCGCATTCTTCCTGCTGGCGGAGCAGGTCTCTCAGGCGGTCAAGGTGGTGCAGAGTGGCCAGGGTGCGGATGAGGTCTTCGGTGGCTATTTCTGGTATCCACGGATGGCTGCTGAAACCGGCGATGCTTTGGAGCGATTCCGGCGGCACTATTTCGACCGCGATCACGCCGAATTTCTGGAAACTGTCGCATCGATTTACCATGGTACTGACTACACTGCGCAACTGATCGCCGAACGATTGACGGATTCGGATGCCGATGAGTACCTCGACCAGGTGCTGCGGCTGGATGTCACCACCTTGATCGTCGATGACCCGGTGAAGCGGGTGGACAATATGACGATGGCTTGGGGATTGGAAGCGCGAGTGCCGTTTCTGGATCATGAGCTGGTGGAATTGGCAATGCAGTTGCCCCCCGGACTGAAAATTGGCGGCGGCGGTAAGCAGGTATTGAAAACCATTGCCCGCGGTCTGTTGCCCGATGCCGTGATCGACCGGCCTAAGGGTTATTTCCCGGTGCCGGCGCTTAAATTTGTACGCGGACCGTTCTTGGATTTCATGCGTGATATCCTGAACTCGCGTGTATGCCGGGAACGTGGTCTTTTTCAGCGGGCGTACCTGGACACCCTATTGGCTGAGCCTGAAGCGCATTTGACCCGGTTGCTGGGCAGCAAACTGTGGCATTCAGCGCTGTTGGAACTGTGGCTGCAATTGAACATCGACCCGGCAGCGCGGGTCAATGATTGAGAATTCTTTTCATTAATCGAGGTAACCCAATGGATGCTTTGGAACGTATCAAACAACAGGTTGAAAATAATCCGGTGGTGATCTACATGAAGGGTACCCCGGAAGCGCCGCGCTGTGGTTTTTCGCATCGGGCATCACAGGCGCTGGCGGCGACGGGTCTGCCTTTTGCTTACGTCAACGTACTGGAAGACCCGGAGATTTTTGACAGTCTGCCGCGCTATGCTGATTGGCCGACTTTCCCGCAAATTTATATTGGCAGCGAATTAGTGGGCGGTTGTGATATCACGCTGGAACTCTATCAGAGTGGCGAGCTACAAAAGTTGATGGAGGATGCGGGCGCTAAGGGAGAGACCTCTTCTGCCTAAGGAATGTTGGGTCGCTACGAGCCCGGTGCTGCCGGGCTTTTGTGCGATTGCGCAATGTGAAAATTTTCCCGGATCCCTATCAAAATGCCTTGTGGATGCTACAATTATCACATTCAGCTAAAAGCAATGACTGTAAAAGATGAAGCTGCTGCTTATAGCCTGAAGAACCCACCCGCATGGAGTGCACCCTCTCTCCTTTAATTATCAATATTATGAATAAGGCCGGCCCCCGCGCCATGGTCGAGCGAGGTGAAACATCATGTCCAGTGTTTTGCAGCAAATCGCTGAGCAATTCGAATGCATCGATCCTGACAAAGCGAATGAGTTGCGGCGGATCGAACAGGTTTATACCCATTTTGGTTTTGATGACAGCATCGCAGCTCAAGCCGGTGATAAGGAAAGCGCTACCCGCCGCCTCCTCCACTATCTGCCACGGATGGCACGAATGAAGGATTTCCGGCTCTATCGAATTGGCGTTGGTGAGCAGGAGAACGGTGGTTATGCCCATCAAGCGATTGCTTTGCTTGATGCCCATCATTTGCCGACGCCGGGTAATACTCTGGCGGTGTTAGATCCCATTGGAGCAGAGACTTCCACCACCCCGTCAGCAAGCGATGATGTATCCCACCAGTACTTTTTCGAAGTTTGGCAAACCTTACAGCATTATTACGGCCGAGGCTGTGCGCTGATCCCTGATAATGAACGGTCCCGCAGCACGCAAGCTGCAGGGCAACCAGCAAAAAATAGTACCCAGCAAGTTGCAGGGTATGTATCTGAAAGGAATCGAACCTCAACGCAGTCTGTGTGTTAACTGATACTTACGATTTCCTCATCAACGAACCCGGTTATGCCGGGTTTTGTGGTTTTATGTACCTCAAGCGATTCTGTGTTCCCCTATGCCTGATACTCTCCTGATCGCCGGTGTGGATGAGGCCGGGCGTGGCCCTCTGGCTGGCCCCGTCATCGCTGCTGCCGTCATTCTCGATCCGGCCCACCCCATCACTGGGCTGGCGGATTCCAAGCAACTCAGTGAAATTCGCCGTGAGCAACTCGCTGTGGAAATTCGTGCGCACGCGTTGGCTTGGGCGCTAGGCCGGGCCGATGTGACTGAGATTGACCGGGTCAACATCTTACAAGCTTCATTGCTGGCTATGCGCCGTGCAGTTGAAGATCTGAGCATTATTCCCCATAAGGTGTTGGTCGACGGCAAGCATTGTCCATCAGGACTCATGTGTCCTTGTCAGGCTCTTATCAAAGGTGACGCCACTGTTCCCGCGATCAGTGCGGCCTCGATCCTGGCCAAGGTCGCGCGCGATGCGGAGTTGCGTGAATTGCATGATCGCTATCCTGATTACGGTTTTGCCCGCCATAAAGGCTATCCCACCGCGGCGCATCGCCAAGCGTTACAACGCCTTGGCCCCTGTCCCGAACATCGTCGCTCCTTCGCCCCCGTTGCCGCCGTCTTGCAAGCTACTATCATCCAAGAATGACCATGATCGCGCCGTTTATCCATCTGCATCTGCACACTGAATATTCACTGGTCGACGGCTTGATTCGCATCAAAAGCTTGGTCAAGCAGGCCGCCGCCGCCGGTATGCCAGCGGTTGCAGTGACTGATATGAGCAACCTGTTTGCTCTGATCAAATTCTACAAGGCTGCTCTCAGCGCTGGAATCAAGCCCATCGTTGGGGTCGAGACCTGGGTGCAGCGGTCCGGCTGGGAACCCGCCCGATTGGTACTGCTGTGTCAGAATCTAGAAGGCTACCGCTATCTAACCCGGCTGGTCAGCCGCGGTTATCTCCAAGGTCAACAACGCGGTGTGCCGGTCCTTGATCTTGCTTGGCTGGAAGGAAACACCGCTGGTCTGATCGCCCTGTCCGGTGGCCGTGAGGGTGAGTTAGGTCAGGCCTTGCTCAACGATCGGCTCGACCACGCTCGAACCTGGCTAAACGACTGGCAGCGGCTGTTCCCGAAGCGCTTTTATCTGGAAGTGCAGCGCACCGGCCGGCCTCAGGAAGAGGAGTACCTGGAGGCGGTTGTAGAACTAGCAGCGGACAGTCACCTGCCTGTGGTAGCGACCAACGACGTCTGTTTTTTGCAACGCGAGGATTTTGATGCCCACGAAGCCCGCGTTTGTATCTATGGCGGTGCGATCTTAGATGATGCCCATCGGCCGCGCCGTTACAGCGATCAGCAATACCTGCGCAGCCCGGTGGAGATGGCGGAATTGTTCGCCGATCTTCCTGAGGCGCTGGAAAATAGCGTTGAAATTGCCCGTCGCTGCAACCTGCACCTGGAACTCGGGAAGAATGTGTTGCCTGATTTCCCGATCCCGGATGGATTGAGCGCCTCTGACTATTTCATCACCCAGGCCCGCACTGGACTGGAACAGCGGTTGCGAAGATTGTTTGATCCCGCTGCCATCGGCTTCGCCGAACGCCGCCAGCCCTATGATGAGCGGCTGGAGTTGGAGTTGAAGGTGATCATTCAGATGGGCTTCCCCGGCTATTTCCTCATTGTCGCTGACTTTATTCAATGGGCGCGCGACCACGGCGTACCCGTCGGGCCGGGACGGGGTTCCGGGGCCGGGTCGCTGGTCGCTTATGCGCTTGGCATCACCGATCTGGACCCGCTTGCCTATGAGTTACTGTTCGAACGCTTCCTCAATCCCGAACGGGTGTCCATGCCTGACTTCGACATCGATTTTTGTATGGAAGGCCGTGACCGGGTGATCGAATACGTGGCCCAGCGTTATGGCCGGGAGCGAGTTTCACAGATCGCCACGCATGGCAGCATGGCAGCCAAGGCCGTGGTGCGCGACGTGGGCCGGGTGCTCGGTCATCCTTACGGCTTTGTCGATCGCATCGCCAAGTTAATTCCTTTTGAACCCGGTATCACTCTGGATAAGGCGATTGAGCAGGAAGCTGAATTGCGCCGGCTGTATGAAAACGACGAAGAGGTGCGAACGCTGATCGAGTTGGCTCGTAAGCTGGAAGGGCTCGCGCGCAATGTTGGCAAGCATGCGGGCGGCGTGGTGATTGCCCCAGTGAACCTGACTGATTATTCGCCGCTGTACTGTGAGCAGAACGATCCCAGCGTTGTCACCCAATTTGACAAGGACGATGTGGAGGCAGCAGGGCTGGTCAAGTTTGACTTCCTGGGGCTGCGCACCCTGACAATTATTGATTGGACGTTGCAGACCATTAACGCGCAACGGCAAGCGCGTGGCGAACCGCCACTGGATATTTCCGCCATCCCCCTGAACGATACGCAGACCTTTAGCCTGCTCAAGCGTTATGAAACCACGGCGGTGTTCCAGCTCGAATCCAGCGGCATGAAAGATCTGATCCGTCGCTTGCAACCGGATTGTTTTGAAGACATTGTGGCGTTGGTGGCGCTGTTCCGGCCAGGTCCACTGCAATCGGGCATGGTGGATGATTTTATTGACCGCAAGCATGGCCGGGCGCGTATCGAGTATCCGCATCCGGCGCTGGAACCGATTCTTAAACCCACCTATGGCGTTATTCTCTACCAGGAACAGGTCATGCAGATTGCACAGGTGCTGGCCGGCTATAGCCTGGGTGGGGCGGATTTGCTGAGGAGGGCGATGGGAAAAAAGGATGCTGCAAAGATGGCCAAGGAACGGGATGGTTTTATCAATGGCGCGAAGGATCGGCAAGTTGACCCGGAAACCGCTTCATATATATTTGACTTAATAGATAAATTTGCTGGTTATGGTTTCAATAAATCACATTCTGCCGCCTACGCTCTCGTCTCCTATCAAACGCTTTGGTTAAAGACGCACTATCCTGCCGCGTTCATAGCGGCAGTATTGTCCTCAGACATGGACAAGACTGACAAGGTGGTGGTGTTCATCGAAGAATGCCGGCGTATGGGTCTGAAACTGGCTCCACCAGATATCAATGTTTCCGAATATCGCTTTACGGCCGGCGAAGCGGGTGAAATTCGCTATGGTCTGGGCGCGATCAAGGGTGTCGGCGAAGGCGCTATCGAAGCGTTGGTCCAGGAGCGCCGCCAAGATGGGCCGTACTCGGATTTATTCGACCTGTGCCAGCGGGTCGATCTGCGTAAGCTCAACCGCCGGGTGCTGGAGTCATTGATCCGTTCCGGAACCTTCGATGAACTGGGTGCTAACCGGGCGACGCTGGCGGCGCAACTGCCGGAGGCTTTGCAACTGGCCGAACAACACTCCCGCAATGATGCCGCCGGTCAGAATGATATGTTCGGACTGGCGGCTACCGAGAAAACCCCTACGCGCCCGCTGCATATTGCCAAGACCCCGGAATGGAGTCAGGAAGAACGGTTGCGCGGTGAGAAGGAAACCTTAGGTATTTATCTGAGCGGCCATCCGCTGGAGCGAATCGCTGATGAGTTGACCGCCTTGGGCGTGGCCCGCTTAGGCAGCCTGGCCGGGGGCAACAGTGTTTTGCGCCGGAGCAATGACCGGTCGCTATTGATTGCCGGGCTGGTCGTCAGCGTCCGTACCCGCAACGCTAACCGGGGTGGGCGGATCGCTTTCGTAACCCTGGATGATGGGACAGGCCGGCTGGAAATCCGCATTTTCCCGGAAGTGTATGAGCAACACCGGTCCTTGATTATCGAGGATGCCATTCTGCTGACGCAAGGAATGCTGAGCTGGGATGAGTTTAATCAGAGCACCCGCCTGAACGTTGAACGGGTGCTGGACTGGGATACGGCGCGCGCTGAGTATGCTCGCCGTGTGCTGTTGCGATTGGATGCGCAACAGTGCCAAGCGGGTGCGTTACGGCAACTAGCCAGCATTCTAGCCGAGTATCGCGCCGATGGCCGGTGCTCTGTCTGGATTGAATACACCGGCCCCCAGGCACGAGTAGAACTGGCTTTCGGTCAGAATTGGCGGGTCAAACCCAGCGAGGCATTGCTCAAACGGCTCCGGGAGTTAGCCGGTGCGGAGAATGTCACATTGCTCTATGACCGCTCGTCGGTCATTGATCATACTGCATCGTGATAGGGGAGCAATCTTGAATCCAATCGGGTCGACGTTGTATCCGTTCCTCCCAGGAGTAAGGTGATGGCAATATCCCACGAATTGCGCCGCCAGCAGCGTGAACTGCTGGACCAACTGGATGAACTGGAAGAGGCGGCCGCTGAATTGACCGCTCTGTTGGAGAACACGGTTGAGGGTGATGATGAGGAATTCGACGACCGGCATGAACGGCTGGCCTGGCTGCATCGTCAGCATGCCGGGGTGCTGGTAGTGCTTGGCGAGACGGAACGGGCGCTACTGGCGTTTGACGAATAACCGGCCTTTTTCCAGCAGGAGGACGGGAGTGAAGCTTTTAATCCAATCCCAATAGCCGCTCCTCTTCCCTTGCTGCCTGTTCCTGTTGCTGCAAGGCCCACATCTGCGCGTACATTCCGTTGTGTTGTAGCAGTTCACGGTGAGTGCCTTGTTCTCGAACCTGGCCATGCTCTAGCACCAGGATTTGATCAGCGTCGACGATGGTCGACAGCCGGTGAGCGATGACCAGCGTGGTATGATCCATGGCGACTGCGCGTAAGGCCTGTAAAATAGCCTGTTCGGATTTGCTATCCAACGCTGAGGTGGCTTCGTCGAAAATCAGAATGCGTGGCCGTTTAAGAATAGCCCGGGCAATCGCCACTCGCTGCTTCTCACCGCCGGATAGTTTCAAACCGCGTTCACCGACGACTGTATCGTAACCAGCGGGCAGCGCAGCGATGAAATCATGCAATTGCGCCATATGGGCGGCGTCAGCGATTTCTTGATAGCTGGCTTCAGGCCGGGCATAGGCCAGGTTGTAATACAACGTATCGTTGAACAGCACTGTGTCCTGTGGGACGATGCCAATGGCGGCCCGCAAACTTTGCTGGGTCACAGCGCTGATGTCCTGGCCATCAATCAGGATGTGTCCATCGTTCACATCGTAAAACCGGAACAGTAACCGCGCCAAGGTCGATTTCCCCGCCCCGCTGGCTCCAACCACGGCTAATTTGCAGCCAGGCGGCACGGTAAAGCTGACCCCGAACAGAATTTGCCGGTCCGGCTGGTAGCCGAAACTGACGTTTTCAAAATGCAACTCCCCTTGTGTTACCTGCAATTTATCCGCGGTTGGCGCGTCGCGGATCTCCGGAGTTCGTTCAAACAGGTGGATTAGATCGTCCATGTCGGCTAGCGCGTACTTGATTTGCCGGTAGACGATGCCGAGAAAATTTAACGGAATGAACAATTGCAGCAACAGGGCGTTGACCAGCACCAGATCGCCCAGGGTTAATTGCCCGGCCGCGACTTGATTGGCAGCGACGAACAGGATCAGCGTCACGCCAACGGCAATGATCGCGCCTTGCCCGAAATTGAGCGCCGACATCGAGGTTTGGCTGCGTACCGCGCTGTTTTCCCAACCGGCCAGGGTGGTGTCGCAGCGGCGCAATTCCCAATCCTCATTGCCGAAGTATTTGACTGTTTCGTAATTGATCAGGCTATCAAGGGCTTCATTATTGGCCTGCGATTCCAGCCGGTTCATTAAATGCCGGTGCTCCATTCGCCAATTGGTGATTGCCAGAGTGAAGGTGACGTAGGTAACGACGCTACCAAATACGATCAGAGTGAAGATGGGCGGATAACGGCCCAATAACAACACTGCCGCCAGCAGGAATTCCACCAGCACTGGCAAAATGCTGAAGGCTAGATAGTTGAGCAGGGTGCTCAGGCTGCGTGCGCCTCGCTCCAAATCGCGGCTGATGGCGCCCGTCTTGCGTTCCAAGTGGAAGCGCAGCGACAGATTATGCAGATGGGCCAGGGTGCGCACGGTCAATCGGCGCATGGCCCGGTAGCGAACCCGGGCAAATAACACATCGCGCAACTCACTGAACAACGCATTGCCCAGTTTCAACGCCCCATAAGCCAGCAACAGTGTTGCCGGCAGGGCAATGACCGCCTGCTGGCGGGCATCCAGGTGGTCGACGATTTGCTTAAGCACGAGTGGCACCCCAATATTGGCGACCTTGGCCAGTACCAGGCAGCCAAGGGCGAGTAGCACGCGGCCCCGGTACTCCCAGAGATAGGGTAATAATGCCCAGAGATTGGCCCAGTCGCGGCGTTCATGATGCGGGGTTTCGGTGTAGCGGAGATCGGGGCGCATGGCAGAACTGCTCGTTTGAAATAAAGAAGGGCCACCCGTTAGGGATGGCCCTTTTATTAGAAAATACCGGCAATTCGCAGGTTTATTTTGGCTCAGCTGGGGCCAGGCTGGCTTCTGCGGGTGCGGTAGCTTCTGCGGATGCTGGCGCAGAGGCCGCCGCTGGCGCTTCGACTTTGATACCCGATTCGCCCAGCATGTAAGCGATAGAATCGTGGATATTTGCTTCGGTCAGCGACGGATCGCCGCCCTTAGCCGGCATGGCGCGGATGCCATTGATCGCATGATTGACCAAAGTGTCCATGCCTTGTGCAAAACGGGGTTCCCAGGCCGCTTTATCCCCCGTTTTGGGTGCGCCTAGCGTGCCCGCAACATGACAAGCTGCACAGACCTTGTCATAGACTTGCTTGCCAGATAATTGCACCGCAACGGCTGGCTTGGGTGTTTCAAACGAAACCTGGCTGACCGGTTTGATACGTTCAAGGATGGCTGCCTGCTTCCGCGAACCATCATCGGGAGGGACATTATCAATGACGCCAATGAGCGAGGCGCCCATGAATAGAACGGCTGCTAGCAATACTAATGCCGAGATTAAAGTGACGGTTGTGGTCACAACAGAGTTATCGACTTGCGAATTCACACTCTTACCTCACTGAACGCATTTTCAACCTGCACATCCCTGGATGCATCGCGGCAGACCCGATGTCGATGGCTCCCGTCGCCGGGTGCGAGTCTTTGCGTAGGCACTGTGGGTAGGAAGGTTTTGATTTGGGCTTGTTATCTTGTAGTTTGGGCAAGGCCAGACGCGCTAATAATAACGTTATTTGACTTTATCTGGAAATCCAGTATTTCGGCATGGGTTTACTGGAGTTTGACGATGCTAGCCTCGTTGAGGACGCTGGATAAATATTTATCAAAGCACTGGACGGGAACTTGTGATCGCAGGTATCCTAACCTTCTTATACCCAACGCGCCCGTAGCTCAGTTGGATAGAGCGTCGGCCTCCGGAGCCGAAGGTCGTGAGTTCAAGTCTCGCCGGGCGTGCCAAACTTCCCAATTTTACATCAGCCTATCATCATGAGGTTTTGCCAATGAGAATGATTGGACTCTTGGCTATCGGGTTGGTGGTCGCTATTTCGTTCGGTTGTGCGGCCAGTGACATGGCGGATGATC
The DNA here is from genome assembly GCA_002343485.1 of Proteobacteria bacterium UBA2383. Taxonomy (GTDB): domain Bacteria; phylum Pseudomonadota; class Gammaproteobacteria; order Competibacterales; family Competibacteraceae; genus UBA2383. Next base: position 58,455 of record DDST01000138.1, read on the forward strand.
CAAAATCCATGGAACCCAATATGACCGCAGATCTGGGTCTGGGTGATTCTGCTGATTCCATTCTCTCGAAATATGGAAAGCCTCTTTATAAGAAAGGACGTATGGATACAGAAGGGAAGAAGATTGAAGATTGGTTTTATGCGAATGCGGTGCTGTCTTTCAAGGACGGCAATCTGAATTCTTTCAAACCAAAATAAACACACGCGCTCTCCTTCTCTGCACCGGCATCAAGAGCCACACCGGTAACGGGTCTCGCCGGCATAGTATTCTGGAAAGCCGACGGCTGCTTTCAGCGCTTCGAAGTCCAGTACCTCAGGTGATTGACCCTCCTGCATTTGCGCTAGCGCGGTGCGCATGGCCTTGATTGACACGTTTAGCAAAGTCAGCGGATAGACAGCGATTTGATAGCCAATCGCTTGCAGTTGTTTGGGCGGTAACACCGGCGTCTTGCCAAACTCGATCAGGTTGGCCATTTTAGGGCCGGGAACTTCACTGCAATAGCGGCGCATTTCCACCTCACTTTCCGGGGCTTCCAGAAAAGTGATGTCGGCGCCTATCTCAGCAAAAGCACGGCATCGGGCAATGGCCTCATCCAGATCATTTGTGGCGCGAGCATCGGTGCGCGCCATGATCAGGATATCGCTTCCTTCATTGCGAGTGTCTACCGCTGCTTGCAGGCGCATCAATGCCTCTTCGCGAGGAACCACGGCTTTACCTTGGGTGTGTCCGCAACGTTTGGGCATCACTTGGTCCTCAATCATCACGCAAGCAAAACCGGCGCGGGCATAGCCTTGCACCGTGCGCTTAACATTGAGCGGGTTGCCGAAGCCGGTATCACCATCGCCGATGATCGGGATGGAAACGGCGCTGCAGAGACTGCGGCCCTGATCAACCATTTCTCCATAGGAAATCAGGCCGGTATCAGGTAAGCCAAGCCGAGCGGCAGAGACTGCAAAACCGCTCATGAAAGCCAGTGGAAAACCTGCCTGTTCGATCAGCGTGGCTGATAGAGCATCGTGACAACCCGGCATTAGCAGCAAGCCGGGTTGGGCTAACAGAGTGCGTAATTGGTCAGCGGGAGTAGGCATTGAGTTCTCCTGAAGTTATAAGGGGATGTGCGTTGTAAAAAATCCCCTCTCTATGAAAGAGGGGATGGGGACTGCTTTTTTAATGATTTGAATGCCAAAAAGCTGTATAAAAACGCCTCTTAGGCGGTTTCCTGGCAGAATTGTAGAAGATCACTGCGTTTGCAACAGCACTGGCGAGGCGACCTTAACGGCCAGCCGCTGTTCGACATATCGGGGTGCTTCATGGACTATGGAACAGAAACGTGCCTAACTCGAACGAGGAGGAGGCTTTGGGATTAAATCCCACTGACCGGGGACAGGGCGGCAGTAAGATCTCGCTCCATGCCGATGATCAAAACGGGAAACCTCTCGGCGTCACCTGTGCGCGTACAAAGGTCCATGACAGCCGAATGATGTCCTCCATCATGGCCGCCAATGTCCCTATCACCGTCTGAACCGGCTAGAGCAGCCGCAGTACCGATGCTTGAATAAAGGATATGACTACTCGCGTGTCGAAAAAGAATTCGAAGCTCAATTACATATCCCTATGTTTGAAAAAGACAAGGTATGTGTTGGATATCTTCTAAATAACCAGATAGCCTGATAGGTAATAAGCCACTCAGTCTTGTTCAGCCCTCGGCTAAGGCTTTCTCAATCCGATTCATCCAGATCAATGCTTCATCCTGGGTCAATAGCAGAATTTGTACTTGGTTGCGGAAATCCTGCCATGATTTTTCAACGTACTCACCGAAATTGTCTACAGAAACTACGATCCAGTTCACCGGTGAGCCGGTGAGCTGGGTATTCTGCATGGATTTTGTCCCTTGTTGCAGGAACAGTAAATACGTGTCCAGCGATCGACGGACTGAGCCAATTGCAGCGATGTTTATCAACCCGTTAATACGCAAAGCACACTGCCAAGCCAGTAGATTCACCGCTTGTTGACGTTCGAGCATTCTATCGGTATTCATCATCCAATCCTCACTGCGTTTTCTTGTTGTGCATCGCAACATAATTTATCGAAACCGTCAAGCAACATCGGTTTGGGCGGCTGTGGTAACGGGTAAAGGTCAGTGCTGCGATCCCTGATCGCTAGCTGTATCGCATGGCAGCTAGATGTTCAAACTGCTACAGGTGCTTTAATCGCTGGATGATGCTGGTAGCCAATGATAGCGAAATCCTCATACTGATAATCAAACAGCGAATCCGGCCGCCGGTGGATCATTAATTGCGGTGCCGGGTATGGCTCGCGACTGAGTTGCAAACGAACCTGCTCCAGATGATTCGAGTACAGATGACAATCGCCACCGGTCCAGATGAATTCACCAACCGTTAAATCTGTTTGCTGGGCAACTAGATGGGTTAGCAATGCATAACTGGCAATATTGAACGGTACTCCCAAAAACAGGTCAGCGCTGCGCTGGTAGAGCTGGCAGGATAACGCACCGTTGGTGACATGGAACTGGAATAACAGATGACAGGGCGGTAGCCGCATTTGTTCAAGCTCTCCGACGTTCCAAGCGGAGACAACGATCCGCCGTGAATCCGGGTCACGACGCAGTCGTTCGATTGCATCAGCCAATTGGTCAATGCAACGCCCATCAGCGGTTCGCCAAGCGCGCCACTGCTGGCCGTAAATAGGTCCGAGATTGCCGTTTTGATCGGCCCACTCATCCCAGATCGTCACACCATGCTCGTGCAAGTAATCAATATTGCTATCGCCGCGCAAAAACCACAGCAGTTCATAAATGATCGAGCGCAGGTGCAGCTTTTTAGTCGTGACTAATGGAAAGCCAGTGCGAAGATCGAAACGGAGCTGAGCGCCAAACCAGCTCAGTGTTCCAACCCCGGTTCGATCTTGTTTACGGACCCCTTCATTTAGTACCTGCTGCAATAAGTCCAGATATCCTTTCATCGTCAGAGATCTCGATCATCTGCTTTCCTAGCAAGACAGTGGAATTTTATGGTGCAATGCAATATAGTCATCTCTATCCCATGATCATGAATAATAAAGTGACCACATAAGCAGGCCACAGGGTAACGCATGACTGTCAAAGCAACGTCCTCAATTCAGGTAATTACCCGATTAACTCTCATCCTGGATGCTATGGCCGCGCATGATGAGCCTGTCAGTCTCAAAACGCTGTCTAAGGCTACAGGCCTGCATCCCTCAACCACCTTCCGGATTTTGGCTTCTCTGACTGAACATGGTTTCGTAGAACGCAGCACAACAAGCCGTTACCGTTTAGGCATTCGATTGTTGCAACTGGGTAACCGGGTGCATGGGCAGATGATCGATCAGCATTCGGGCATCCATTCATTCTCCGCCGCACTTGATGAATTGAATGAAGCGAACGGCTGAGGCGCATCTGGCCGCGCCTTTACCCGGCGCCTGGCAATTCCACAATAAACGTAGCGCCCTGCCCAGGCTCGCTCTCTACCCAGATGCGTCCATTATGGTGTTCGACAATCTTTTGACTGATAGGTAACCCCAAGCCGGTACCTTTGGGTTTGCCAGCGAGTGCGTTGCTCACCTGATGAAATTTCTCAAAGATCAGCTTGTGTTGATCAGAGGTAATACCCGGACCATTGTCGAGGACCTCGATGCGCCAGCGATTCATTAAACTCGGTTGTAAACGAATAGTGACTTCACCACTCTGTTCCGGGCAGAATTTCACCGCGTTCGATAGCAGATTGATAATGACCTGGGTTAAGCGATCGTGGTCGCCATCGATGATTACGGGAACATCCCCCAGATCCTCATGCAGCGCCACCGCTTTGTCGCAAAACAATTGGCTGGTGGAATTGATGGCATCTTGAATCAATGTACGAAGATCGACTTCGTCGACATGCCAGTCGATTCGGCCAGAATCAATCTTAGCCATATCCAGCACCTGATTGATCAATCGGGTGAGTCGCTCGCTTTCCTTGACAATAATACTCAGGAACTTGCTGCGTTGCTCAACTTCCATGTCAGGGTTAGCCAGGAGGATTTCTGAGAAAGCGCGGATTGAAGTCAGAGGAGTGCGTAGTTCATGGGTCACGGTGGAGATGAATTCGTCCTTAAGGCGGTCGAGTTCTCGCAAGCGGTTATTCGCTTCACGCAGTTCAGCAGAGGTGGCTTCCAGTTCATGGGACTTTTGTTCCAGCCGGCGGCTGTATTCGAGGACCTGTGTGCTCTCATCAAGGATCGTCATGACCTCTTCAATGCTGAGCACTTCGCCCATGACAATCGACGAGATCATCACCCGTGCAGACGCGGCGCCAATCGCTCCAGCCAGCAATCGCTCGGTGTAATGAATCAGCCGGGAATCCGCTTGCAATGGATAACCACTATGGTCATGGGCATAACGGTCGAAGGCCTCAGTCGCGCGTTGAGGGCCAAGAAACCGGGCCAGCAGATCATACAGCTCGGCTGTTTCTACCACACCCCGCCATAGCAGCGAATCACCGTCGTGGCGTTCACGTTTGAAGATATCAACGAACTGGCTGCCCTGTACTTGTTCGAGGGGATCTGGCTGGCTCAGCATTGAACCGAACACCAACCCGCCAATGTTAAGCAGCATGCTCCAGAACACTGAATGCATGTAGGGATCGAGATTCTCAAGACCAAATAGGGCATAAGGTTTGAGCAGCTCTAGGCCAAATGGGCCAATGTTGACGAAATCAGCGCCGATCCAACCGGAGCGGGCCATGGCCGGCAGAAGCAGGGTATAGGCCCAGACTAGAAATCCCGCGCTCAATCCAATCAGCGCTCCTCGCCGGTTAGCACGCTTCCAGTACAAGCCAATCAGGATGGGCGGTGCGAACTGGGCGGCGGCGGCGAAAGAAACCAGGCCGCTGGCGACCAGCGCATAGGATTCGCCAACAAACCGGAAATACAAGTACCCCAGCAGGATCAAGATCACGATGCCGGCACGCCGGATGCCCAGAAGTAGACCGGACCAGTCAGATCGTCTTGCCAGCCATCGCGGGTTAGCGCGCAGCAAGATCGGCATGACCAGATCATTGCAAACCATGGTGGACAGCGTGACAGTTTCAAACATGATCATGCTGGCGGCCGCTGACAATCCGCCCAGAAACACCAGCAGTGCCAGCATTGGCATCTGCTCAGCCATCGGCAGCGCTAGTACGAAGGTGTCTGCATCCACGCTGCCATTGCTGAACACTAAGCGCCCGCCCAAGGCAATAGGTAACACAAACAGGTTAATGGCGAACAGATAGAGAGGAAATAACCAGATCGCCTTGCGGATATGTGTCTCGTTGACATTTTCCACTACCAGCACCTGGAATTGCCGAGGCAGAAACAGAAATGCCATCATTGACAGGAAGGTTAATGACAACCAGCCGCCATAACCGCCGGGTACCACTTCAAAGCGCAGCAACGGCGCTAGATCTGGGTGTGCCGCCGCCTGCTGGAACAGATCGCCAGGACCGTCGAACAGCAGGAAAGTTACTACGACGCCCACCAGCATGAAGGCTAGCAGTTTAAAAAGGGATTCGAAGGCGACCGCTGCTACCATCCCTTCGTGGCGCTCAGTGTTGTCGATGTGGCGGGTGCCAAACAGAATAGTGAACACGCTCAGCACCAGGGCCACGTAGAACGTGGTATCCATCCAAACCGGATGTTGCGTGGACACCGCTAGCCGGCTCACCTCCGGATATTGGCGCAGCAGGCTGAAACTGGCGGCAATGGCTTTCAGTTGAATCGAGATATAGGGCAGGATGCCGAGCATCACAATCAGCGTCACCATCCCAGCCAGCAGACCGCTTTTCCCGTAGCGGGAACCGATGAAATCAGCGATGGAGGTGATGCGATGCGCTTTGGTAATGCGTACGATGCGCCGTAGCACGAACCAGAACAACACTGCCATTAGCGTTGGTCCCAGATAGACCGGCAGGAAATCCACCCCGCTGACCGCCGCCAATCCGACACTGCCGTAAAATGTCCAGGCAGTACAATAGATTGCTAGCGAGAGTGTATAAATATAGGGATTGGCAATGATCGAGCGGCCAGTATCGGCACGTTGGTCGCCATAATAGGCGATACCGAATAGCACGCCCATGTAAGCGAAGGCGCTGGCGAGGATGATACTGTCGCTCATCATTCAAGAAGACTCCGGCGGGTCCTGCGCATCAGAAGCGCCACCTGGTCGAGAGAAACCCTGAGTGCGGGTCGCGCCAGACTTGGTGGATTCGGTGGGTTCCCGGATTTCTGAGCGTTGTACTACCAGGATCAATAGCACAATCAGTACGAACCAAATCAGATAGAGATAAAAATACAGTAACGGAATACCGAATGGCGCCCATGACCGGTCGAACAAATCCAGCACTGGATAATTGATCGCCAGAGCACCGCAGATGAATAGAATCGTGATGTATTCCCGGGATTGCTGCCGCATTGGACTAGGGATTAGTAGTGAGTGTTAAGGGGTTAGAAGTTTGCTTGGGTCTTGCGGATCTCCACCATCTTATCAGAGGCCTCCAGCGCTTGGCCGAGAGTCTTGACGCCTTGTGCTTCCAATAAATCGAGCAGCTTGAGAAAAACCTGTGCGGTGACTAGCGAGTCACCCAGGGCAGTATGGCGGTCATGCACGTCTACTCCCAGGCGATCGGCAATGGCATCCAGGTTATGGTCGTCGGTGTAGTCATGCAAGTAACCGGATAACAACAAAGTATCCAGTACCGGATTGCCGAAATAAATGCCAGCTTTCCGCTCTTTCATCTTAAGGAACTTCATATCAAAGGCAGCGTTGTGGGCAACCAGTACCGTTTGGTCGTCACCAACGAATTTGCGGAATTGCGGCAATACCACATCGATACCCGCCTTATCCTTGATCATGTCATCGGTAATGCCGTGAAAACGAATCGAGGCTTTGGGAATCGGCCGGCCGGGGTTGACCAACTGATCGAAGCTCTCGCCGGCCAGCAGCCGGCGGTTGACAATGCGTACTCCGGCGATCTGGATAATTTCATCCCCCTTGGAAGGTGCCAAACCAGTGGTTTCGGTATCGAATACCACGTAAGTGAGCGCACTCAGCGGGTAGTTGAGCAGCTCACCCCATTCCTCGCGGTGTTGGGCTAGGGAGAAATCATAGAATTCAGGCCGTTCCGGCAAGTTTTCTGGCGGCTCTTTCCATTGGCGCGTCGAATTTGGCAGCGGCAAACGCAGCAAGGCATATCCAGGCCGGCGGTGGGACTGGCTCCAGATATCGCTGTTGTGCCGGCGCAGGATTTCGCCTACGGTCGTTGCGCCCACGAGATCCTGCACATGTTCACTGAGCCAGCCTTCTAAATGATCGGCAGACAGCGGCTCTCCCGGCCAGATGATGTCCAGGTAGACATGCCGGTTGCCCAATAAACATTCGATCTCAAAGGTTGAGCTGATCCCATGAGTGTGCAAGTGATTGAGAGTGTGTTCTAGCAACAGCATGATCGAGTGGTTGTCGACATTGAGCCATAGGGGCATGCCTACCATCTTCACGTGGAGGTCCGTGCGCTTGCTCATATGGTGGATCACACTGCCAATTAAGTCTGCAGAATAGACATCGTTCATTGGCCAGCGGTTGGCGTATAGCGTACGCAGTTCGAGAGCCAGTTCCTGCAAACGTTGGCTGAGCTGTTCGCTTTCTTCAACGATCACTCGCTGGAAGGTTTCACGCTGCGGCTGATCCATACCCGCGAAGTTCATGATCATTTCCGCTGCCGCTCGCAGATTGGCCAATGGCCGGCGCAAGTCCTCGGTGCGAGTCTTGAGCAGGAAGCGATCAACCTGTTGCGTGACATCACGGAAGGTGATGACGAAGGCCGATGTGCGGTCCATGGCGCTTGGCAACAGGCTCATCCGGCAGTGGAGCAGGGTCCCATCATCTACTGTTGCACAGACAAATTCGGCATCGCTGGCTGGTTTGCCTTCCCCATTGCTCTGTTGGCGGTAATGTAGCAGTTGCAGGGTGCTTTCGATGGGAGCGCGGGTCCACAGAGCATAGAGGGAGCGGCCTAAGCCTAGCATCTCGCGGTTGGGCAGCAGTTTCGCTGCCGCTGCGTTGTAGAGCAGGATGCGCGCGTCGCCATCGCAAACCAGCACGCCTTCTGATAATTCGCGCAAGACAGTTTCCAAGCGGGCTTTCTGCTCTTCGATCTCTTGGGTGCCCGTCGCGGCGGCGGCAGCAGCTTCGCGACGAGCTTTATGCAGAGCCTCGCCCAGTTCCAGCAGCATGGTGGGGAATTCGCCCAGCCAATGTTGTTTGGGCAGTTCCAGCATGTAACCGGGATTGCTGCGAGTGATGATCCGTGCACCGCGCGCCAGGGCGCCTAAGGGAATGAAACAGTGCCAGTCGAGGAGCGACCAGACTACCGTGGTGCCGCTGATAATAGCGAACGCAGCCAGAACCACCCAAAGCAGCAGCAACTCACGCTCGTCAGTTTCCGGAATCGTCTGGAAAATCTGCCAACCGATCCAAAGTAGCGAGACCAGCGTCAGTACCGCTGGAATCAGCCACAACAGCCAGAGCCGGGTCCGGTAGCGCATGATGGTTCAGTCCGTTTCAGCGAGCAACTCACGAACCCGCTCCACCACCTCCTGAGTCGAGAAAGGTTTTGTGATGTAGTCATCCGCACCCAATGCTAATCCCTTTTCTTTTTCGACCTCACGTCCTTTGGCAGTTAGCATGATAATGCGAACACCAGCCCAGTCTGGATTGGCGCGAATCGCCTGACAGACTTCATAGCCATTCTTGCGAGGCATCATCACATCAAGCAACACCAGATCTGGCGGGTCGGCAAAGATAGCAGCCAGTGCCGCTTCGCCATCTGAGGCAGTCCGCACTTGGAAGCCCGCTTGCTTCATCAAAAACTCCAAGGACAGAACGATATTCGGTTCATCGTCCACCACTAGAATTTTGTTAGCCATATCCACTCTCCCGGTCAGCGGGTTTACTCGCTCGGGCGATATTATGCGGGTTTATCAGTACTGCTGTGTACCGTGTCTTTCTCACGCGGTTCCTGCGAGGAGTCGGTTTTGCGGTCTGCCACATCTTTGGCTGCAGTTGCCATATTCCCGCCGCTGGCCTTGGCGACCGCCTCCCAGAATTTCTGCACCATTTCCATCGAATGAAATTGAGTGGGTAACAACGGCTTGAATAAGCTCAGTGCGTCGAAGTTGATCGCACCGCGCTGCACGTTGTCACGGATCGTCTGCAAAATATCGTCGTGCAGAGGCTGAATGTTTGGCAGACCCAGAAACTCGCGCATTTCGTGGGCAGTGGCTTCAACGCTGACATTGACTTTCATCGAAAAAATCCTTGTACTTCAGGACTACAGATTTGACCACTGGCGCTGAGGCCGGGCCGCGAAATTTAAGGAATCGCCTAACCAATCAAGAATAGCAGGAATGACGCAGGTCTTGTGCGTCAGGTCGTGCTGCATGTTTCAAGCGAGGTGAAACTAATAGAAATCACTATTTCGGGCAACTACTCGCCAGTATTCTGGCGAGATGAGCGGCGTTTGAGATGAATCAACAGCAGGGAAACTGCAGCAGGAGTTACTCCCGGAACGCGACCGGCCTGGCCCAAGGTCTGGGGCCGATGGCGGTCTAGCTTCTCTCGCACTTCCCGCGATAGACCATGAACTGCGGTATAGTCCAAATCGGCCGGAAGCACCAGCTCTTCATGACGGCGCTGCCGTTCGATCTCTTCGCGTTGCCGCTCGATGTAGCCGGCATACTTGGCTTGAATTTCCACCTGCTCGGCGACCTGGGGATCGGCGACGCTGGGACCGATGCCGGGTAGGCGCATTAATCCCGCATAACTGACTTCGGGCCGGCGTAGTAGCTCCGCAGCGCGACTTTCCCTCGCCAGCGGGCCTTGTAAGACCTGTTGTATGTCATTTTCAGTAAGTTGGCCCGGACGCACCCATAATGCACGTAACCGCTGATTTTCTTGCTCAATCGCTTCACGTTTGGTTTCGAATGCCTGCCAGCGTTCATCATCGACCAGTCCCAGCCGGCGTCCTATTTCAGTCAGACGCAAGTCGGCATTGTCCTCACGCAACAACAAGCGGTGTTCGGCGCGACTGGTAAACATCCGGTAGGGTTCCGTAGCGCCCCGGGTGACGAGATCATCGATCAAGACGCCGAGATAAGCCTCATCGCGATTCGGCCACCATGGCGCTTCAGCGCGGACATACCGTCCAGCATTAATCCCGGCTAGCAAGCCTTGCGCAGCGGCTTCCTCATAACCCGTGGTGCCATTAATCTGCCCGGCGAAGAACAAACCTTGAACGGAGCGGGTTTGCAAAGAGTAGTCGAGATCACGCGGATCGAAAAAATCATATTCAATCGCATAGCCAGGCCGGGTGATATGGGCATTCTCTAAGCCTTTCATCGAACGCACCAGTTGATATTGAATGTCAAACGGCAGGCTGGTGGAGATGCCATTGGGATAAAATTCGTGAGTCTGCAAACCTTCCGGCTCTAGAAAAATCTGATGGGAGTTCTTGCTGGCAAAGCGGTGAATTTTGTCCTCAATCGATGGGCAATAGCGTGGGCCAATACCTTCAATCACCCCGGTGTACATCGGCGAGCGATCCAGACCGCTGCGAATGATGTCATGGGTTCGTTCATTGGTATGAGTGATCCAGCAGGAGATCTGCTGCGGGTGTTCAGCAACCGAGCCAAGATAAGAAAACACGGGACAGGGTTCATCGCCGGGCTGTTCAGTCAATTGTGTGAAATCAATGCTGAGCCCATCTAGCCGGGGTGGAGTACCCGTTTTGAGCCGGCCTGCACGCAAGGGTAATTCCCGCAAGCGTGCTGCTAAAGCGTTAGAAGGAGGGTCGCCGGCCCGGCCACCTTCGTAATTTGTCAGCCCGACATGAATGCGCCCGGCCAGAAACGTGCCTGCGGTTAGCACTACTGCCCTTGCGGCGAAACGGATGCCTGTTTGGGTGATAACTCCGGTAACCCGGCTGCCTTCGACGATCAGATCAGCGGCGGCCTGCTGAAATACCCGCAGATGAGGTTGGTTTTCAATCAGCATTCGTACGGCTGACCGGTAGAGCGCCCGATCGGCCTGGCAACGGGTAGCACGTACCGCAGGTCCTTTGCGGCTGTTCAGAATACGGAATTGAATGCCTGCCTGGTCGGCAGCCCGTGCCATAACGCCGCCGAGCGCATCAACTTCCTTGACCAGATGACCTTTACCAATACCACCAATCGCTGGGTTACAACTCATGGCGCCTACAGTTTCGATTGTATGGGTTAGCAGCAGAGTGTTTAGACCCATGCGCGCCGTGGCCATGCACGCTTCCGTACCTGCGTGGCCACCACCAATCACGATTACATCAAAAGTTTCAGAATAGTGCATGAGATGAATAATGTAGGAATGAGAGTAAAGATTAGGATGTTAAGTTTGTTAATGCCTAAAAGGAATAAATATATAGATATCTATTTCTTTTGGATTTATAAGTACCCTGCTAAATTCTACAGCTAAACAGTCAGACATTCCGGCTCTTATTTTTCCAACCTGCCATCATGACAAGGAACCCTAAGATGAATCCGGCACAGACGCAGACTCTTTATCAACAGCCCGTCGATCAGCCGTGGTTCGATCTGGAAGCGATGAACCGTGAATTGGAAGCGGTGTCTGCCGAGCAGCGTGTGGCATGGGCGTTGGAAAATTTTTCCAGCCGGATCGTAATGACCTCCAGCTTTGGCGCACAGTCAGCGGTCTGTTTGCATATGGTCACCCAGCAATGGCCGGAAATTCCCGTTTTACTGGTCGATACCGGTTATCTGTTCCCGGAGACCTACCATTTTATTGACGAGTTGACCGAACGGTTGTCCCTTAATCTCCATATTCACCGCGCCCAATACAGCCCGGCTTGGCAAGAGGCTCGTTACGGCAAGCTCTGGGAGCAGGGGGTAGAGGGGATCAATCGCTACAACCAGTTGAACAAAGTTGAACCGATGCAACGAGCGCTTCGCGATCTTGGTGTGGGAGCTTGGATTTCCGGTTTGCGGCGGCAGCAAGCCAAGAGCCGTCAGCATCTCGATGTACTGTTATGGCGTAATGGCCGCTGCAAAATTCACCCGGTGATCGATTGGACTGATCGCGACATTTACCGCTACCTTAGCAAATACGAACTGCCTTATCACCCGCTCTGGGAGCAAGGTTATGTCTCTATCGGTGATGTACATACTAGCCATCGGTTAGTGGATGGCATGAGCCCGGAAGATACCCGTTTTTTTGGTCTCAAACGCGAGTGCGGTTTGCACGAGCACGTTTAAGGCTAGAAAGGGTTATTTATTATAGGCTGCATCGTATTCGAGAATCTTCCGGAAATCGGCAGCCATAATTTCCGGTTTGTCGTCGGTAAAGACCGCGCGCAATCGAATCTGCGGATCGATAAGCATCACAGTTGATGAATGATCAACCGTGTAATTCCCTTCTGGCGCATCAGGAATCTTGTAATAAACGCCGAACTGCCGGGCCAGCCCAGCCAATTGTTCCGGCGTCCCCGTAGCACCTTGAAACCGAGGGTTGAAATAAGCTGCATACTGTCCCAAACGTTCGGGTGTATCCCGGTCCGGGTCAACGGAAATCAACAGGTAAGCATTATTTTGATCCAGATTTTCTTGCGCCAGGATCTTCTGCGTTTTATTCAGTTCCAGTAACGCTAAGGGACAGACATCCGGGCAAAATGTGTAACCAAAATATAGAAAAGTCCACTTTCCACGCCAGCGTTCCTTATTGAACTGTTGCCCATTCTGGTCGATCAGTGTGAAATCTTCGACCGGTTTGGGAGGCACCAAGAAGATACCGGCAATAGCCGGTGGTTCAATACGATTAGGGATGAATTCGAAGTTCAGCCATAAACCTAGGCCGAACGCTAGTATTCCTGCCGACAGCACCAGCAGCATTTTTCTGCGGGGCGTGAGGGGTCGGGTAGTAATGTCAAAACGGCCTTTTGCGTTCAAGGGTTGCATTGTGCGCTAATCGGAGTGGTGGTGATGAGCATGGCCGCTGCCGGGAGCCGTTCCTGCATCCTTCCCGCGCACCATAACTTGAACCAGGATTGTGCCAGCGTTCTCGAAACGCAAGGTCAGCGGAAAAGTTTGGCCTGCGGTCAAGGGTTGCTTCAGACCGATTAACATGATGTGAAACCCCCCCGGTTGCAGCATTGTGGATTGACCGGGAGCTACTTCAATCATTTCGACCTTACGCATTTTAGCGACGTGGTTCTCCATGAGATGGGTATGCAGCTCAATGGTTTCTGCCACCTCGCTTGAACCTTCCAACAAGCGGTCAGCCGCTGGCCCCGTATTGGTCAGCATCATGTACGCAGCACCATTGGTGACGGCCGGAGGACTTTCGCGCGCCCAAGGTCCGGTAATTTGGATGGTCCCTGGTTCAGCGGCTAGAACGGGCATTCCCAAGATGAGGCAAAAAATCAAGAATAATCGAGTCATTATTTTCATTGAATTGCTGCTCAAGATAACGTTATCTGTAAGTTAGATTAAAATCATACCGGGTTTTCTGAAAAAAATCCGGATTCAAGGCACCCTATGTCTGGCCGGCTTTCCGGTGCCGCTTCCGGAAAAGATTTAAAGATAATAATGGGTGTGTCAGACAATACGGCAATACGGGCTTGGGACAGAGAAATCAGCTCAACAGAATCAGCAGCCAGACCACGGCAGCGTTTAGCAAGGCCATAAACACCGCTGCTGAGCCGATATCCTTGGCGCGACCAGACAGTTCATGATGCTCTGGGCCGATACGATCGATGGCAGCTTCGATACCGGTGTTGAGTAATTCGACGATCACGATCAGCAACAGGCTGCCGATGAGCAGCGATCGCTCCACTGCATTATTGCCGAGCCATAGCGCTAATGGCGTCATAATCGCGCAAAGCAATCCTTCTTGGCGGAATGCTTCCTCATTGCGCCAGGCAGCTCTCAATCCAGCCCAGGAGTAGCCGGTCGCATTGACCAGCCGGCGCCAGCCAGTGTGTTGTTGGAAAGCCATGACTGCTCAGGACTCGCTGGCTGGATGCCAAGCCAGATCCATGTCGCGGGCGGCCCGTACCTCATCCAAACGGCGCACCGGTCGATGATGCGGGGCGCCCTTGACCAGATCGGGGCTGGTTTCCGCTTCCTGTTGAATTTGCCGCATCGCGGCGATGAAGCCATCCAGTTCCTCTTTGCACTCGGTTTCGGTGGGTTCGATCAGCAAGCACTCTGGCACTAGCATTGGAAAATATGTGGTTGGCGCGTGATAGCCGAGATCGAGCAATCGCTTAGCAAAGTCCATAGCGGTGATGCCCAGGGTCTTAGCCTGGCGCTTAAGGGTGATGATGAATTCATGGCTGGCTCGCCGTTGCGGGAAAGCAGGATCGAATCCAGCCTTCACCAGCTCTGCCATCAGGTAGTTGGCGTTCAAGGCCGAATAATCAGCAACCCGGCCCATGCCAGCCCGGCCTAGCATCCGGGCGTAAACATAGGCGCGTAAGATAACCCCGGCATTGCCCATAAACGCCGATAACGGGCCAATGCTCTGCTGGCAGTCAACCTCGCTGAGCCAGTGGTAATGCTCGCCTTTCTTAGCGGCCCGTGGTACCGGCAAGAAAGGTTCCAGCCGGGCGTTGGCCGCCACCGGTCCCGAGCCGGGACCGCCACCGCCGTGTGGGGTGGCAAAGGTTTTATGCAAATTCATGTGCATCACGTCAAAGCCCATGTCGCCGGGCCGGGCCTTGCCGAGAATAGCGTTGAGGTTGGCGCCGTCGTAGTAGAGCAGGCCGCCGGCATTGTGAACGATGGCAGCGATCTCGGTGATATGGCGCTCGAATACGCCTAGCGTCGAGGGATTAGTCAGCATCAGCCCGGCGGTTTGTGGCCCGGCCACTTGGCGCAAGGTGGCGAGATCAACATTGCCATGCACATCGGTGGGAATTTCCCGGACGGTGAAACCACACATGATGGCAGTGGCAGGATTGGTGCCATGCGCCGCGTCGGGAATCAGGATTTCCCGGCGCGCGTGATCGTTATGCGCGACATGATAGGCACGAATCATCGCTACCCCAGCAAACTCGCCCTGGGCGCCAGCCATGGGCGTCAGCGAGACCGCGTGCATCCCAGTCACTTCCCGCAGCATTTCCTGCAACTCATACAGGCAGGCTAGAAAACCTTGGCTGATGCTCTCCGGCGCCAGCGGGTGACGGTTCAGAAAACCGGGCAGCGAGGCCAGCCGGTGGCAGGCTCGCGGGTTGTACTTCATAGTGCAGGAACCGAGCGGGTAGAAATGGGTATCGATGGAGAAATTCTTCTGTGACAGACGGGTATAGTGACGCACGGCCTGAAGTTCTGAAACTTCTGGCAGGGGGGCGGGCTTAGTGCGGCGCAGATTGATCGGCAGGCCGGACAAGGCTTCGCTGGGAGCAGTGGCGGGGATAACACCTTGCCGGCCAGGCCGGGATTGGTCGAAAATTAGCATAGGGAGGTGTCCATTCAGGTTAGGAGAACATTTAATTCATTTGGCAAAGTTAGTAAAAAGTAATCGCTGTTCTCAATAGATATCAATCCATAATACCAAATCCCGATACGTAAAAACCCGCTTGCAGGCGATGATCAAGCAAAACCGCGGGCAAGCAGATTTTTTATCAACTAATTGATTTAGTTGAATTATTTTACAAAACCTCTAATTCTATGCCAGATCGGTCAGCAGCGACAGCCGTAGACTCTCGGGTATTGCTGGAATTTCGGCGGCGTATTCTGGGTGACTGGCGCCGATACCCAAGGGCGCTCCCCCTTTTAACTGGCGCTGCATTTCCGGTGTGAGTTCGAAGCGCAGAAAATGCACAGCACTGGTTTTTTCGTCATTTTCCCGCTCTAAATCTTCATCAGCGATTGCAAATATGCGCTCGCACCCTTCCACTTGGACCCAGATCGCATCCTCGATTCCTTTTAGGTGGGTGAGCATGTATCTCCGTTCTTCAAAGTCTGGATATTCGATGAGTAGCGTAGCCTTGAAATTACTGCCATCCGGCACCAGAGGGTTATACGCTTCCAGCTCACCTTCGATGCCGTCTTCTTCGAAAATTTTTTCGATCCGCAGCATTTCCTGAATCTGATAGCGAATGGTCAGTTCATCTTCGAAAAGCAGGGTCAGGTGCTTGCCCAGCGCCAGACTGCGATTCTGTTTGTGAGCGAGCACCCGCTTCCGGAATGTGGGACGTTCCCGAGCGTACTGTTCCAATGACATCAGGCTGTCACGAGTGATGGCTGGCATGGCGGGTCCTCCGCAGTCAAAGCCCGTAGGCGATCCGGATCAGGGAGATGGGATGTTGCTTCTGTGCCGGGGTTTCACCCATGCCCTGACAGATATGGCGACCGGCGATCGCACAGTCCGAGCTGACGTAATCTGGATTCGCTTCGGCCATTTGCTTGAAGACGGGACGGCCAATCTTCATCGAGGTGTCAAAGTATTCACTCTTTACACCCCAGGTACCATCGTGGCCGGCACAGCGCTCCACGGTATGGATGGTCGTGTCCGGAATCAATTGCAGCAACTCGCGCGTTTTCTGCCCCAGGTTCTGAACCCGGAGATGGCAGGGGATGTGGTAAGAAACCGTGCCGAGCGGTTGCTTGAAGTCAGTCTTGAGTAGCCCATCCTTATTACGCAGCGCGAGGTATTCGAATGGATCGAACATAGCCTCGGCCACCGCCTGAACGTCAGCATCCTCCGGGTAGATCAGCGGCAATTCTTGCTTGAACATCAGAGTACAAGAGGGAATGGCGGTCAAAATCGCGTAGCCTTCACGCGCCCGCTTTGCCAGCACCGGAATGTTGGCTTCCTTCAGCCGATTGACTGATTCCAGGTCGCCAAGTTCAAGCTTCGGCATTCCGCAGCAGGCTTCTTTTTCGACCAGGATGGCGGGAATCTCATTGTGGGCCAGAATCTTTAGCAGGTCGTGGCCAATCCCCGGTTCGTTGTAATTGATGTAGCAAGTGGAAAAAATCGCTGCCTTGCCGGGGGTGCGTTGGCCGTCGCGTACTGGAAAATGAGCTTCGGCTTGAGCATTGGCACGGAAAGGCTTTGGCGCGTAGTCAGGAAGCTGGCGGTCACGGTGGACTTTCAGCATTTTATCCATCATGCCGCGCATTGCTTTATTTTTGTTGGTGGCGTTGACCGTTTGCGCCACCACGGGAATCGCCAGCAATTTGCCCAAGGCATCGGTGCTGGTCAGCAGCTTGTCCCGGAAGGTAACTTCGCCTTTCTTGAACTTGACCGCCTTGGCCCGCAGCATCAGGTGCGGAAAATCCAGATTCCAGGGGTGAGGGGGTACATAGGGGCACTTGGTCATGAAGCACACGTCGCAGAGGTAGCATTGATCCACTACCTCCCCGTATCTGGCTTTCGGAATGCCGTCCACCTCGCCGGTCTCACCTTCATCGATTAGATCGAAAAGCTTAGGGAAAGCATTACACAGGCTGACACAACGCCGGCAGCCGTGGCAGATATCGAAGACCCGCTCCAATTCGGTGAACAGCGAGCCTTCGTGGTAGTAGTCGGGATTTTTCCAGTCAATGGGATGCCGTCTTGGCGGCTCCAGATTGCCTTCGCGGACGCTCATGTTAGCCTCTCCTCGGGGTGGCGCTGCGGGGTCAGGGCGGACGTTCGGCCCGCCCCTTTACCTTCAGTCGACCAGCGCGTCCAGGGCTTTCTGGAAGCGGTTGGCGTGTGAGCGCTCAGCTTTGGCCAGCGTCTCGAACCAGTCAGCGATCTCATCGAAGCCTTCATCCCGGGCGCTCTTTGCCATGCCCGGATACATGTCAGTGTATTCGTGGGTCTCACCCGCGACCGCTGATTTCAGATTGTCGCGTGAACTGCCAATCGGCAGGCCCGTGGCCGGATCGCCGACCTGAGCCAGGTAGTCCAGATGACCGTGGGCATGACCCGTTTCGCCTTCTGCCGTCGAGCGGAACAAGGCCGAGACATCATTCTGACCCTCGACATCGGCCTTATTGGCGAAATACAGGTAGCGGCGATTAGCCTGTGATTCACCAGCGAAAGCGGCTTTTAGGTTTTCTTCGGTCTTGGAGCCTTTGAGTTGCATCGGTAAAGTCCTCTCATTAATGGTGGAAACTAAGGAAGACCTTGATCATCTCAAGGTTAAATAAAGCGTAGTTCGTGTAGGGCCATCTGGCTAATTGACTTATGCAATGATGCCGATAGCCATTGCTTATCCTGCTGCTTAGTAGCGATGGCGCAAGTCATCATATTGCCCGGCGGAGCTGCCGCGGACGGCGCTATCTATCGCGCCGCCGCTTAATTAGACCTGTTAGCTGTGATTTCGCTTAAATGGGAACATCGCTTAACGCAATACCCAAAGCATCGGCGATGCCTTTGCCGTAAGCAGGATCAGCCTTGAGGCAGTGACTGGTATGGCGAATCTGAATCTCGCGCGGTACACCCTCCATGGAACGTGCCGTGTTCTCGAATAGCACCTGTTGTTGCGCTGGCGTCATCAGGCGGAATAAGGTGCCTGGCTGAGAGTAATAATCTGTGTCTTCGCGGTGGTTCCAATGGTCAGCCGCGCCCTCCAGTTGCAGCGGTGGCCCGGTAAAATCCGGTTGCTCCTGCCATTCACCGTAACTGTTTGGTTCATAGCCCAGCGTGCTGCCGTGGTTGCCATCGACACGCATGGCGCCGTCACGGTGATAGCTGTGTACCGGGCAGCGCGGGGCATTGACCGGAATGAGATGGTGATTCACCCCCAAACGGTAGCGCTGGGCATCGCCGTAGGAGAACAGACGCCCCTGCAACATCTTGTCAGGAGAGAAGCCGATACCGGGGACAATATTGGCGGGGTTAAAAGCGGATTGCTCCACTTCCGCGAAAAAGTTTTCTGGATTACGGTTCAGTTCCATCACGCCCACTTCGATCAGCGGATACTCTTTGTGTGGCCACACCTTCGTGAGGTCGAAGGGATGATAGGACACCTTCGCAGCGTCGGCTTCCGGCATGATCTGCACCTTAAGCGTCCATTTTGGGAAATCGCCCTTTTCGATGCGCTCATAGAGATCACGCTGATGGCTTTCGCGATCTTTGCCGATTATTGCTTCGGCTTCTCCATCCGTCAGATTCCGGATGCCTTGCTGCGATTTGAAGTGAAACTTGACCCAGTAACGCTCCTTCTTCGCATTGATAAAGCTAAAGGTGTGGCTGCCAAAGCCGTGCATGTGACGGTAAGTCGCCGGGATACCGCGGTCGCTCATGACGATGGTGATCTGGTGCAGTGCTTCCGGTAGCGAGGTCCAGAAATCCCAATTGTTCTTTGCACTGCGCATATTGGTGCGCGGGTCGCGTTTCACGGCATGGTTCAGGTCGGGGAATTTCAGCGGATCGCGCAGGAAGAAGACGGGCGTGTTATTACCGACCAGATCCCAATTGCCTTCCTCAGTATAAAATTTCACTGCAAAACCGCGAATATCGCGTTCCGCATCGGCGGCTCCGCGCTCTCCAGCAACGGTGGTGAAGCGTGCAAATAACCCGGTTTGTTTGCCAACCTGGGAAAAAATCTTCGCCCGCGTGTACTGTGTAATGTCATTGGTGACGGTGAACGTACCGTACGCACCGGAACCTTTCGCATGCATACGTCGCTCGGGGATTACTTCACGGTCAAAATGGGCAAGTTTTTCTAGGAACCAGACATCTTGCAACAATTGCGGACCGCGCGGCCCTGCGGTCATCACATTTTGGTTATGGACGACAGGACATCCGGCATTGGTGGTCAGTTTCTTTTGATCGCTCATGAATGTTCTCCTTAATTATTATTTATCAATAAGTTATTGTTAAAAATAGCATCGGTGATAGACACGGCACCGGCAACAACAGTAATGAGAATCTTTGTTTCGGACATACGTTAGACTCCTTACGATGAGGCAAGTGATCTTGCCTATGAAATCTACTATTGCAGAAAATGTGGTTTATCAAAAATTGAATACAACAAATAAATCGATAGTTTTTATCTATTAATGAACCGGTAAATGCCATGTTGTTGCAGTTGACAGCACGCGCCTTTCGACGGCGCGTACTCCGGCCAGCGGAAGGCGTGTTTCTCTTTCATCCCCGCATGTTGCAACGCCTAGTCCGCCGTCACTTGGGCAATGCGCTGAATGTGGCTATCCCGCCGCTGAACTACTATCTGATGCCGCGCGAGATTTTGCTCATCGGTCTGGAGGACGAGAACCCCGATGTGTTACTGATCATTGAGGGACTCAATCTGCCTGCTTGGGTGATTCTTTTGCCTATGCCGTCAGCTCAAGAGTTGGCCACCGGTGATCCTGAGCGCTGGCTACGGGATTACTGGGGGCGCCGGTTCGAAGCGGAGGTGGCACGTGCCTGGCAAACAGCACGCCACGATAATCAGGACCATCATGTGTTTGGCGCCCAAGGATTGATTCAGCGGATAAGCGGGCCGGCATTTCGCGAAGCGCGAACCTTGCTCGAACAGGACCGGCGGGTGGTGTTGGGTTTGAATGACGAAACACTCTGCCAGCAATTTGTTGGTTTCGTCACATATCTTCGCTATTTCGTCCCCGGTGCGCGGGGATATTTCTTTCCAGCTATTCAGGATTGGGACGGGCTGGATCGTTGGTTAAAAGACAGTGGTCTGGATCTACCGCCACCCCGGCACGGCAGCCGCTGGCCACATCTTCTGATCCGGAGCCGGCCATCCGGTTTCAACGGCACTCCCGATTACGAGCCGGAACTACCACTCGATCTGCCTTTTGGCCGGAACGATCCCGATTTGGCCGGTGGCGCTAATACTATTCTGCCCTTACTAGCAAAAGCGCCTTCTGCTTTCAATAGGCAAACGCTTGCCGGAATAAGGCGAAATCGGGTAG
Source organism: Proteobacteria bacterium UBA2383 (assembly GCA_002343485.1). GTDB lineage: Bacteria > Pseudomonadota > Gammaproteobacteria > Competibacterales > Competibacteraceae > UBA2383. The sequence continues at coordinate 79,428 of DDST01000138.1, forward strand.
TGGCAGAGAACGGGCGGATTGTCTTGCACTTTGAAACATGTTGTCAGGAAGCTTTGCAGCAAGCCTCTAGCTTGACTCGGAAATCCAGTGGATTGGTGCCGTTCTGGCACAATCTGATTGGGTATCTGACGCTGGTCATCATGCCACTGATCCCTCTGTTCGACCGATGGCCAGTTGCGTTTAGTCTCAAGGCAGTGGCAGAGGGAGTGTCTGCTATCCGCCTTCAGGGGTTTCGCCATCGCGTCCAAGCCGCTTTCAAGGCAGAGATGGCGGGTCACTATGGCGCAGCACTCCAGCATTTGTGCATGGCTGCCCATCTGTACCGGCAAATTATCAGCCGTGTGCTTCCTTCTAACAATCCCCGGTCGAACGGAGAAGAAGGAGATACCGTCACATGGACTTTGTGGGAGCGTCAGGAAGAAATCATTGAAGCGCTGGCTCACAATCTTGCCGCAACGTGGAGGCTAGATTCCCAGTCTACCCGTGTGCTGGAGCATTTGATCCAGCGTTTGCTGGATGAGCCTGCTACGGCGGATTCATCCAGCCCATACTCCCGCCTATTGCACGGCTTGGAGAAAATTTTCCTGGAAGGACGGATGGACTGCTACCGGTTGCAACCATTTGTCTGGTTGTGGAGCGGGGGCCGGCAACCACTGCGGTTGGGGTTGCCGTTTCAAGGTCCGCTCAAGGCATTGCGCACACTGAATGCTGCGAAAATCCGTCTTGATCAGTTGCCGTGGTCCGGGGCTGAGGTGGCCTACTTTGGTGCGCCTTTGCGAATCTTGGGCGGTCACATCAACCAACGGCTCCGCCAGCAGCTACAGCCGCGCTTGCATCATTTACTTAACGCTGCTGGTTTTATTCCCAATGATCTTCATCAGCAAGTTGCACAGAATGTTCTCCAGGAAGAATTATTCGAGATGATCCTGCAGCGCTGGCATTTACGCTTTACCGATCTGCGCGATGCCGTGGCCCGGAATGAATTACGCTTGCCGGACGCAAAGTGGCGTGAGTTGCTGCTAGGGGACCGGTTGGCGCATTTTGATCGTCAGGCCAGCGCCGCACTGCCGGGGGTTTATCAACCTGGCGAGTTCTACCTGAAAGGTTTGCAGCAGTTGAGCGCCCCTTTGTTTGGCACAGCGGCTGGCCGATGGATCACCCGCTTTTTGCTGTTACCGTTCGGCATCGCCTTCATTGGTCTGGAGGCGCTGAGTTATCTGCTAAGTGTGATGCCAACAGTGGCAGGTCCAGTACGGCTGGTCAATCCGGGATCGGTGCTGGGAGCCGGCATGGGATTGATTGTTGTGCTCTACACTGACCGGGGACAGAGGGCGATCGCCGCTGTTGGCAGTGGTTACCGGTGGTTGTTTGCCGGATTCCTGCCCCAATATTTGGCGCGGTGGCTGCCTTGGGATCGGGCGACCCGCTGGTTTCGCTATCCCTTGGTTCAGAAAGGTTCCCGTTATCTGCTGGAGCCGCTATTGATTGGCCTGATTATCGCGCTGCCATTGATCGGTATCTCTGTTCTTTTAAAATTGAATATCAATGAGCTGCCGGCTTTCTTGCTCGCGATTGGCTTCGTTCTGGGCAATATTCTCCGCAACAGCCCATCCGGGCGCCAGATATTGGATGGCATTATTACCCGGTTCGTTACCTTCTGGCGGCAGGTTCATCACACGTTGCTCGCCGGTTTAATTCATTGGGTGATCGACCTATTCAGCGGGTGGATGCATCGCATCGAACAGAGCCTGCACCGGGTTGATGAAGTGGTGAGCCATCATCGTGATGAAAAGCAGAGCGTCACTATGATCAAAGCTATTATCGGGCCGATGTGGCAGGCGCTCAGCTATCTGATCCATTTCTATACGGCTGTGCTGGTCGAGCCACAGGTCAATCCGATCAAACATTTCCCGGTTGTGATGGTAGCCGATAAGTTGATGATGCCGTTTTTTCCTGCGATGACGGTCGCATTGCTGGCGTTGTTAGACCCGATACTGCCAGGGGTCATCCGTTTACCGCTGGCGACGGTGACCGTGTTGTTGTCACCCGGTTTGTTTGGATTTCTGGGCTGGGAATTGAAGGAAAATTGGAAGCTGTATCATGCTAATCATCCTGATGGCGTACAACCGGCACATTTCGGGCCGCATGGAGAGACGTTGTACACTTTGTTGCAACCCGGGTTTCATTCAGGGGCACTACCGCAGGCGTTCGCCGGACTCAGACAGGTGATCAGGCTGGAAAGCGAATATCAACGTCCTTATCCTCAACGCTTACGCCGAGCCGAAGCGCGCCTGAGCGGGATTCTGGAATCTTTCTATGTATTCGTAACCCGTGAATTAGAGTTTGTGCTCCTGGAGCGATGCCGGAGAGCGGGCTATGAGCAAGCTGAGGTGGCAGTGGTGAAATGGGCGGTAGCCACTGCTGCGCTCAATCTCCAGGTGGCGCTGTATCTCTTCGGTCAGGAACAGGCAGCGGGTGAACCTATTGTGCTCAGTCTCGATGGTGCTCTGCGGAGCGACGGTCTTGAGGGTACGATGACCTTGACAGGACCTGTCGAGTTACTGGGTGATGAGGGGGACATCTGGCTGAAAGCGGAAGCTGCACGCTTTCTGGAGCGGGCAGCCTGCAAGCATTGAAGCCATCTAGGGGGTATTATTGGATAACATATTAATTTATATATTAATAATTAGTTTTTCGTAGTTTGTTGGTGGTGATGCAGCAACGCAGTAATTTGATCAACGGGCAAGGGCCGGCTCAAATAGTACCCTTGGATTTCATCACAATGTTTAGCCTTCAGAAAGCGCAATTGTGCCTCATTTTCCACGCCTTCCGCGATGACGCGCAGCCCCATGCTTCCGGCCATGGCGATCACCGCAGTGGTGATCGCGGCGTCATCGGGGCGGGTGTTGACCTCTTGCACAAATGCCTTATCAATCTTAAGGCGATCCAGCGGTAATTGTTTGAGCCGGCTTAGGCTGGAATAGCCGGTACCAAAATCATCAATGGCCAGTTGGACGCCCAGCATCTTGAGACTTTGCAGAGTACGGGTGGCGCCATCGGGGTCTTTCATCAGCAAGCTTTCAGTGATCTCAAGCTCCAGAGTATCCGCATCGAGACCGGTCTCTTCCAGGATCTGCGCGACCAGTTCCGGAAAACCCGGCTGCATGAATTGCAGGACGGAGATATTGACCCCCATGCGTGACAAGCCACAGCCGGTATCCCGCCAGATACGGGCCTGCTGGCAGGCAGTGCGCAACACCCATTCACCGATCGGGATAATAAGCCCGGTTTCTTCAGCTAACGGAATGAAATCGGCGGGTGATATGGAACCCAGTAAGTGGCTTTGCCAGCGCACCAGCGCCTCGACACCGCAAATCCGGCCGCTGAGCAAATCGAGTTGCGGCTGGTAGTGCAGGGACAGTTCGTGCCGTTCGATGGCCTTACGTAACTGGTTTTCCATCGCCAGGCGTTGGAGGGCGGTTTCGTTCAAAGAGATGTCGAAAAAATGATAAAGATTTCGTCCCTGTTGCTTGGCGGCATACATGGCCATGTCAGCGTTTTTGAGCAATGTTTCTGGATCGTTGCCATCATGGGGGAACACGGCAATGCCGATGCTGGGTGTAATGAAAACTTCATGAGTTTCGAGCACCACGGGCCGTGAAAGATCCATTTGGATGCGCTCGGCAACGATAGCGGCATCCTCGCAACGGCGAATTTCGGGGAGAAGCACCGTAAACTCGTCGCCCCCGAGCCGGGCGATATCGTACTCCATCTGCACGGTGTCATGTTCCAAGCTTGCAATGCTTTCGCGACCTACCGAATCGCTGGCGCGTAGGCTCTCTCTCAGGCGTTCTGCCGTTGCCTGAAGCAAGAGATCGCCAATGCGATGGCTGAGGGTGTCATTGATGCGCTTAAAGTGATCCAAATCGAGAAAGAGCAGGGCGAGTAAGCGCTCGTGCCGTTTCGCTAGCTTGATCGCTTCACCGAGGCGGTCCTTGAACAGCGCGCGATTGGGTAATTGGGTGAGACTGTCCGTGAAGGCCAGTTCACGGATGCGTGCCTCTGCCTGACAAAGCTTAGTGATGTCCTGCAAAGTGCCATATAAGTGGAGAGGGCAATGATCGTTGCCAAACAGCGTCTCAACCTGCTGGCGAACATGGCGCAAGACACCCCGGGCATCCAGAATCCGATAGTTGATTGCTTGAGAACTCCCGTGTTCACAAACGCGGGTAAACCACTGCCAGGCGTGAGATCGATCTTCCTCGTGAACGAAATTGAGAAGCACGGGCAAGGGGATATCAGGCGTTGCAGTGTCAAAACCCAGAACGGCGCACACTTCTGCTGAGAGATGGAGATGTTCCTGTCCCCGGCTCCACCGCCAGTATCCTAGTCGCGCGATGCGTTGGGCATTGGCCAGTTGGCGCTCGCTCTCATGCAGACGAGACATCGCAGCACTGGCCCGCAGCAGGTAACGCACCCGGTGTTTGAGCAAGGGGTAGCTGATCGGCTTAGTGATGAAGTCGGTGGCGCCGGCATTGAACGCCTGATCGATCGACTCATGGTCATTTAGACCCGTCATCATCAGAATCGGCAGCAGTGCGCTATCTGGCCGCTGGCGTAGTTCAGCGCATGTGGCAAAGCCGTCCAATCCGGGCATCATCACATCCATGATGACCAGATCGGGAGCAGTGGCCTCGAAGACCGCTAGCGCCTGCCGGCCACTCTGTGCTTGTTCGACATGAAATCCAGCTTTTTCAAGTGCCATACTTACCAGAGAGCGAACCAAATCGTCGTCGTCGACCACCAGAATCTTGGTGAGCAAGGAAGAGGAAGCAGCATTCATGTGGGAGAGAGGACCTTGGCTACCTAGAGGCGTAATAGAATGTCATATTTGTTCAAAAGAAAGCTTGGGGGCTTCGGGCAAAGTATCTAATCGCGCGCGGAGTTGGGCAAAAGCCAGTTCTAAATCGGCAAAGGCGGTTATTGCATCTTCCAGGCGATTTTCCCGGCCCATAGTCTCCAGCTTATGGCATTTTGACGAAAAAATGGCCGCGCCCAAAGTGGTGCTTGCTGACTTTAGGGCGTGTGCTTTTGCCCGGATTTCTAGGGCATCTGCCGCTGCTATCGCTGTTCGCAGTGCCTCGATTTGATAAGGTGCGTTTTCCAGGTAAAGCTGGATCATCCGGGTCAGTGGATTGGGCAATCCTTCCCGGCCCAATGCGCGAATTTGCGCCAGTTGGGATTCGTCCAGAATTACAGCTGCTTGGTCATGGCTAATCAATGATGCTGATGGGGAATCTAGCGCCGGTGGGAAATGGTCTACTGGGGTGTGCTGGGGTAACCAGCGCGCTAACACAGTATCTAGTTGCGCCATAGTAAGCGGCTTTCTGAGATAATCATCCATCCCGGCGGCTAAACACAGTTCACGGTCGCCGGCCAGCGCATTAGCAGTCAGGGCAATGACCGGGAGTCGAGGGCCGCCGGATGCCTGCTCCAGCGCCCGGAGTTGCCGGGTCGCTTCAAAGCCGTCGAGCACCGGCATTTGGCAATCCATCAGGGCTAGAGCGTAGCGCCGCTGGGCGATCATCGCGAGCGCCTGCGCGCCATCCTCTGCTAATTCAACGTGCAGGCCTAGCTCTTGGAGCATCTCGCAGCCTAACTCCTGGTTTACCGGGTGATCTTCGACGAGCAGTACCCGCTGATCATGTCGCGCGGCGTGAGCGGCGGCGGACCGGCCTTTTTGATGTTGCTTGGGCGAGATGACGCCTGCAGCGTCACCTTGCACGATCGCCAGCAGGCAGTTATACAACTGGGATTCCCGGATGGGCTTGGTCAGATAGGCATGAATTTCCAGCGTCTGCATCCCAGTTTCTTCAGCCTTATTCCAGATTGAATGAAGTAAAATGACAGGCAGCGGCGCTATCACTGGATCGGCCCGCACCGCCCGGATCAAATCGATACCATCCATGCCAGGCATCTCCCGGTCGAACAGGCCCAAGGTGAAAGGGTTGCTTGCCGCGTTCTCGCGGAGTTGCAACAAGGCAGTGCTGGCGCTATCGGCACTCGCGTGTGGAATGCCCCAAGCGGTCAATTGTTCTTCTAGGATGGTCCGGCTTGTCGCATTGTCATCCACGACCAAGACCCGCATGGTGCTCAATGTATCAGGAAACCGCAGCGAGCGATCGGCGCTCGCCAGTACTTTAGCCAGTCGCGCAGTGAACCAGAACCGGGAACCATGTCCAGGCTCGCTATCTACTCCGATTTCGCCGCCCATCAGCCCAGCAAGACGCTTGCAGATCGCCAAACCTAGTCCGGTACCGCCATATTCGCGGGTGGTTGAGCTATCGGCTTGCGAAAAGGATTCAAACAACCGGGTCTGTGCTTCGGGGGAAATGCCGATACCGGTATCGCGCACTTCAAATTGCAGCAGGACTTCCGTATCCCTGTCTTCAAGCGCTTTCACCCACAACGCGACCTCGCCCGCTTGGGTAAACTTGCAGGCATTGCTCAGCAGATTGGTGACTATCTGTCGCAATCGTCCGGCATCGCCCCGCAGCTTTGGGTATACGCCAGGTGTGATTCCACAAGTCAGTTCCAGACCTTTACGCTGGGCGCGCTCAGCAAACAACTCAGTCACCTCATCGATCAGTTCACGAAGATCAAAAGGCGAGTTGTCGAGCTCTAGTTTATCGGCCTCGATTTTTGAGAAATCCAGAATGTCGTTAATGATGGCTAGCAGCGACTCTGCAGAGCGGCGGATATTGCCGGTAAACCGGTGCTGACGCGCCGACAGTTCGGTATTGGCCAACAATTCGGCCATACCCATCACCCCGTTCATCGGCGTACGGATTTCATGGCTCATCACAGCCAGAAATTGTGACTTGGCCTGGTTGGCTTCTTCTGCTGCTTCTTTGGCAGCTTGCATCTGGTGTTGTAATTCGACGCGTTCACTGATGTCTTGGGCCACACAGACGATACTGTTTTTCATAACGCCATCATCAATCAATGAGGCAGATAGCGACACTAAAATGTGACGGTTATCCTTGCGCCGGTAAGCGCAATCGATGCCAGCAACCCGGCCAAAGCGGCGAATCTGGTTGAGCCAGCTGGCATACGATGAGTTAGGCTCCAGCGTAACCAGATGTGAAAACTCGATCCCTAATAGCTCACCCTCATTATAACCAAGCCACCGTGCCATAGCCGGATTGACATCAGTGATGCATCCGGCCGGGTCGAGTACGGCAAGTGCGTCATTCATACTGCCAAGGATATTTTCGACGGCATTCTTTGAGATAGTGGTCCTGCGCAATTCCGCGGCCATCCGGTTGAATGCGTTGACTAGTAAGCCAATTTCATCGCGTGAATCGAAAAGTAATGTAATGGGTTCGCTGAGATCGCCCGTCTGCTGGATCCGATCCATCGTTTGGCGGATTTGCGTTAAGGGATTAACCACGCTGAGGATTACTTGATGACTAAAGCCGATGGTGAAGCAGAAGGCAATGCTTATTAGCAGACAGGCCGTCCAGGTGAGTTCACGGCTATTGTTCTGGATAGCAGCGATGGTGCTATGGAGAAAATCGGTTTGTTGCTTCACTAAGCCGTGGAGGAGAGGGGTTAGTTGGGCAATCACCGGCGCAGCGCGGGTTGCCATCCAGTGATTGGCGATGTTCCAGTCAGGGCGGCCTCGCAGCTCCAGCAGTTTGCCGGCAAGTAAAGAGAATTGTTGACGGGCGTTAAGGTACGTTTCAAAAATTTGCTGCTGTTCTTCGCTCATCAGAAAATCCAGTAGCAAGAGTTCTTGAGACCGGGTCTGATTACGCATCCACTCCTCACTCCAAGCTTGGTGATAGCGGTTCTCGCCGGTCAGCAAGTAGTCGCGCAGATTGGCCGCAGCGTTGTTAGCGCTGCCTTGAGCGTGAGCGAGGATAAATGGGAGTTCTCCATGTGATGCATTGGTTTCCCGATGCCGCTCCAGATCGATCAGATGGGTCAAACTGTTCGAGAGGATTGAGGAGAGCGGTGCCGCTTGCTCGGTTAGCAACTGCACAGCGGGAATATTGTCTGGCGTCCAGGCAATGTCTTCGATCGCCTGCTGATGAGCCAGGGCATCGGTCAGAAGCTGTTCGATGCGGGCTAAATCCGCTGCTGGCGGATTCAGTGGATTTGACGGGGTTGCTGTCTGGGTCTTGAGTTGAGCGAGGGCTGGCAGGATCTCTTGCTCAATGGCCGTGCGCCGTTCTGTGCGGAATTGAGGATCGCCAAGCAGCATCCAACCGCGCAGTGCGGCTTGGGAATGTTCGAGTCCGCCCAATATGCGCAGACTCGCCAAGGCCATCGGTGTGACGTGGCGAGTGACCTCTTCCGTCGCCCCAAGATTCTGCTTGACCATGATCAGGGTAAAGGTACCGGTCACGGTGATGGTGAGAAACATCAAAGCCAAGCCGATATTTAGCTTTGCTCGTAGGGACCAGCTTTTGAGAGGACGCATTTACAGACTCCAAGATATTTAATCTATTGTTTTATATATTATTGTTTGGTATATCTCGTCAGCACCGCTGAATAAGCATCAAGAACAATGCGCTACTTATATTAAATTTAAATAAATGATACTGCGGGTCGATACGATTGATTTTGTGCTCAGAGCAAAATCCAGCGCTACATCAATAGGTTTGATTCCATCCAAGATGGATTGCCAGCGCGATCTGAATCACGTTGCGCAACGCTGGGTCCTGTAAGAATTACCGGGTCATGTAAGAATTAATGAATCTCGATGCCCTGACCAATTTTGTTGAGCATTATCCACGTTTATTTGTGTTGACAGGCGCAGGGTGCAGTACGGACTCGGGCATTCCTGATTACCGGGATCGTAATGGTAATTGGAAGCGTCAACAGCCAGTGTGTTATCAGGAATTCATTAGCAGTGAGCGGATCCGGCAACGCTATTGGGCGCGTAGCTTGCTGGGCTGGCCGATGTTTGCGGGCGCCCGGCCAAATGCTACCCATTCGGCGCTGGCACGGCTAGAAATGGCTGGATACATCTACCAGCTGGTAACCCAGAACGTGGATGGGCTGCACCAAAAGGCAGGCAGCCGGCGAGTGATCGACTTGCACGGCCGGCTTGATACCGTCACTTGTCTGGATTGCCGTTATCGAGAACCACGCGAAACATTTCAACGGGCACTGGCACACGGTAATCCTAAATTTGCTGCATTAGTGACAGCGATTGGACCGGACGGCGATGCAGACTTGGAGAATGCAGACTTCAGCCAATTTCATACGCCGGGCTGTCCGCGATGTGGGGGAATGCTCAAACCAGCAGTGGTATTTTTCGGTGAAACCGTGCCGAAACCTCGCGTTGAACGGGCCTGCCAACGGCTGGCCGAAGCTGATGCCCTGTTGGTCATTGGGTCCTCATTGATGGTGTTTTCCGGCTATCGTTTTTGCAAACTGGCGGCGGCTCGTGGTCAGCCGATGGCTGCCATTAATCTCGGCCGCACTCGTGCTGATGGCGAATTGACTCTCAAGGTCGAACAGGCATGCGATGCTGTCTTGTTGGGATTGCTGAGACGGTTGTACGTTCCGTGATGAACAGCGTAGATCCACAGCAAGATGGTGGTTAGCCCTGCTTTTGAGGAGCCTATGACGATGATTATTGCGTTGAGGGCTGGATAATTTCCGGTGGATTGTCAGACACATAACATCGTTTTTTAGAATATGTCTACGCTAAAAAGCCACAGCTCCTTTTTCTGTACCGGTTCATATCGATACCGGCGTCCCGGTTGCTGGTTAATACTGCTGGCTCTATTGGGCGGTCTCTTGTGGATAGTGGACCGCTGGTTTCCGCCACCTACTGAGCGTGCCCGGCAAATTTCCGTGCAGGTGCTGGATGCGCAGGATCGCATCTTGCGGATCTTCACCGCTCCTCCAGGGGTTTGGCGGTTACCTGTGCAGCCAACGGACGTGGATCCGCTGTTCCTGACTATGCTCATGGCTTACGAAGACCGGCGTTTCCCCGAGCATCTAGGCATTGATCCCTTAGCGGTCATCCGGGCATTGGGGCAATGGCTGGGTCATGGCCGGATCGTGTCGGGTGCTTCAACCCTGACCATGCAGACTGCCCGCTTGCTGGAACCGCATCAGCGCGATCTGATCGGCAAGATTGGCGAGATGCTGCGCGCGCTGCAATTGGAGCGGCGTTATACCAAGGATGAGATTCTCAGCTTTTACCTAACACTGGCTCCCTATGGAGGTAACCTGGAAGGCGTGCGCGCTGCGGCACTGGCTTGGTTCGGCAAAGAGCCGGGGCGTTTGACCGCTGCGGAGGCCGCGCTGATGGTGGTATTGCCGCAAGCACCGTCACGGTTGCGTCCGGATCGCTATCCTGAACGGGCGAAAGCTGCTCGCAATAAGGTATTGGCGCGCATGGAACAGCTAGCGGTGCTAACCCCGCGTCAAGTAAGTGAAGCCCGGGAGGAACCCGTGCCCGTCCGGCGTCATCCTTTGCCCTTTCTCGCCCCTCATCTCGCCGGGCGGTTGCGCGTAGCCCAGCCGGAGATAACCCAGCACCATACTTTCATCAACCGCGACTGGCAGGGGACTTTGGAAACACTGGCTCGCCAGCAGCATAGCACCCTGGAGCCACACAGCAGCATCGCTCTGCTGGTCGTGGCGCATCGCGACCGGCGAGTGTTCGCTTATGTCGGGTCCAGCGGCTTTTTCGATACACGCCGGGCCGGACAAGTGGACATGGTCCGGGCAATCCGCTCGCCAGGTTCCACGCTCAAACCACTGGTCTATGGACTGGGTTTCGATGACCTGCTCATCCATCCTGAAACGCTGATTGAAGACGTGCCAACTCGTTTCGGTGATTACACGCCTGCTAACTTCCGCAATACCTACGCGGGTCAGTTGACGGTGCGCGAAGCGCTACAACAATCGTTGAACATCCCGGCAGTGGCGGTGCTGGAACAGGTCGGACCAGCACGGGTAGCGGCGCGGCTGCGCGAGGTAGGATTGCCATTGTATTGGAATCGGGCCAATCCACAGCCGGGGCTGCCGCTGGTGCTGGGTGGGGTAGGCACGACGTTGGAAAAACTGGTTATGCTGTATGCAGGCTTTGCCAGTGGTGGCTCAGTCGCACCTCTGCGCTTTGGGCCAACCGACCCCGAACCGGTTGGTCAGCCGCTACTCTCGAATACCGCCTGCTGGTATCTGGGCGATATTTTGCGCGGTTCACCAGTTCCTCAAGATGCCGCTCCACCCGTCAGCGTAACGCGGCCTCGCTTCATCGCGCATAAAACGGGCACCTCCTATGGCTTTCGTGACGCTTGGGCGCTGGGTTTTGATGCTGATTATGTGGTTGGAGTCTGGGTTGGGCGGCCGGATGGCTCCCCCAGTCCTGGCCATTATGGCCGCAATACGGCTGCACCACTGCTCTTTCGGGTCTTTGATCTGCTGCCGGAGCCGGTGAACCCATTCCCGTTGCCGCCCGATCATGCGTTGCGGGTTGTTAATCGCACGCAGCTGCCGGAGCGGTTGCGCTATTTTCGTACCCGGCCTGTATCGCAGTCTCTCGGTGCTCCACCGCTGAGTATTACCTTTCCCGTCACCGGAACGACTGTGGAGTTACCCGGTCAGGAGGGTGCCTGGGGCGAACTGCCGTTAACGGCACAGGGAGGTGTCCGGCCGTTGCATTGGCTGGTGAATGGCCAACCGCTTCCGGTGGACCCGTGGCGCCGGGAGGCTTTTTGGGTGCCTGATGGCGAAGGGCAAGCGTGGATTACTGTATTGGATCAATCTGGTCAGGCCGCTAACGCCGAAGTGTGGATCAGCCGCATGCCTACCGGGCATTAGTCATTCTGGTTTCGTGCTGCTTTCAGCATGGAATTGGCCAGCGTCAATTCATTGACGACCCGGACCCCTATAAGCTGCTTGGAGTTAAAGTCAAAATATTGACGACCATGCTCTATTTTAAGCTATTGTTTAATAAAAAATTAATAGTTGGCTTTTATTTTGCACCAACTGCCATGCGATTTCCAACTGACCAAGAGCTGGTTGGAAGCAATTGGTGAAGCCGGATTGATGGATCATGGGTTACAGCAGCGAATGACCGAAAAGGCTAAGAACGATGGAAACGAAGTGGGCACGTTTTATTAAAGCATCGGTACAAGTATTCGCATTGATTAGCGTCTGGCACGGTGCGTCGGCAATGGTCGCCAATGGCACAATGACAGAACCATTATTGCTACGATTTATTGATCCGCTTGCAATTCCTGCTACGTTATTAGCGGTTATCGGTTCTGTCGCTGCGACACAATTGCGGTTACGTGGGCGGCGGAAAGTGCGCAAGGTAGTCCATGAGGAACATATTGAGCCAGTGCAATCTATCGAAAAGTCCTTGTATATCGAACAGAATGAGTTGCTCATTACGGAACTGAAAAAGCAGGTCATCGAATTGAGCAAGGATAAGGAGCATCTGATCTATCTGCTTCAGGAGAGGAGTGCCCGCCTTCGCGAAGATCCGCTCACTGGCATTCCCAACCGGCTAGCTTATGAGGAGCAATTTCAGCAAGAATTTCAGCGCTGGAAACGTTTCGGTAATCCTTTGACGTTTTTGATCTGGGATATCGATCACTTCAAAAAAATCAATGACTATCATGGTCATGCTATTGGCGATGAGATTCTGCGGATGGTCGCGCAACAAATAAGCAGCCGTCTGCGCAGCACTGATTTTCTGGCACGCTACGGCGGCGAGGAATTTATCATGTTATTGCCAGGGGCTGATGTTAACGCAGCTCATCTGCTGGCGGACCAAATCCGGCTGCATATTGCTGAATGCGAATTCAGACAAGGCAATATCCGCGTGTCCGTTACCATCTCTTGCGGTTTGTCGAGTTTCGAACCAGGGGATGGCTTACAGAGTGTGTTCAAGCGCGCTGACCAAGCGCTGTATCAGGCAAAGAGCGCAGGAAGGAATTGCTGCTGGATTTCCTAAGAGTTGCTATTTCCATAGCAGCACGGTCTGGTCAGTAAAGTCTCCATAATGGTCCGATAGCCGTTGGATTGCCAAGAGGTGGCGATCCAACGGCTTATCATCGATGTGTTTTCCCTGTTTCCCGGTCTTTCTTTAAAAGCGAATTTTGTACCCTTGCTGACGGTCTACAATGAAAAGTGATCTTTCATGATCACGATGAGAACCAGCATGCGGGTATTCAAGATTCTGATTATAGTGCTGATGTGGACGGTGTTTGGCTGGGCCGCTTCAGCGCCGGTGGTATCTCCAAACATAGCGTTGCTGCTGGAAGTGCAGGGCGTCATCGGTCCGGCCAGCCGGGGTTTCATTCTGCGCGGCTTGGAACAGGCGCAGGAACGCAATGCGGCGGTTGTGATCCTGCAGATCGACACTCCTGGCGGGCTGGACAGTTCAATGCGCGATATTATTCAGGCCATCCTGGCTTCACCGGTGCCAGTCATTGGTTATGTCGCCCCGGAAGGCGCCCGCGCTGCCAGTGCAGGTACTTATATTCTTTACGCCTGCCATGTCGCTGCCATGTCGCCTGCCACTAACCTTGGCGCCGCTACGCCAGTGCAAATCGGCGGTCTACCGATACCGGTGCGGCCCTCTGGCCCAGATCAGCCTGGGGAGACCTCCAAAGAACCGTTAAAGGATCAACCCAGTACTCCTCAATCTGGGAAGCCTATTGAGAAGACCGCAGCGCCGGCTGGTTCTGACATGGAGCGCAAATTGATCAATGACGCGCGTGCCTACCTGCGCTCGTTGGCTCAATTGCGTGGGCGCAATGCTGAGTGGGCCGGACAGGCCGTCACCGAAGCTGCCAGTCTCAGCGCCCAGGAAGCCTTGCAGAAAGATGTGATTGACTTGGTGGCCGCCGATATTTCCCAGTTATTGGTGCAAATCGATGGCCGGTCAGTCATGATCGCTGGCGAATTACGTCCACTGGCGACTCGGGAATTGAAGGTTGAAATCGTCACGCCCAATTGGCGTAACCGCTTGCTGGCGTTGATTGCCCATCCGACGGTTGCCTATGTGCTGATGCTGATTGGGATTTATGGGTTGTTCTTCGAGTTTTCCAATCCAGGTGCAATGTTGCCAGGCGTCATTGGGGGAATTTGCCTGTTGCTGGCGCTGTTCGCGTTTCAGGTGCTCTCAGTCAACTATGCCGGTCTGGCGTTGTTGCTATTGGGGTTGGCATTTATGGCCGCTGAAGCGTTTGTGCCTAGTTTCGGGGTGCTGGGTTTGGGTGGAATCGCCGCGTTTGTCACCGGCTCGCTATTACTATGGGATGAAACCGGTCCCGGTTATGAGGTTCCGTTGGGCCTGATTGCCGGTTTCGCCCTGGCCAGTGCCCTGTTATTGACAGGGCTGGCGATGCTGATGCTCCGCCAGCGCCACCGTCCCGTTGTCAGTGGCCGGGAGGAATTACTCGGCGCGATCGGTGTGGTTACTGATGAGCAGGCCGGTTGGGCCAGGATTCACAGTGAATCCTGGCGGATTCGCACTGGACAGCCTTTGCGCCGGGGTGAGCGGGTGCAAGTGGTCGGTCGCAATGGACTGACGCTGATCGTGCGGTCACTGGATTCTGCATCCGCAAAAGAGGAGCCATTATCATGATTTTTTTCAATCCCTTCGTCATTGCATTTCTGGTATTGCTGTCGTTGGTCATTGCCTCGATCAAGATGCTTTATGAATATGAGCGCGCCGTAGTGTTCTTTTTAGGCCGCTTTCAGGCGGTCAAGGGGCCTGGACTCGTTATTGTCATTCCAGTTATCCAGCAAATGAGACGAGTTGATCTACGGACAGTGGTCATGGACGTGCCCAGCCAGGATGTCATCTCCCGTGATAACGTGTCGGTTAAGGTCAATGCCGTTATTTATTTCCGAGTCATTGAACCTGAACGGGCGGTTATTCAAGTTGAAGACTACTTCGCTGCTACGAGTCAGCTGGCGCAAACGACGCTGCGTTCAGTGCTTGGTCAGCATGAATTGGATGAGATGCTGGCTGGACGTGAGAAGCTGAACCAGGATATTCAGACGATTCTCGATTCCGAGACCGATGCTTGGGGTATCAAGGTGGCTAATGTGGAACTAAAGCATGTGGACATCGATGAAAGCATGATTCGTGCGATCGCCCGCCAGGCTGAGGCCGAACGCGAGCGGCGGGCCAAGATCATCAATGCCGAGGGGGAATTCCAAGCGGCCGACCGTATTCGCCAGGCTGCTGAAATCATCGCCTCCCAGCCACAGGCTCTGCAATTACGCTATTTGCAGACACTCAACGATATCGGTGTTCATAACAACACAACCGTCGTGTTTCCGGTGCCACTGGATTTGATCAAGCCATTGCTTGAGTCAAGACAGCCGTAAATTGTTAGGCTTGTAAGGGATGAGCATCTCTTGCCCGTATGGGCCTCTCAGTGAGGCTATTGGCACCTCGAATCGCAAGTAAGGCTTGGTTGTATCAGTAAATCCACAAAAACAGGTAAGATATCATAGATTGTGAAAAGAGGCTGCATTCAGATACATCTTAAACTGTTAATGAAAAATACAGTTTTATTTTTGAATATCATTCAGCATGTTAACGAGTTTTAGAACAAACATCATGACTACTATTGACTTTAAATCTCATGCCAAGGTAGGTGTTTATGTAGACGCCTCCAATATTTCACGCAACGGTGGCCAGCGTATGCAATATGACATATTGCGTGAATTTGCCTGTCGTGATTACGCAGAACCCCTGCGATTGAATGTCTATCTATCCTACGATGAGGAACGCGCCGAAACCAACGTGGTCTATCGGGATAAGGCCCGGGCTTATCAGTCTGCTCTCCGTGAATTAGGTTATAAGGTCATTGAAAAGCGGGTCAAATGGTTTCAGGATGAAGCGGGCAATCGTTATGGCAAAGCTAACGCTGATCTCGACATGGCGGTCGATGTCTTGTTGCAGTCGGAGAATTTGGACCGCGTGTTGCTGGCGACGGGCGATGGGGATTTTGTACAAGTAGTTCGTGCCTTGCAAAACAAGGGTTGCCGGGTAGAAACTCTGGCTTTCGATAATGTTTCGGAGGAATTACGAAGGGAATCTGACATGTTTGTCTCTGGTTACTTGGTGCCTGGATTGCTACCAACCCGGGGTGATGATTATCTCTCGCCGATCTGGGGGGCAATGGGTTCCCGGGTTCGCGGCTATTGTTACCATCATGACGATAATAAAAGCTTTGGCTTCATGCGCTTTCTGGTCAAGCTATCTCCATATCTGTGGAAAACCGATTCGCGCGATTCCGAATCCCCTTACCGGACGGCGTTCTTCCACGACTCTAGCCTGCCCGATGGCTTTAATGTCATGAAACTGCCGTCTCGTAACCATATTTTTGAATTCACCCTCGCTGAACCGAACGGCAAACAACCCGTCGCCACTGACATTGTATTGGTTCATCCTGCCCCATTGTGAGCGTCCGAGGCGCAACGTTCGAGGCCTATCTCTGTCGAGAAACACTATGCACCACCATTTCTTAAACCTGAAATTTCTGACCCTGCTCTTGTTGCCGCTGATCCTGACTTTGGGTGCAGCAGATATCTTCGCGAAACCGGAAGATGCAAATGCGACTCTCCAAATCAAGACCTTGGCGCCGACTGCGCGTCAGGATTCGCTGGATCGGACCATTGCCAACCTGCTATCGCAACATCATTACCGGCAAAGTCCGCTGGATGATGCATTATCGTCACTGATACTGAATGCCTATCTCGATAACCTAGACTTCAGCCGTTCCTATTTTTTGGCCAGCGATATCGCTGATTTTGAATCCTATCGCACAACCCTGGACGATGCGGTGAAAGAGGGCAACCTGCAACCGGCCTTCATAATTTTTAACACCTACCTGCGCCGGTTGACCGAGCGGACTGCTCAAATCCAGGCTCTGCTCAAACAGGAATTCCGTTTCGATATCGATGAATCTCTGGAGGTAGACCGTAAAGATGCGCCTTGGGCCAGGATACCTGAGGAGCTGGATGATCTGTGGCGTAAGCGGCTAAAGCATGAAACGTTGACGCTCATCATATCAGGTAAAGATCAGGCGGCTGCCCGCGAGTTGTTGAGTAAGCGTTATGACAACCGGTTGCGGCAAGCCTTGCAGTCCACCAGCGATGACGTTTTCCAGTGGTATATGAATGCGGTGGCCCAGGCCTTTGACCCCCATACGGCTTTCTTTTCGCCGCGTAATACCGAAAATTTCAATATTCAGATGCGCTTGTCGTTGGAGGGGATTGGCTGCGTATTGCGGATGGAGGATGAGCAGGTCTCAGTGGTGGAACTCGTGGCTGGCGGTCCTGCGGATCTTAGCCAGCAGATTCGACCCAGTGATAAGATCGTCGCCGTTGCGCAAGGCGATAAAGATCCTTGGGTCGATGTGGTGGGGTGGCGGCTCGATGATGTCGTCGAAAAAATTCGCGGCCCGCGTGGCACGGTGGTGCGCCTGAAAATCTTGCCAGGCAAGGCGGGTGTGGCAGCGGCTGAGAAAACTGTGCGATTGGTGCGCGACACCATTAAGCTGGAAAAGCAGGCTGCCAAGAGTGAGATTAAAACCTTTAAGGATTCAAATCACCGCGAATTGCGGGTGGGCGTCATCACCATCCCAGCATTTTACAGCGATTTTGAAGCGGCCCGGCGTGGGGTCAAGGATTATCGCAGCACTACGCGCGATGTTCGGCGGCTGCTGAAAGAACTGACCGGCCAAATCGATGGCCTCGTGCTGGATCTGCGTGAAAACGGTGGCGGCTCCCTGCAGGAGGCAGTGGATTTAACGGGGCTGTTCATCGGCAACGGGCCAGTGGTTCAGGTTAGAAACTCCAGTGGCCGGGTAGAAGTTGAAGAGGACGATGATGAAAGCCAGGTGTATAACGGTCCGCTGGCAGTGCTGGTGGATCACGCGAGTGCTTCGGCCTCAGAAATTTTCGCAGGCGCTATTCAGGATTATGGGCGCGGCATTGTTATTGGTGATCCCACTTTCGGCAAGGGTACGGTGCAAACTCTGGTGGATCTGAGCCGGCTAACCCGGAATAGAGAACCACAAGGCCAATTGAAAATAACCATCGCGAAGTTTTATCGAGTCAGTGGCGGCAGCACGCAACATCGTGGGGTGCTGCCGGATATCGCGATTCCCTCAGCGTTAGACAGCGAGGATCTTGGCGAAAGCGCACAGAAGAACGCCCTGCCGTGGGATGAGATCCCAGCTACCCGTTATCAGGGTGACCGGCGTCTGGTAATGCTGGTGCCGGAACTGAACCGGCGGCATCAGGCACGGGTGAGTAATGATCCAGATTATCAGGCTTTCTTGCGTGATCTCGAATTTACTCGGCAACAGCAGGATAAAACGACAGTTTCACTGCTGGAAAAACAGCGCCAGGCTGAACAGGCGCGTATTGAGGCGTGGCAACGAGAACGTGAAAATCGTTACCGGGCAGTTAAGAAATTGCCACTGCTCAAGTCTGGTGATGAGATTCCAGAAGGAAAAGACAGCTTGATTCCCGACTTGGCACTCGAGGAAAGCGCCCGCGTTGTTGCTGATCTGATCCTATTGGACAGCCCGGACAAAGGCTCGAGCACTCTGGTGATGAGCCACTGACATTGTGGAATCGATCACGTTGGTACTGGACGAGGCATTGGCCGAACGGCTAAATCGAGTCCTCACCCGCTGGGAAGCGCGATTGCCGGCAATGCTGGAAGCGCCAGACTGGGCACAATACCGTGCGTTCCGTTGGCGGCAGTTCGGCCAGGATGGTTGTTTTCAGCCGGTGCGGCATCCGCACCGGTTGCGATTGGCTGACTTGCAGCGGATCGACCGCCAGAAAGCTGCTTTGGATCTGAATATACGGCAATTTCTGGCCGGACGCCCCTGTAATCATGTGCTGCTATGGGGCGCTCGGGGTACGGGTAAATCTTCGCTGATCAAGGCCTTGCTCAATGAATATGCTCACCGGGGATTGCGGCTGATCGAAGTGGACCGGCATGATCTACTGAATTTACCCGACATCGTCGAACCCCTGTTTGAGCGGCCCGAGCGGTTTCTTCTCTATTGCGACGATCTGTCGTTCGAAGCCAGCGATCCCAGCTACAAGGCGCTTAAAGCAATGCTGGATGGCTCGATCAACGCGGCTCCCGACAATGTGTTGTTGTGCGCTACCTCCAACCGCCGTCACCTGTTGCCTGAATATCTGCGGGAGAATCAGGATGCCCGGCTGGTCGAAGGTGAACTGCATCATGGCGAGGCGGTAGAGGAAAAAATCTCATTGTCGGAGCGCTTTGGGCTGTGGCTATCGTTTTACCCCTTCAGCCAGGACGACTATCTTGCCATCGTTGCCCATTGGCTGAAATGCTTGGAATGGCCGGTGGGATTGGATGAAACCGCTCGCCAGGCAGCCTTGCAATGGGCATTGCAACGCGGGTCGCGCAGTGGCCGGGTGGCCTGGCAATTTGCTCGTGACTGGGTTGGCCGCCAAGGGCTTTAGTGGGCGCGATGCTGGGCAAAGGCAATCCGGTCGATAAACGCCATCACCAGTGCCGATACCACAAAAGTCAGATGAATCACTACTAACCAGAATAAGTGGTTATTCCATAAAAGAATATCGCTATTTTGAGGTTGAGTGGTCATGAATGCCCTGAGCAAGTGAATGGAAGAAATGGCAACGATGGCGACCGCCAGTTTGATTTTGATGGTGGCCGCATCGATCTTGCCCAGCCAGGAGGGCTTTTCCTGATCCCCAGTAGTATCCAGCGCGGAAACAAAGGTTTCGTAGCTGCTGAGAATCACCATCACCAGCAGGTTGGCGACCAGCACCATGTCGATCATTGCCAGCACCGACAGAATTAGATCGGTTTCGCTCGCACTCAGAATAACTTGAAACAAGTGGATAGCCTCCTGCACCGCCTTGACGGTAAACAGGACCAGGACGGCAATGAGCGCCAGATACAGTGGTGCCAGCAGCCAGCGGCTGAGTAGGATAGTGCGTTCGAGAAGAGTTTCAATCAGTTTCATAACGACGATCACGATGATTGGATTGGGCGGCAGGTTTTATGAGTGAAGCGTTCCTGTTGAATCAAACGGGCTTAGGATAGATGCTCAGGCGGCATATTTGCATTCATAATGGATAACATCGGGGTTTTCATCGAAGGCTGCTTGTCCTAAGCAAATAATACCTTGGTCTTGAAGAATGATTTCTTCACGTCGCACGAAAAAACGTGACCCGTTTTCTAGCATCAAGTATGTTCCGTTCGTGCTGTGGTCCGCCAGGATAAATTTACCCTGCCGGGACTCAATAATGGCATGGCTGCGAGACACCAGTTCCCGGTCGATGACCAAGTTGTTTCTGGTACCACGGCCTATGCTAAAAGGCTCGGCGGAAGGCGCCAATTCAATATTCTGGCCACGATAAACCAGAAGTAGCCGGGCATATAATTTATTACGCAGGATCTTTTGCGTTTCCACATCAGACATCTGGGTGAGGCTAGTCGATTCATACCAGATCACCTCGACGATTTCCATTTCATCCTGTTTACCACGCACCCAGGACCGGCCAAGGCCTCGGGTCATTTGTTGAAGGTCCGGTGACAGGTAGCTTACCGTCTCCCGTGTCGTAATGATTTGATCCGCTTTGGCCAGGGCCACCATCCGGGCTGCAACATTGACTGCGTCGCCAAAGACATCATTCTTTTCAACTAACACTGACCCATGGTGGAGGCCAATCCGAATCGCAATATTCAAATCGACTAACACCGGATCATTTTTGATCCCCTCCTGCATGTCACACGCAGCCTGTACTCCCGATGTGGCGGCAGGAAAGCGGCTCATGATTTCATCGCCAATCGTTTTAATTACTGTGCCATGATGGGTAGCCGTCCGTGCTGCAAGCAAGTCCAATACACGGCTTTCAATTTGCCGTGCGCGCACATCTCCGTACTTTTCAAACAGGTGGGTACTACCACAAATATCAGCGAATAACAGAGTGGCCATCTCTTGCTGGCTTGATCCCGATGGAGTGCCTAGCATGGATGCTAGGTTGCTCAGTTTAAATTTCATCTCCCTGATCCTCGGGGGTAGGATAATCAGATGCAGTAATAACCACGTTTGTGTAGGCTCATGATGAGCCGTTCAATGTTTTCGCGTGCTGTTTGCTCGTAGCGTCTCTGAAAGAAGCGGGTGAAAAAGAAGGTTGGACGCTCCTGCAGCGCCTGCAAGAACTTGACATGGTTTGGGTAATACTCGTCATCGTTCATATTGGCACATTCGGCGCGAATCCGGCATCCGTCCCTTACGAACTCATCCCATGGCAGCCCGAAGCTGGACAGATCGATGTCGACGATGAACTGTTCATCCTTCTGGCTGGGCTGTTCACGGTGGTTTGTAATCACAATCAAATTGTGAATCTGTTGTTGAAAAACAGCGTCTGTGCATCCACTGGCGTTTGAATAGTTTTGGAACAATTCAGCGCTACGCTGTTCGTTATCTTTTGCCCCAGGTTCATAAATAGCATCATGAAACCATAGTGCTATCTCAATAGCGTTAGGGTTATCCATGAAAGTCACTACCCGGTCAAATTCTTGTAAGCAGTGCTGGATATGACCCAAGGTATGATAATGGCGATGGGCTTCCCCGTAGAAATCAACCAGCCGGTTGTGAATCACTTCCGCAGCCGCCGGCTTGTTATTATTGATACAGCGTGTCCATAGTGCCACAAAGCGTGTTTTTAATGCATGATGTTCATCGAGCCGAATGATAGAACCGTCGGGTAAGTCAGATTGTTGGAACATCCCTCGCCTCCGGGGCTAGTCTTTGCGTGATAGCTTTCACCCTTGCATTCTCATTCTCCAGTGATAAGAGGAATCAACGGTGATGCGCTAGGTAATCCTGGATCAATCGCCAAGCCATGCTCATGGGACTGGGTAAATCTGGCATTTCATTCGGGGCAAACCAGCGGGCATCTAGGATTTCCCGTCCATCGGCCTGTAATTCACCACCCGCGTAATCCGCAGTAAAGGCAATCATTAATGAATGCGGGAACGGCCAGGATTGGCTGGCGAAGTAGCATAAATTATGCACCTGAATACCGGTTTCCTCTGCTACCTCGCGATGAATCGTCTGCTCCAGTGTCTCGCCCGCTTCCACAAATCCAGCTAATACACTGTATACTCCCGGCGCAAAACGCGGTGCCCGGGCCAGTAAAATCCGCTGATCCCGAATGACTCGCACCATAATGACCGGGGATAATCGTGGGTAAGCGGCTAACTGGCAAGCGGGACAGTAGCGGGCACGTTCCTCGGTGCGATGCTCAGTAGGTGTTCCGCACTGGCCGCAGAACTGGTGACTACGATCCCATTCAATCAATTGCAGGGCATGTCCTGCAACGCCCAGCAAGGTATCATCTAGCCGCATCCATAACCCGCGCAGGTTCTCAAACGTCCATCCCGGTGGTGGTTGCGCGTTCACCACCTCAGCGGTATGGCAAGGCTGGCCTCCCAGTGTTCCCAGATACAGCCGCCGCTTTGGCGGCCATTTGGCGAAAGGCCAGACTGAGGCTAGCGGCAATTCCGATCTCTGATCAGTGGAGCGGACCAGCAATTGGCTGCCGGCAAACACAAACCACAATGCGGGTTGTTCGATCTCTGTCGATGGCGGCAAGATGGCGGGCTGGAAAGCGTCTGGCAAGGTCAACATGGCCGAATCTTCCTGTTTGTAGTGAGCTGGATCTTCAAACAGCACTTATTTGCCCCGAACGGAGGTGAGAATTTGCGGCGCAAGGTACTGGCTTAAACGTAACCGTTCGCTTCCATTAGCGCCTGCAGCCAACGAGCGCCGGCAAGAATCTCAGTTTCTGTTGCCGCTTCCATTGCACGAGAGAAAGCCAGTTTATAGGTTATGGTATTTAGGATCATTTTGAAATTTAATGAAATTATGTATAGCGTAACATGCTGTTTGGCTATTTCGGAGACTGGAAATGCCTTCTGAAGAAGTGACTAGCTTATACTTTAATTTATGAGCCACTCAATCAAGATTCTTCTATGACAGCACCTTTTGTTGATCTACATTACGAGTGTGATCCTCCGGGGGTGATATTAATCCTGGAAGATGAGCCTTACATCCTGGCCGCCTTGTATCGCCAATTACCTCATGAATTCCATGTGGTTACGGCCACTACGGTTGATCAGGTGCTAGTCTTGCTGAATCAGCGGACCGTGGATGTGATCGTCATCGGCCAACGCATGGCTGGTGTCGGCATTGAGCTTCTCAGCGAGGTACGACAGCATGCTCCAAATACAGTTTGGATTTTGCTCGCCAATTGTCCGGCGCTAGATACGGCCATTCAGGCGAGCAACCTGGAGTGTATTGACGCTTACCTGGTGAGGCCTTTGGGCTCACTGGAGTTGTGTACTTTGCTGCATGAAGGCATCCAGGAAGCTCGTTTGCTGATCAAAAATCAGCAGTTGCTCAGCGAGCTGAGTCAAGTTAAGCAGCAACTGGAAATACAGATCAATCAACTAAAACAAGAGTTGCGCAACAGCCAGGAACAGTTTCAAAGCGTAGTGAGAAAGAATCAAGCCGGTATTCTGTTATTGGATGAGCAGGGCAAGATTCTATTCGCTAACCTGGCCGCAGAAACCCAGTTAGGCCGTAATGATCAAATGTTGATAGGCAGTGATTTTGGCATCCCCGTTTTACATGACAAAATGGAAATCACCATCCTGCTTCCTAACCGGACGCAGGGCATTGCTGAACTGATGGCCACCGAAACTCAGTGGCAGGGCCAGAACGCCTATCTGGTGATGCTGCATGATGTGACCCGGCACAAAAAAGCGGAAGCCCAGGCCCGGCATCTGGCCAGCCACGATAGCTTGACGGCCTTACCTAATCGCGTCTTGTTTACTGATCGCCTTAACCAGGCGCTCCTGCGGGCGCAGCGTAGCAAAACCAAGGCCGCTGTGTTGTTTATAGATCTGAATCATTTTAAGGAAATCAACGATACGCTGGGTCATAAGGTCGGCGATCACTTGCTTCAGCAATTCGCATCCCGGTTGGCCGAAGCAGTGCGTAAATCCGACACGGTGGCGCGGATGGGAGGCGATGAATTCACGGTGCTGCTGGAAGGGTTGAACGACCGCAAACAGGTCAGTGCCTTCGCCAAAAAACTGCAGAAACTTTTTAAACAGCCTTTCGCAATGGATAACGGTGAGTTGTTTGCTATTCCCAGCATCGGTATCAGCATCTACCCTGATGATGCTGGGAATACCGATGAGTTGCTGTGCCGGGCCGATAGCGCCATGTACTACGCCAAGCGCCATAAGGAAGTCGACTTCTGTTTTTATTCTAAAGAACTCGACACCCATAACCTCAACCGTCTGAGTCTGGAACATGACCTGCGCCGGGCATTGGAACGACAGGAATTTGTTCTGTATTACCAGATCCAGGTGCGTCTTTGTGATGAACGGCCTATCGGCACGGAGGCACTGGTACGCTGGCAGCATCCGAGCCGGGGGGTGGTTCTGCCTAACGATTTTATCCCGTTGCTCGAAGACACTGGCCTGATTATACCCGTTGGCAACTGGATTCTAGCGGAAGTCTGCCGGCAGATTGCGGCGTGGCGCGCTATGGATGTCGACCTTGTGCCGGTGGCAGTCAATATCTCTCCTAAGCAACTAGCAGATAAAAGTTTCATTGGAACGATGAGAGGCTTGCTGGAGCACAGTAATATGCAACCCCGCTTGCTGAGACTGGAATTAACCGAAAGCGCGGTGATGCAAGATCAGTCTTACATTTTTCAAACCCTGGATGCCCTGCGCGAACTAGGCATTGAATTGCATATGGATGATTTTGGCGTAGGCTATTCGTCCCTCGGTCTGCTCAAGCAACTGCCCTTTGATATTGTGAAGGTGGACCAGAGTTTTATTGTCGACGTGTTGACTGATTCCAGCAGCGCCCTATTGACTCAATCGATCATCAACATAGCACATGGCCTTAAAAAACAGGTAATTGCCGAAGGTGTTGAAACTACGGAACAAGCTGCGTATTTACTGCACATCGGTTGTGATCATGCGCAAGGCTGGCGGTATGGCCAACCTATTCCTGCAGCCAGCATGACAGACTACCTGCAAAATATGGAGTGCCTGAACGCTTCTGCCTCAGAGGAGGATTGAGGATTGATAAGCAATGTGACGCGAATTCTAGTAGTCCTTCACAAGCGCCATCCATGCCGCCCTCCCTCTGCATTACGCAATATGAAGCAGGATAGGGGTTATCAACAGTTTGCCGATGAATTGCTCAAGCCCGGCAGAGTTGGGTCATGAGCGCGCTTTCCTTGCTGCATCATCGGGTTGGCCAGACGCTGATCGCCGGCATCGCTTTATTAAGTCTGCTGGTGATAATCAGCACGACTGCCATTCAGTTTTATTTCGACTACCGGACTGCTCGCGCTGGACTTATGGCTCCCTTTGACCCGGTTCGCCATCTTGCTGATACCCGCCTGAGTCAGGCTGTCTGGGCCGAAAACAACACTCAAATTCAGGCGTTTCTGGATGTCCTGGTCACGATGCCCGATCTCTACTATGCAGCGATTATAAAACAAGGCCAAGTTCAAGCGCAGGCCGGTCAGCCTTCAGTCACATATCCTGTTGAATGGGAAATTCCATTGCAATTTACTCTTGAAGGCCAGCCGCTTGAAATCGCGCGTCTGCGCCTGATAAGCGACGAAGATGCCATTTGCGCCCAACTGATCCGCCGATCCCTGCAGCGGCTGGCCACCACCACTGTGGAAATACTGGCTCTGGCTCTGCTCATTGTGCTGTTCCTGTTCCACGGCCTGACCCGCCGCCTGCAGGCCGTTGCTCACTGTGCCGGCGCACTGGATTCTGCACACGGTCCAGGCAGCGTGTGCCTGAACCGCTTGACATCCGCATGTGGCGAGGACGAACTCGATATTGCGGTCACCAATGCTAGCCGGGTCCATTGTAAACTGGCGGGTCTTTATGCGGATGAACACGCTCGCTCCAAGACAGCGCTTCTGCATCTTGATTACGCGCTGGCTAACATGACGGAAGGACTGGCCCTAATGGATGCCGAGGGTTTGGTGCTACTGGCCAATCCCCGGCTGAATGAACTCTACGGCGCTGATCACACGCCGGTATGGGCCGAAGGACAGCCGCTGGCTGCGATCAATGCTGCTCTGACCGAGCAGGCCATGGTCACCGAGGAAATCGTGATTGAAGCAGTCGCGGACATGCGCTTGCTGGAACGCCGGTTGCGGGACGGACGATGGGTACTGGTCCGTGATCGCACCCTACCCGGCGGACGCCAGTTGCAGCTGCATACTGAGATCACCCAGCTTAAGCAGCGTGAATTGGATTTGCAGCACAGCAACGCAGATCTTGAGCAATTCGCCTATGTCGCCTCCCACGATCTGCAAGAACCTTTGCGCATGATTACCGGGTATCTGCAATTATTGGAGCGCCGCTACCGGAACAAATTAGATGATTCGGCCCACGAGTTTATCGCCATCGCGGTGGACGGGGCCAAGCGCATGCAGCAACTGATTCTCGATTTGTTAGCGTTCTCGCGGATCAGTACGCGCAGCCAAACCTATGCGTCGACCGATATGGCACAGGTATTATCCAGCGTTCTTGCCAATCTTGAAGCCGCCATCCGCGATCATGCGGCCCTCATCCATCATGATCCACTGCCTACCATCGTCGCTGATTCAGGGCAAATGCACCTATTACTGCAAAACCTGCTGGCCAATGCCCTCCGTTTCCACAAACCGGATGAGCCGCCACACATCACGATTAGCGCCCAGCATCTCAAAAAAACCTACCATGCTCCCTTGGACGGACAGGTTTCCGGCTGGATCTTCGCGGTATGTGATAATGGCATTGGTATTGAGCCGTGTTTTTTTGAACGCATTTTCATTATCTTTCAGCGGCTGCATACTCGGGAGGAGTATCCGGGCACCGGAATTGGGCTGGCGGTTTGTAAAAAGATCGTTGAGCGTCATGGCGGGCGCATTTGGGTCGAATCTAAGCTGGATCAAGGAACATGCTTTCGCTTTTTCCTGCCCGATCATTCACTCACTATAGGTTCTGCTTGATCCTGTATCCCTACGTTAATCTTTGAATAGCATACCGGAATTGTGAACTGTCATGGATAATACCCTTCATTCAACTCAGTTGATTAGCATTCTCCTGGTAGAGGACAGTCCGGCTGACGCGCGCTTGACCTGTGAAGCGCTGAAAGATGGCAAGGTTGCCAATCGTATTCATATTGTCGATGACGGGATAAAAGCCTTGGCGTTTCTACGCCGGCTGCCGCCTTATGAACATGCGCCCCCGGTTGACATCATCCTTCTTGATCTGAATATGCCACGCATGGACGGACGAACCGTGCTGGCTGAGATCAAAGCCGATCCAGTGCTAAAAGTGATACCTGTCGTGATTCTGACCACTTCTCAGGCGGATGAAGACGTCTTGCGCGCTTATGAATTACAAGCGAATTGCTACGTCACCAAACCCGTGGACCTGGATCAACTGATCAAAGTGGTGACCAGTATTCAGGAATTCTGGTTTTCCATCGTGCGGCTTCCTGATCAGAGGAAATAGATGACATGGCTGATGTGCAAGCGCCTACTCGACCGCTGCGCCTGCTCTTGGTTGAAGACGATGCGGGCCATGCCCGGTTGACCAGGGAATGGCTCCAGGAAGCGGATCCGTTTGGATTTGCTATCACGCACGTCGTCACTTTGACTGCCGCCCTAGCTGTGCTGAAAGAACAGGTTTTCGATTTGATGGCGCTGGATCTTGGGCTTCCGGATAGCCAGGGACTGGTTACCCTGCAAAAAATGCGCGCCATGATTTCCGATATCCCGATTGTGGTGTTGACCAACCAGTCAGATGAATCCATGGGCATCGCTGCGGTCGAAGCAGGCGCTCAGGATTACCTGGTCAAAGGCCACTTTGAACCCGAATATCTGCTCTCGCGCACCTTTAAATACGCTGTCGAACGCCATCAACTCCAGCAACGGGTGAATGCCGCCCGCGAGGAGGCGGAACAACAACGGGAACTGCTGGAGCTGACCAAAAGAATCAACGGCCATACTCCCGTGACGTTGTCATTGTATAGCCAGAAAGCTTTGGCCGACTATAATGCGGTGCTGTTTCAGACGCTGGTCAACACGTATCGCGACTTGCTAGAGAAGGCGGTGGAGCAGCAGGCATTCAAAGTGGAGCATCCCGTCGATCGCGGGTTGACCGCACTGGCGCAACAACTGGGTTTTTTGAAAGCCGGACCGCGTGATGTCATTGACCTGCACTCCCGCGCGTTAGAAATCGCCTTGCAGAACCGGGGCAAATATGCCGCCAAATTCTATGCCGACGAAGGGCGGCTAATGGCGCTGGAATTGATGGGAGATCTGGTCAATTACTACCGGCATTTCTACCGGAATGCGCTGCATAGCACACAGACTGGAAAAGAACCCCTTTGATGGACTTCGCACCATGAATAAATACCTGCTCAAGCTCTACATTACCGGATGTACTCCGCAAAGCGAGCGCGCGATTAGTAACCTGTACCGGATTTGCGAGGCGGAAATGCAAGGTCAGTTCGAGGTGCAAATCATCGATGTCTTGCAATCACCTGAGCTTGCTGAGAAAGATCGCATTATTGCTACGCCGACTCTAATTAAGGATTTGCCGCAACCCTTGCGGCGTATCATTGGCGACCTGTCCGATGTCGAGCGTGTCCTGCGAGGACTGGATATTGAGCAAATCCACGGACAACCATAAGGAGCTACCCGCGATGTCCTCTTATCACTCTAATCGGATTAGCAAGCTGGCGACGGGGATTGCCGGTTTCGATGCGATCGCTAAAGGCGGACTACCCGAGGGGCGTACCACTCTGATTGCCGGTTCGGCCGGCAGCGCCAAGACCGTGTTCGCTGTCCAGTTTCTTGCTGAAGGCATCCGTCAGTTTGACCAGCACGGCGTATTTGTCACTTTCGAGGAAGCGCCCGCCGATATCCGCCGCAATATGGCGTCCCTGGGCTGGGATATCGCTGCTTGGGAAGCTGCAGGATGTTGGGCCTTTGTCGATGCTTCGCCGCTACCTGGTGAGGCCGAGGTCATCGCCGGTGCCTACGATCTTGGTGCGCTGCTGGCCCGTATCGAGGTTGCGGTTAACCGGGTCGGCGCGCGGCGATTGGCCATGGATTCACTGGGGTCCTTGTTCAGTCATTTTGAGAATCATGCACTAATCCGCAACGAGCTGTTCCGCATCTCAGCCGCGCTGAAACTGATGAACATCACCGCGATCATGACCGCCGAGCGTACCCAGGAGTACGGTGACATCAGCCGCTACGGTGTGGAAGAGTTTGTGGTCGATAATGTCATGATCCTGCGCAATGTGCTGGATGGGGAGAAGCGGCGGCGGACCGTGGAGCTGCTCAAATTCCGCGGCACCGAACACCAGAAGGGTGAATATCCGCTGACGGTACTCCCCGGTCAGGGTATCGTGGTCATCCCGCTGTCAGCCATCGAACTCAAGCAACGCTCGTCGAACACCCGCCTCACGTCCGGCAGCCGCGAATTAGACGCCATGTGTGGCGGCGGATTCTTCCGTGATTCGATTATTCTGGTGTCCGGGGCCACCGGTTGCGGCAAAACACTCATCACCACCGAGTTTGCCGCCAGCGGTGCGTCCGGAGACGAGCGATGCCTATTTTTGGCTTTCGAGGAGAGCCGGGATCAGTTGACGCGGAATGCGACTGGCTGGGGCAAAAACTTTGAAGATTTGGAATCCCGGGGCTTGCTCAGGGTCATCGCAACTTATCCGGAAACAATGGGACTGGAAGACCATCTGATCGCCATCAAGATGGCCATTGACGAATTCCAGCCTAATCGCGTGGCGGTGGACAGCCTGTCCGCCCTAGAACGGGTCTCCACCGTCAAGGGTTACCGCGAATTCGTCATCGGCTTGACGTCGTTCATCAAGCACCGTGAAATCGCTGGCTTGTTCACCTCCACGACGCCACGGCTGATCGGCGGCGAATCGATCACTGAAGCGCATATTTCCACTATCACGGATTCCATTATTCTGCTGCGCTACGTGGAGATGTTTGGGGAGATCACTCGCGGCATCACGGTGCTGAAGATGCGCGGCTCAGCCCACGATAAGGAGATCCGCGAGTTTTCCATCGACGCCAACGGCATGCACATTGGTAAGGCCTTCCGCAACGTTACCGGTATCCTGTCGGGTCATCCGCGCCATGTGGAACCTCAGGAAATCGGGCGGTTGAACGCCTTGTTTGTTAATCATAACGAGGCGTGAAAGTTCGCTATCCTGCTCCAGGATTCCCCTTTCAATTCACTTGTAGCAAGGCTAGCAACCCCTCCAGCAATTGCATCGGAGCCGGCGGGCAACCAGGAATATGCAAATCAACTGGAATTACCTCGGCCACTCCACCCGCACAAGCATAGCTCTTGGCGAACACGCCGCCATCTCGCCCGCAATCGCCGATTGCCACCACCCATTTAGGATCGGGTGCCGCCGCGTAGGTGCGCTCCAGCGCCTCGCGCATATTCGTGGTCACCGGGCCGGTGACCAGCAATACATCCGCATGGCGCGGCGAAGCGACGAAATGAAAACCGAAGCGTTCCAGATCATAAAAGGCGTTATTCAGCGCATGAATTTCCAGTTCGCAACCGTTGCAGGAACCTGCATCCACCTCACGGATCGCTAGACTGCGCCCTAGCCGCTGCCGGGCTGCCTGATCGACCTTCGCGCCTAATTCAGCCAGCGCTTGTCCGGATGGGGCCGGGGCCGGGATGGTGAGTGGCAGCCGCCAGAGATTTTGCAACAATAATTTGCGCATGGCGGGACCGCCTACAAGTCGTGGCCCGAATACGAGCCGTTAAACGATTTATTGCACAGCGGGAAATCCGCTACGATGTTGCCCTCGATGGCTGCTTCCAGCAGGGGCCACTGAAACCAGGACGGATCGCGGGGATGGCAGCGTGCTACCGTCCCGTCGCTGTTCAATCGCAGCCAGACTAGAATATCGCCGCGAAAGCCCTCGATCAGCGCCATACCTTCACACGGCCGGCCAAGCGCGTTCAGCGCCACGCCCACCGGCCCGGATGGCAGCTTCTGCAAAATCTGTTCGATCAACGCCAGGCTTTGCTCCACCTCGCAGATGCGCAGCCACACGCGACCGTTGACGTCACTATCAGTCCGCAGGGGCACCTCGAATTTCAATTCATCGTAAGGCGGATAACCCAGTGCACGGCGTGCGTCAAAAGCGCGGCCTCCGGCCCGGCCGACATAGCCGCCACAGCCAAATTGGCGGATCAGCGCCGGTTTGACAAAGCCGGTTTTAACTGTGCGGTCTTGCAGCGAAGCGGTGTTGTCGTACAACGTGACCAGCGGTGGAAATTGGCGGCGGATACCGGTTACCAAGGATTGCAAAATATCCGGCCCATCTGCGGGCAGATCAGTGGCCACCCCGCCTGGAATGACACTATCCATTAGCAGACGATGGCCGAAACAGGCCGCACTGGCCCGCAGAATCTGCTCGCGCAGCACGGCGCAATGGGCCAGCATCAAGGCAAAAGCGGCATCGTTGCAAATCGCGCCGATGTCACCGCAATGATGGGCCAGCCGCTCCAATTCTGCCATCAGCGCCCGTAGCCAATGGGCACGGGCAGGAATTTCAGTTTCCGTGGCGGCTTCTACCGCACGAGCGAAAGCCAGCGCGTAAGCAACGGTGCTATCCCCAGATATCCGTCCGGCTAGCTGCGCTGCTTGCTCCAGCGATGCGCCTTTCAGCAGGCCCTCGATGCCTTTATGGACATAGCCCAACCGTTGCTCCAGCCGTGCTACGGCTTCGCCGTTGGCGGTAAAGCGGAAATGGCCAGGTTCAATGATCCCGGCGTGAACCGGTCCCACTGGAATCTGGTGCAGGCTTTCGCCTTCTACCGGCAAAAATGGGTATGGCGGCACCGGTGAGGCCGGCGCAGTGGCAGCACCCAGCGGATGGCGCACTGGCCAGCGGCCATGATCCAGCCACGGACGAACATCGGGCGCGCCGACCGGGTGTAAACCCATCAAATCGGCGATCGTGCGTTCCAGACGTTGCGCCGGTGGATGCCGGCGGCCCACTGAGGGAAAGCATCCATCCGGGCAGGGCAGGCTGGCGACGCTCAGCATCCCGCTTGCCTCCTCACGCACGGCCAAATGCACAACTCCCGTCTCACCCCATAATCCCAGCAGCGTCCAAACATTACCCGCCAAGCCTTCAATCAGGGTATTCCAGATTTCGGGCGTCACGACGACCCGGGGCCAGGGGCGATGGTCCGCCACCGGGTGGCCGGCATCGAGAACTGCTTGCAAGGATTGTGTATTCATTGCTCTGTCTCTTAGCCTAACAATGCCGCGACACTTTGAAACCAGGCCACCAGTGGCCCCGGTAACCAGAATCCGGCGGCCAGCACCAATATGAGATGCGTCATCATAGGCAGTGCGGTGACGGGCGCAGGTCCCGGCATATTCGCGCCCTGCGATTCGCCAAATGCTATGCCATGTAATCGCCATAACAAGGTGCCGAACCCTAGCAGCAACCCGATGACCAGCGGCAGTGCCAGCCACGGTTCGCGAGCAAACGTAGAACTGACCACCAGAAACTCACTCATGAACACGCCGAATGGCGGCATGCCGGCAATGGCCATCACCCCGGCCACGAATCCCCAGCCCAGCAGCGGATGGGTCGCGGTCAGTCCGTGAATCGTGGAAATCCGCTGCGTACCCTTGACCTGCGAGATATAACCGACAGCAAAGAAAATCGCTGACTTGGTGAGACTGTGCATCGTCATATGCAGCAGACCGGCAAAATTGGCCAAGGGCCCGCCCATGCCGAAGGCAAAGGTCATGATGCCCATGTGTTCAATCGACGAGTAGGCGAACAGCCGTTTGATGTCGCCGCGCCGGTAGAACATGAACCCAGCGAACAGCAATGATAACAGCCCTAATCCGGCCATCAACGGCCCTGGTGCCAAAGCGGATGGGTTCGCGTTCATCAGTATCTTGAAGCGCAGCACCGCATACAGCGCCACATTCAGCAGCAGGCCCGACAGCACCGCCGAGATCGGCGTCGGGCCTTCGGCATGGGCATCCGGCAGCCAGGCATGCAACGGAACCAGACCGGCCTTGGTGCCGTAACCGAGCAGCAGGAAGATGAACGCCAGATTCAGCAACGCTGGATCAAAGGCGTGCGCGTGCGTCAATAACTGATCCCAGGCCATCGCGGGCAAGCCTTGGCCCATGACCGGTTGCGCCGCTAGATACACCAGGATGGTGCCAAACAATGCTAAAGCAATGCCGAGACTGCCGAGGATGAAATACTTCCAGGCGGCTTCCAGCGCTTCACGGGTCCGGTAAATACCAACCATCAGCACCGTCACCAGCGTCGCCAGTTCGATCGCTACCCACAGCAGGCCAATGTTGTTGGCCAGCAGTGCCAAGTTCATGGCAAACACCAGCGCCTGATACATCGCGTGATAAAAGCGCAAATGCTTCGGTGTAAGCCGCCCGGTCTCCAGTTCATGGGTAATGTAGCTGGCGCTGAATGCACTGGTGGTGAAACTGACCAGATTGTTGAGTATGATCAGATAGGTGTTGAAATCATCCACCCGCAGGTAGACATTAGCGCCGGGCCGCACCCCAAACAGGATCATTGACGCCAACAGGCTGATCAGCGCCGCACCGGCATTCAGCCCGGCACCCAGCCGGTAACTAGGCAATCCCGCCAGCAGCAGTGCAGCGCCGGCGGGAATCGCCAGCAGCGCGGTCATCGCCATCCAGCCTAAATCGCCATTCATCGCCGCCGCTCTCCACGAAATGCATCCATTGCCTGCATATCGACGCTATCGAAGCGCTCACGAATGCGAAACAGGAAAATACCGATCACGATCAAAGCGATCAGTACCGAGAATGCGACGCTGATCTCCACGGCCAGCGGCATTCCCCGCGCCCCGGCGGCGGCCAGCACCAGCCCGTTTTCCAATGACATAAAACCGATGACCAGGCTGACCGCATTGTGGCGGTTGACCATCAACAACAGCCCCAGCAGCACCACTGCCAGGGCGAACGCCAAGTCCTCCCGCGCCACCGCATCGGTTCCTGCCGTTACCGGCAGCATCACCAGGATCGCAAGAGCCACCAGGGCTGCACCGGCTAGCATATCGCGGCCCACGCCTCCTACCACATCCAAAGTGCGATGGATGCCCAATCGCCGGACAATCCGATACAGTGCGGCCGGAATGACGATCGCTTTGAATATCAATGCGATCCCGGCAGTGACATATAAATGATGGGCTTCCTGGATGTATGCTTGCCAGCCGACCGCCAGCGCCAGGGTCAGCGAGTGCAAAGCGAAGACCTTGAGCAGCGCATATAGGCGATGCTGATACAGCAACAGCAGGCTGATGACCACCATGCCGCCTGCTAGAAAATGGGCGATATCGAACTCAAGACTGTGCATCACAGGCTCCGTGACACGAACAGCAGCAGCGCGCCGAGCAAACCGAGCATCAGCGCCATGCCCAAAAATTGATCGACGCGGAACACGCGCATTTTGGCAATGCGGGTCTCAAACAGCGCCAGCAGAAACCCGCCTAGCCCCAATTTGGCCAGATAGGCTGCCACGCCAGTTAGGTAGGCGGTTAAATCTTCGCCTGCGGTGGTCATACCCCAGGGGGCAAAGATGCAGCCGAGCAGCGAAAGATACAATAACAGCTTGAGCGAGGCAGCCAGTTCGATTAGCGCCAGATGGCGGCCGGAGTATTCCAGCACCATGGCTTCATGCACCATGGTCAGCTCCAGATGGGTAGCTGGATTGTCCACCGGAACGCGGGCGTTTTCGGCGATCGCCACCATGACCAGCGCTAACAGCGCTAGCGCCAGCGATACCCGCAAACCGACATCGGCATTCAGCATGAATCGGGCGACCGCCGACAGCTCAGTGGTGCCGGCCAGTAACGATAAAGTGAACACTATCATCAGCATGGCCGGTTCTGCCAAGGACGCGATCATCATTTCGCGGCTGGCGCCGATGCCGCCAAAGCTGGTGCCAGTGTCGAGACCCGCCAACGCCAGGAAAAAACGGGCTGTCCCCAGCAAGGCGACGATGGCGATCAGATCGGCGGCCCAATTGAACGGCAAGCCGCTGGCAAAGGTCGGCACCAGCGCCGCCGCCACCCAGATGGCGGCAAAGATCAGGTAGGGCGCTACCCGAAACAGCCAGGATGCCGAGTCGGCCAGCACCACGTCCTTACGCAGCAGCTTGAGCAGATCGCGGTAGGGTTGTAGCGGCGATGGACCGCGCCGGCGCAGCAATTGGGCCTTGAGGGTGCGGATCCAGCCGGTGAGCAGCGGCGCCAGCAGCAAGATCAGCAGCATTTGCCCGCCCTGGACCAGATAATCCGTGATTAGCGCCATAGCACTATCCCGAGCAGCAGCAATACCAGCGCGCCGAACACCAGACTTAAATAACGGCGAATCGTTAGGTATTGCAAGTTGTTGAAACGCTTTGAAAGAGCGATAACTGCCTGGGTAATCGGCGCATAGCCGTAGTCCCAGACCGGGTCGCGCATTTTGACTTCGAAGCGTGCTGCTCGCCCATCGCCGGGCGGCGGCATGGTGACTTGTTCGCGGGCCTGGAATACTACGCTGCCGAAGACGCGGCGGATGGGTTGGGCGAAACTGCCAGCGGTGTACTGGGCGGCGGGGCTGGCATCGGGGAAACCGCAGTCCCAGGCTGGGCTGCGCCGGACCCGATTGGAGGCGAACCCGTGAATCAGCACGGCGGCGAGTATCCCGGATAACGCCATGAACAACAGCACCAGCAGACCGTTGTAAGTGCTTTTCATATCGGCCACCGGTACCAAGGTCAACCACGGCTGATGCTGTTGCGCTGGCAACTGGGCGCCGCCGTTGAGCAGACCCACTGCTGGCGACAATCCATCTATCACCAGCCCTGGTAAAGTTCCAGCCAGCAGGCACAATGCCGCCAGAGTGAACAGCGCGGCCAATGAGTAGCGATCGGTCTCTTGCGCTTTTGCAGCCGCCGGCGAACGGGGGCGGCCGAGGAAGGTAATGCCAAAGGCTTTGACGAAACAGGCGGCAGCTAAGGCAGCAGACAACGCCAACAGCGCCCCGGCTGCCGGGGCCAGGAATTTGAGCAGCCATTGCGGTAATTCCGGCGTCAGCAAAATCGCCTGGAAGGTCAGCCATTCGGAGACAAAACCGTTCAATGGCGGTAGCGCCGAAATCGCCGCCGCGCCGGTCAGGAAGGCCAGCGCGGTCCACGGCATCGGGTGAATCAATCCGCCCAGCCGCTCCATATCGCGTTCGCCGGTTGCGGTCAAGACCGCGCCAGTCCCCATAAATAACAGGCTTTTGAACAGCGAATGATTCAGCACATGAAATAGCGCCGCGGTCAGCGCCAGCGCCGCGCTGGCGTACATTTGATTGCTCTGGAAGGCCAGTGCTAGACCCAAGCCGATGAAAATAATGCCGATATTCTCCACAGTGTGATAGGCCAGCAACCGTTTCAGATCATGCTGCATCAGCGCATACAGCACCCCGAGCACCGCCGTGATTCCACCCAGCGCCAGCACGAGCCCGCCCCACCACCATGCGACCGGTTCCCCCAATAGATCGAAGACAATGCGGATGAAGCCGTACACGGCGACCTTGGTCATGACGCCGCTCATCAGCGCCGATACGTGGCTGGGCGCGGCGGGGTGCGCCAGCGGCAACCAGACATGCAAGGGGACCAGCCCGGCTTTGGAACCGGTCCCCATCAACACCAGAATGAGCGCCAGCGCCGCCAGTCCTGGCGTCATTTCCACGGTTCGGATTGTGGCGAAGTCATAACCACCATTGGCACCAGCCAGCAGGCCGAAGGCCAATAACAGCGCCAGCGTGCCAAGGCAGGCCATGACCAGATACAGATAACCGGCGCGGGCATTGGCTGGTTCCCGGTGATGGGCCATGACCAGCGCCCAGGAACTCAGCGACATGAATTCCCAGGCGAACAGGAAAGTGAAGGCATCGTCAGCCAGCAGCACCAGGTTCATGCCCGCTAGAAACGCGGGGTAGAACGGCAACACCCGCCCCGGCGCTGGTTCATGCTGGCCATAACCCAGCGCAAATAGGCTGGCGACCGCGCCGCCCAAATTAACCACAATCAGGAAGAAAGCGGATAGTGCGTCCAGGCGGAAATGCGCGCCCAGCCAGGGCAGGCCCAAAGGTAAGGTGAGCGTGACTGGTGCGGCGGCGTTCAGCAGATGCGTCAGCGCCATCCCCAGCAGGATGACGCAAATCACTAAGCTGACCCCGTAGACCTGAAGACTGCAACTCGCTCGGCGTGAAGCGAGGATGGCATAGAGGCCAATAGCAAGCAGGATCATGGACAAACTTAACAGCAGCGGCAGTGGCATGGTGGTGAAATTCACTCGTTAAGCGCCTTGAATATTAAGAAGTTGCTGATCTTGCTGATCTTGCTGATCCGGCGTGAGCATCATCCAGCAGTTCTCTTTTCAAGTGATGACATCAAGCCAATACCTGTTGGCTAGAAACTGACCCGTGCAAATAACGCCGCACTCGCGTTAACGCCTGCGGTAGGTTGGCTGAT
The DNA here is from genome assembly GCA_002343485.1 of Proteobacteria bacterium UBA2383. Taxonomy (GTDB): domain Bacteria; phylum Pseudomonadota; class Gammaproteobacteria; order Competibacterales; family Competibacteraceae; genus UBA2383. Next base: position 117,162 of record DDST01000138.1, read on the forward strand.
AACAATAGCTTGCCAGGAATATTATGTAATCCAGCCCGGCGCATCAGCAGCGCCGGTTGCCCATGCACACCCGCCACTGCGACTAAAATGCCATCGCCGCGCAAGCGTTCGATGGCCGAATCCAACGCCACTAAGCCCGATACGTCCATGACAGTGACTCCGCTGATGTCGATAATCACGGCCCGCGGCCGTCCAGCGATATCATGGAGGGCGCTCATCGCTTTTTCAGCAGCGCCGAAAAATAGGGAGCCGGCGATTTCATATAACTGTACCCCGTCGGGCAATGGGCTTTCCAAGTGCGGGTGATCAGCTGCCATCAGTTTGCTACCGCTTAGCGCCGCCATGCGGTTCATGAACAACAGCGATGCTAAGACCACACCAACGCTGATGGCGATCACCATGTCGAAGATGACGGTTAATCCGAAGCAGACCAGCAAAACCAAAATGTCACTACCTGGCGCTACCTGAAAAATATGGCGAAAATGTTTCAACTCACTCATATTCCAGGCTACCAGCAACAACAAGGCGGCGAGTGCTGCCATCGGCAGATATCCCAGCAACGGTGCCAGCGCGAGCAACACCAGCAAAATGAACAGTGCATGGAACACGGCAGCTAATGGGCTACGGGCGCCGGCACGAATATTCGCTGCCGTGCGGGCCAGTGCACCCGTCGCTGCAATACCGCCGAAGAAGGGCGCAACCGTATTGCCGATACCCTGCCCAATCAGTTCAGCGTCAGGATCATGCTTGGTCCCCGTCATGCCGTCAGCGACGACGGCACATAGTAGTGACTCGATCGCGCCGAGCAACGCAATCGCCATCGCTGACCCCAGCAACTCCTTGAGCAATCCCAGTGATAACCCCAATGGTTGGCCATCTGGGCCGGGCAACTGCCACGGTAGTACAAACTGCGGCAGGAAGGGCGGGATGCCCGGTAGAGTTTGGTTATTCTGAACATAGCTGAAACGGGAGGCAATGGTGGCGACCTGGAATCCGTCCACCGTTCGGCTCAACAGCCAAGCCAGCGCTGTGGCGATGACGATGCCGACCAACGGCGCCGGCAAGCCGGTTTTGAGACGCGGCCACGCCAGCAGCAGAGCTAGAGTCACTACGCCGATCAGGAGATCCGGCGCGTGTAAACCCGGCAACGCCTGCCCTGCTAACCAAATCCTTTCTAAAAAGTGCTCCGGTTGCGTGGCCAGTTGCAGGCCAAAAAAATCTTTAAGTTGTAGGCTGGCGATCACAATCGCGATGCCGGTGGTAAAACCGGTGGTTACCGGATAGGGAATGAACTGAATCAGCTTGCCCATCCGCGCTGCACCCATCCCAATCAACATAATGCCTGCCATACCACTGGCCGTCACCAGTCCACCGAGTCCGTATTTTTCAGCGATGGGATGCAGGATGACGATGAATGCGGCAGTCGGGCCGGACACGCTAAAGCGAGAGCCGCCAGTTAGTGCGATCAGCAGGCCCGCGACAATAGCTGTGTATAGACCATATTGGGGTGGCACCCCGCTGCCGATGGCCAGCGCCATGGCGAGCGGCACCGCAACGATCCCCACTGTGATGCCAGCCAGTACGTCCGCTTGCAATTTTGCGAGGTTATAGCCGCCGCGCACCTTCTCGCGCAAGGCAACGCCAAAAGGAAGATATAAAGAATGCTGTCGATCCGGTTTCATAGGTGTTACCAGGACACCATCAGTGCATAGATTACAGTTTTAAAATTCTTCTTGATTCCGACAAGATGTTTAAATAATTAAATTTTTCTCTTCATCAGAGTGCGCTTTCTTCAAGGATATAACCGTGCTCGTTTTCCAGATAAAACTCGATAACGGGTAATGGAATCGCTCTGAGTTGCGTCAGGAATGTCATGGGTTTTTGAAACTTTACCAGCTCAGCAATCGTCATTGTCATGTGACTAACCTACCGTGTTGAGTAAAGTCTGCAATCGCTTGGTGAGATATTCTGTGAACTGCCGTCTGGTACAAACAGACGATCGAAGAACACCTAACTGGTATTGTCTGCGCAAGACATAAAGCCAAGCGACTTTGCTATGCGCGTCGATAGTCTCTTAGCGTTTCAACCGGACCCCGCGTCCGCCGCCTTCACTGACAACGCCTTCGCCGATCAACTCCACGCCGGCGGCTTCGAGCGCAGTGATGAGCTTGACCAGCGAATCGACATTGCCACGGATAGTGCCGTTGCTGCGTTCCATGCGCTGGATCGTGGGCAAGGACAAATCGGCCGCTTTGGCAAGGGCGCGCTGGTCCATCCCCAGCAGCGCTCGCGCTGCTTTCAATTGGGTCACGGTGATCATGATGTAATTATCATATACTATCTTTATA
>DDST01000009.1 GCA_002343485.1 Proteobacteria bacterium UBA2383
CCGCCACCTTGACCGCCGCCTTGCCGACCGCCACCTTGACCGCCGCCTTGACCGCCGCCTTGACCGCCGCCGCCCTCGTCTCTGGACATGCGTTTTTGCAAACGCTGGGCAGCTTGGTCGCCATACCGTTGGCGGGTCTGCTCGACACTAGGACCGCTCCGGTCGCGGCAAATTTGTTTCTGATCGTCGCACTTGACCCCTTGCGCAGCTTGCACGGTCATAAAGGGTAGTGAACTCATCAGCGCGCATGTGCCCAATGCCAGCATTGTCTTCATCAATTTCATTCGTCTTTACCTCGTTAAATATTTTCAGTGGCTTAAGTGACCTTGTTCATCACCGCTAGGTGCAACTTGGTTAACAACCATACTGTAAATACTCTTGTTAACATTAGCTGAATATTCTTCAAAAATGAATTTTGCTATTTGGTGGCTTTTAATGACTTCAAACAAAATTTATCCAAATTATTCATGGTTAGTCTAAAAGCAATAAATAGCGCTGAATGCGCTAAAATAAGAAACAAGCCTATTTTTCGCCTTTTGAGAACCTAATGTATGCAAACCCTACGATTTAACTTTCAGACTTTGTGCCGCAACGCCGCCGAGCGTGGTGGTCAAATGCAACAGCGCTTGCTGGATGCACTGGATGCGCGGCATACCGTTAAGACCTTGCCGGAGTTCGGTATTGAGCGTGCAGCACAACTGGCCGGCTGTACGGCCAACCACATTCGCAATCTGGAGGCGCGCGGCGATCTACCAGAACCACGGCTGATCGAAGCCGGCTCGACCCAGCGGCGAATATATAATTACAATGAGATCAATATCATTCGTGAGATCATTGGTAAGCGGCCGGTCTGTCCGTCCGGCGCCAGTTGTGTGCGTGTGGTGTTTTCCAACCTCAAGGGCGGCGTAGCTAAAACCACTATGTCGCTGCACTTCGCACAATATCTGGCGCGCGAAGGTTACCGGGTGTTGCTGGTGGATGCTGACCCGCAGGCCACCATCACTGGTGCATTCGGCTTTATCCCCGATCTTGATCTTGACGATGGTGACGATCTATTTCCAGCACTGACTCAAACACCGGCGCGCATCGCCGGCGCGGTGAAACAAACACATTGGAGTAACCTGGAACTGATACCAGCACGATTAGCACTGCAATATACCGATTGGCAACTGTCACAACCGGAGGAGCGTCAGAATGAAATGCTCGGGCCTCCGCCAGTGCGGTTACATCGGGCATTGAAGATGATCGAGGACCGTTATGACGTCATTGTGATCGATACACCGCCATCGCTAGGCATGTTATCCCTCAATGCCATCGCCGCCGCGAATCTGATTATCATGCCGATCATCCCGCATATGTACGATATCTCCTCCAGTGTCCAGTATTTCCGGATTTTGGAGCAGATTTGTTCTTTGTATGATCGGGAAATCAATGTCCAGCGGCTCAATATTCTGCTGACCAAAGTCGACAACACGACCGAAACTCTAAACAACATCGCAGTCATTAATGGGGCTTACGGGGAGCTGATTCTCAGCAATCGCATGGGCCTGACGAAGGAATTACAAAAATCGGCCAGTGACCAGGTCAGCATTTATGAGATTGATCAGCCGCGTGGTTCCCGTGATACCTACAATCGAGCGATCATGATGCTGGATGGCGTCAACGGTGAAATTTTGCTAGCGGTACGCCAGCTCTGGCAGCAGGAAGTTCTCAGCGGGATTGAGGCCGCTGAGGCGGGCCGGGTGCAGGTGGCGTCATGAGCCGCCGCAAGTCGCTCAAAAATCTTGGTGATTGGATCGGTGCCGGTGGTCATAGCTTCGAGGGCAGTCTGCTGGAAAACGAAGGCAGCCCCGCTTCGGAAATCCGTACCCTAGAGATTAATCAACTGGTTGCAGGCCGTTACCAGCCGCGGCAATGGGTCGACGAGCATTATCTGGCTGACCTGGAACAGAGTATCCGCCAATTTGGCGTGATTGAACCGCTGGTGGTGCGGCCATTGGCCGAAAGCGGTTATGAGATCCTAGCCGGACATATGCGCTGGCGGGCCGCGCAGCAGGCCGGTTTGAACCAGGTTCCGGTGGTGGTGCGGGAAGTGGATGATCGAACTGCCGCTGCCATTGCCTTGGTCGAAAATCTGCTGCGCCGGGATTTGAATCCCATCGAGGAAGGACGGGCGTTACGGCGTTTGCGTGAAGAATTTGGGCTGACTCAGGAACAACTGGCGGAGTTACTAGGAATTTCACAACCGGCGATCAGCCGGACGCTGGGGTTGCTGAATCTCGATCCGGCGGTGCAAGCGCACATCGAGGAAGGCCGGTTAGAAGCAGGGCATGGCAAGACGCTGCTCGGTCTGCCGTCTGAGCCGCAAATCCGGCTGGCGGAGCAGGCGGTTGCCAGGGGTTGGAGTGTGCGGGAGTTGGAACAACGCCGGGCCGCGCTGACCGATGAGCGGCAGGTCCGTATGCCTGCGCCGCGCGATCCTGATTTGGTCCGCTTGGAGGAGCGATTACGAGAAAGATTAGTCGCGCCGGTTCGTCTGCGTTACGACGCTAACCGGGGTTGCGGCCGGATCGAAATCGGCTTTTCCAGTTTGGATGAATGTGACGGTATTCTAGAACGGCTGGGCATACGAGAGGCAGAAAATAAATAAGCTCTTTATGCGTTCACCTATTTATCGAGTTTGAATTGAGGAATTATTGCATGGCCGGTACCAGCCTGTTAGCCCTGATCGACGATATTGCCACGGTGTTGGACGATGTGGCGCTGATGACTAAAGTAGCGGCAAGGAAGACCGCTGGTGTTTTGGGCGATGATTTGGCGCTGAATGCAGAACAGGTTTCGGGGATACGCGCGGAACGGGAATTGCCAGTGGTGTGGGCGGTGGCCAAAGGCTCGATGAAAAACAAGCTGATTCTGGTTCCAGCAGCCATTTTGATCAGTGCCGTGGCGCCGTGGGCGATTACTCCGCTCCTGATGGCGGGCGGTGCGTATCTATGTTTCGAGGGTTTCGAAAAGCTGGCGCATAAGTTTCTCCATGATAAGGGCGAAACCGAGGCTGAGCATGTGGCGGAAATCAAGGCGCTCAGCGACCCCGCTGTGGATTTAGTGGCGTTCGAACAAGAGAAAATCCAAGGTGCGATCCGCACTGATTTCATCCTGTCGGCTGAAATCATCGTGATCGCTCTAGGTACCGTGCAAGAAGCGATCTTTATGACCCAGGTGGTTGTGATTGCCATCATCGCTGTCATGATGACAGCCGGTGTCTATGGTGTGGTGGCCGGCATCGTGAAGCTGGACGATGCGGGTTTGTATCTGATGAAAGCGGCGGGAGCGGATGCTTGGAGCCGGTTCAAATGCCTCTTAGGGCAAGGTATTTTGCGGGTTGCGCCGTATCTGATGAAAGCACTGTCTGTCGTTGGTACCGTGGCCATGTTCATGGTTGGCGGCGGTATTTTATTGCATGGGTTGCCCCATTCACATGAGGTGCTGCGCTATGCGGAAGAGACGGTTCACAACTTGCCGGGCATTGGCGGGCTGTTATCGGTCATCACACCTGCACTCTTGAGCGCACTGGCGGGGGTTGTCGCGGGTGGCATCGTATTGGCGGTGGTTGATAAGGTGATGGCCGTTTTTGAGAGATTTAAGAAAACCAGGTGATTTCAATATGAGTGGCTTGATTCCCCCTCCTCTATGCGGGAGGGGGTGAACGCTTACGGTGCGGCTAACCTTTCACGCATACCACTTGTTTGAGGGTATGCAGAATCTCCGTCAAATCGCTTTGATTCGCCATGACGGCATCGATGTCCTTATAAGCGCCGGGAATTTCGTCCACCACGCCTCGATCTTTCCGGCAGATCACGCCGGTGGTCTGCTGGGCCAGATCGGCCGCGGTGAACTGTTTCTCAGCAGCGGTACGGCTCATGCGGCGTCCGGCGCCATGGGCGCTGGAGCAGAAACTCTCGGGATTTCCTTTGCCGCGCACGATATAGCTGCGCGTGCCCATGCTGCCGGGGACGATGCCTAAATCGCCTTCGCGGGCGCGGATTGCGCCCTTGCGCGTGACCCAGACGTTGGCGCCGTAGTGGTGTTCCTTGATCACATAGTTGTGATGGCAGTTCACCACTTCCGATGTGACGGTGAAGGGCGGTAGATGACGGGTCAAGGCGGCGATCACCAAGTTCAGCATGCATTGCCGGTTCTGCATCGCGTAGTCTTGCGCCCACTGCACTGCTGCGACGTAATCGGCGAAGTGTTCGCTTCCTTCCGGTAGATAGGCCAGATCCCGGTCCGGTAGCTGAATCATCCAGCGCTCCATGTCTTGACGGGCCAATTGGATGAAGTAATCGGCGATGGCATTGCCGATGCCCCGGCTGCCGGAGTGCAGCATTATCCACACTTGACCGGCTTCATCGAGGCAGACTTCGATGAAATGGTTGCCCCCGCCCAATGTGCCCATTTGGTTCATCCATTTGGAGAACTTGCCAAAAGCCTTGAGCAGGGTAGGGTGCCGGGCGGTCAGTGCGTTCAGCCCCGCTTCAAACGGGCGTGCGGCGTCTACCAGAACCCGGTCATCGGGGTGCTGGCCCCGGCCGGCCGGAACATCGCGGGTAATCTGGTCGAAGATCTTTTTCAAGGTTTTTTCGTCCAGATCGCTGGCCGTCATCGACAACCGGGCAGCGACCATCCCGCAACCCAGATCCACGCCCACGGCAGCGGGAATGATGGCTTTGTGGGTGGCGATGACCGAACCGATGGTAGCGCCCTTACCCAGATGCACATCCGGCATCGCGGCGACATGGTGATGAATGAACGGCAGACCAGCAATGTTGGCCAGTTGCTGCTTCGAGGGCTCATCCACGTCGTCAGTCCAGATTTTGACTGGGACACGTTGATTGGAAAGAACCTGTTGAATAGGCATGCGCGGTTCCTCTTTTCTCTACTGCTGGAGAGGTCTGATGGTGTTAAGTGAAACAGAGCTTAAACCAAGGACACGCCGGGTGGTGGAAAAAGGCAGGAAATGGTTCTCATCAGTGTCACCTCTTGAGATCGACCGATTCGCCCTGAGTGATCAACTGGCTGAGGATATCTGCCGCGATGTCGATCTTGTAGCTACTCTTTGGCGAAAAACCTTCAAGTCTCAAAAACTGCAACTTGTGATCAGTTTGATATACTATTATGTAATGCGTTACATACATTATCAACTTGAACAATTCAGAAGTGAGCAACCCATGTCCGAGCGGAAAATCGAACCTGTTAAATTGGGTAACGAGACAATTTATATTGAGGTCACGAGTATTGAACAGGAATTGCCAATAGGACAAAGTGGCTTGAAGGGTTATGAAAATACTTCAGCCGATGGCCAGTTGACGGATGCTGGTGAGCGGATTCGGGCGACCATCAGCGCCTTGGCAGCTACCGTGCGTAGCGCATTGGATACAGCTAAGCCCGCCGAATGGACGTTGGAGATCAATATCGGATTCAAGGGAAAAGCCGGTATTCCCTTCATCACCGAAGGCGAAGCCAACGGTGCCGTGAAAGTCAGCGCGAAATGGAAGCGAGACTGATGGTATGTCGCAAGGTAGCGATCCGCGGCGTGCGATAGTCAGTATTTGGCATGGAGCGGTGCTTAGAGGCAAATTTCTAGGTAGCGGCGCTTTTGTTTCGCCCCGGCTGGTGCTTACAGCAAAACATCTTTTAGAAACCAGACAGTCTAAGGATATCTGTCTCGGTCTAATCTCGGGTACTCATGAAGTGCCTGCCAACGCACTTATCCTTCATAAAACCAAAGATATCGCATTGATTGAACTAGATAGGGATTTCGGCGATCAGGATCTCATCCGGCTTGACTGCGGAAGCTCAAGCCTGGAAGGTCGAGAGGTGGATTTGTACGGGGTCAACCCTGACAGCGAAAATTGTGATATATGCAAGGGATATACACTTGGCACTTGGGTTGGGCAGGAGAATGTTTACTTGTTTGATCATGCCCAGCGCAAAGGTTTTAGCGGTGGCATCGTGGTGTGTCAAGGATTAGCAGTTGGCGTTATCACACAACGAGCTCCAGATAAAGAACAGCAAGGTGTGATGGTTCCGCTGTACTCGGTCTATGACTGGTTTAAGGAAATACTCTCTCCTGAAATCCTTACGCGTTATTTCCCGTCCAATTTGCCTGGTACCCTGCCTGAGCTTCGTCCTCCGCAGGGTCAGAATGAATGCGCCCAGCACGTCAGGCGCCAGCTTGGCCAGTGGCTAAATCGGCAAAAACTTCGTGCATTGCGGGAATGCCTGACGCAGCGAGCTGCCGAGCGCCATCTAGCCAATGCACAGCACCTGAATCCGGTTGACCTGCTGATCCCGCAGCAGGGGCCGATTTCCGTTGAGTCTGCGGTCAATGAATTGCACGCTGCAACAGAAAGCTGTCTGCAAGGCCTGACCGACCAAAACTCACCCGCTGTTCCAGATATCGTCAATGGAGCTACCAGCCTGTTGGGTTGGTTGGTCCTGCTGGCTGTGAGTGATGCCTGGTTGCAGGACGCGCTTGCTCCATTGGAATCCCTGCTCAAGGCAGAACGCATCTCAATTCCCGTGACCACTGAGGCGGGTACCGAAGTGGTCGTCTCCAGGTTGCATACCCACCAAGCGAGGCTCGCTCTGGGGGAGGATGGCTTCCGGGTTTTCAATCCTAACCGGCTCCACTGGGCTGAATTGGAGATCGGCCCTGTACGAAGTGATCGGCTGACAGAGATCCAAAGATTAATTTGGAAGACGGTCATGAAAAGCGACGTTTTGGCCTTTGGTCAGGGAGAGGTGGAAGAACTGAAAGAGACGTTAGCGCTACGTTACGAACGGGGCGAGAACTACTATGTGATCATTCCCGCCCAGCAGGATGGTTCGACAGTCGCTGACAACGCTACTCTGATACTAAATTGCGTTCAATG
>DDST01000068.1 GCA_002343485.1 Proteobacteria bacterium UBA2383
TGATACTGAAAAGGCAGTAGTTATGTATCATAAAAATGATTTATTGAGACATCATGAAATTCGATCATTGTCGGAAATTTTTACATTTAGGCTTATCTATGCCGGTTCTTACAAAGCAACTATTTGTTCAAAATCATGATTATTTTAAGGCATAAATAATGCTTAATTTTTGGCAAAATTTCATTGACATTTAGGTCATCAGGCCATGAAAACCCATCGTAAGTCCTTGGTCATCGCTGTTGCCACCGCGCTCGGTACTCTGAGTGCATTGCCGGTGCAAGCGATAGAATCAATCAAAACAAATACCTTCGATTTCAATGATTTAATTGGAGTTATAGACACTTGTAATGTAAGCACTGCTGCCGTTGGTTGCAATAACGGTGCTACTTCTAGTGTGTCCCTCCCTGCAACTCTAGCTTCGCCAACGCTGAGTCAATTTGACTCCAGCGATGGAGTCTTAATGGGGGCGATGATCGAGCTCAGTTCTATCCGTACCCAGACAATCTCGGGCAGTCTCACTGACGGTATCCAGAATAAAACCACCACCACTGGGTCCGGTAACAGTGATGCGAAAATTACTGCGCCTGGCGTGGAAGAAGCGCTTGAATCTATCAAACTTTCCCACAGCGCAAAAGTTGCCACAGGTGTCACCACTGCCTCCTTTGGTACATCCACGGATACGGATACTTATACGATCCTCACGGTTCCTGACGACAAATTGGATAGTTATGTTGGGAGTAGTAATGGTACGGTGATCGTAAACTTGACGACATCCACCTTTAATGTTAGCTCGACATGGAGTAATGGTGGCGCCAAGACCAGCCCAACCTCCAAATCTGACTCCCAAGCTACATACAAACTCAGATGGTACGGTGATCTCGCCATCTACTACGACTACCTGCTACACGCCGCCCCTTCCTTCGATGGCTCCTTATCAATGCTGACGCTAGATTTGGACTTCGGTACGGTCTTTCTAGGTGATGTGGCTGACATGGATTTCAGTATCTATAATTTGGCACCGGTTACTGGCTCGCCAATCGACCGCGTTGGGCTAGATCTGGATACTTTCGATCCTTTCCCAGTACCGTTTAGCTTCAACCTCTCCACATTTTATGGTTTGGCATCAGGAAGTAATAACATTTACACAGCTTCCATGAATACGTCCACGCTAGGCGAGTTCAAGGCTACATATCATCTCTATTTCTCGGACGAGGATGTTGGCGCTAGTTCAAGCCGATTCAGTTACCAAGATCACCCACTTATGTTCCAATTGACTTTGAACTTAAGTGGTAGAGTCGAACCTATACCCGTTCCCGAACCGGGCGCCTTGAGCTTGTTGGGCGTGGGCTTGCTGGGATTGCCCTTCGCCCGGCGAAGAAGAAGCTGAATACTCTGAGTTAACAACAACGGCGGCCTTGAGCCGCCGTTTTTATTTGCCTATACATAAAGCTTCACGCCGATAGCGGTTTACCGGGCAAGATATCCGTCCCACACTTGAGGATAACCACGCAATGGCATGGCAGGAACTGGTGACATGCGCGCTGTTGGGCACTGAGCGGCAGACACCGCAACTGACAGCGGGCGAGAATGCGCTGGGAGATGTGTTGACCCGGTTATTCGATCATGAAGACCGGGAAGGCACACTGCTGCGTGCGGCAGGAACGATCGCGTTGTGGCGGCAAGCAGGACAGAAACTCACTCCCGACCCGCAACCAGTGCCGGCAGCCTGCCCGCCAGATAGGATACCGGTATGCGGCCCCCAAGCAAGAGAACACCTGACCCTGATGCTGCAAGGTCATTATCCAGAGCTATTGCCGGAATGGTTAACGCTGTTACATGAAACCGGCCTTCGTATTCCCGAAGAACTCCTGCCAGCATTGCTGGATGCGGGCGCGAAACAAGCGGAACTCCGTCCTATGTTGTTGCCCGTATTAGGTCAACGCGGCCATTGGCTGGCCCAGCAGCAAACTGCCTGGAGCTTTGCCATCGAAACTGGCGATGAGAACCTCTGGCAGACCGGCCAGTTTGCCGAGCGATTGGCGCTGTTACGGCAACTACGGGCAACCCGGCCAGAACGAGCGCTCGCCTTGTTGACCGCAACGTGGAAAGAGGAACGGGTCCGCGATCGCAAACAGTTTCTCCAGATTCTAGCGGACGGGTTGAGCATGACCGACGAACCGTTTCTGGAAACCGTGCTGGATGACCGCAACACCGATGTAGCCCACGCCGCTGCCGGCCTGCTGGCGCGGCTGCCAGCATCGCGTCTGGTTCAACGGCTAACCGCGCGCGCATTGCCATTATTAAGATTAATGCCTGGCAAACGCGACCGGCTGGACGTCGAACTCCCCGAGGATGACGCCACGCTGGCTCGTGATGGCATCACCCGTTCACCGCCTGCCGCATCCGCCAAACTAGGCGAGAAAGCGTGGCGCTTAAGCCAAATCATCGGCGCGGTTCCGCCTGCCATCTGGCAGCGGGAATGGCAACGCCCGCCCGCGCAAATCCTGGCTGCCAGCCGCAATAATGAATGGCGAAAAGCCCTGCTGGAAGGTTGGGGGCTGGCCACGCAACGCCATGGCGACCCCGAATGGGCAGAAGCCTTGCTGCCAATCCATTCCGACCACGCCACCTTGACGGCGGAACTCGCTGCGGTATTACCACCGGAACGCTTTGAAAGCTATGTGCTAAACCGGATGGATGAAAGCTCGGCCGGTAGCCGGGCAGCGGCACTGGTAATGCTTAGCCGTGTCGAGCGGCCCTGGAGCGCTGCTCTCAGCCGGGCGATGCTGGAACAAGTTCGTCAACGTGTCCGCGAGGATAAACAACCCGACTGGTGGCTGGCCAATGCGCTGCGCGGCTTCGCTCGCTGGATGCCCCCGGCGTTGAGCGAGGAAGCTGCCGTCAATTGGCCGACGGATGCGAAACAATGGCATCAATGGGAAAAGGCCGTCGAGGATTGCCTGGATCAGTTGCGCTTCCGGCGAAGAATGCGCGAGGCTATCGCGGAATAGAATCAACTTTTATTGAGAACCTGGACCATGAGCACCCTGCTACGCGAACACGCTGAACAGCAATTTGCTGAAGAACTGCATGTCTTGGCGGAGACGGACCTGCGTCCCCGGCCACCGAACTGGCATCGCTCGCCCCAAGCGGTCGCGACTTATTTGCTGGGGGGAACACTGAACAACGGCTTCACTGTTACGCCCAAATACATCGGCAACCCGCGGTTAATGGAAATCGCTATCGCGACCCTGGCCACCGATCGCGCCTTGTTGCTGCTCGGCGTACCGGGTACCGCCAAGACCTGGGTGTCGGAACACTTAGCGGCGGCTATTTCCGGCGACTCCACCGCCCTGGTGCAAGGCACGGCCGGCACCAGTGAAGAGGCGATCCGCTACGGCTGGAACTACGCCCGGCTATTAGCTGAAGGACCGTCTCTGGCAGCCCTGGTGCCCAGCCCGGTCATGCGCGCCATGCAGAGCGGTTGCATCGCCCGGATCGAGGAGCTGACCCGGATTCCCTCCGATGTGCAGGATGCGTTGATCACCGTGCTGTCCGAGAAAACTCTGCCGATCCCGGAGCTGGATACCGAAACGCAGGCAACCAAAGGTTTCAACATCATCGCCACCGCCAACGACCGTGACCGGGGCGTCAATGAGCTGTCCAGCGCGCTGAAACGCCGCTTCAACACCGTGGTGCTGCCCACCCCGGAAACACTGAATGAGGAAGTTGCGATCGTCCAGCAACGGGTCACTGCGCTCGGCCAGGCGCTGGAGCTACCGGCTGAACCCCCGGCGCTGGAAGAAATCCGCCGGTTGGTCACCATTTTCCGCGAACTGCGCGCTGGGGTCACGTTGGACGGCAAGGCCAAGCTCAAATCACCCAGCGGAACCTTGAGCGTGGCCGAGGCAATTTCAGTGCTGAACAACGGGCTAGCGCTGGCCGCCCATTTCGGCGATGGGCGCTTGCAAGCCGGTGATCTGGCCTCCAGCTTGGCCGGCGCGGTGGTAAAAGACCCGGTGCAGGATACCATCGTCTGGCGCGAGTACCTGGAAACCATCGTCAAGGAACGCGACGGCTGGAAGGATCTCTATCGCGCCTGCCGCGATGTTTCGTGAGCCGGGTGATCATGAGCGACCCCGCCCTGTTCGGCATCCGCCATCACGGTCCCGGTTCAGCGCGCAGCGTACTGAAAGCGCTGACGGAGCGGCAACCGGATCTGATTCTGGTTGAAGGACCTCCGGACGCACAGAATTTATTGCCGCTGGCGGCCGATCCTGGCATGAAGCCCCCAGTGGCGTTGCTCATCTACGATCCTGCTGAACCGCGCCGCGCCGTCTACTACCCATTCGCTGAATTTTCCCCGGAATGGCAGGCGATTCAGTACGGCCTGCACCACCAAATACCCGTGCGCTTCATGGATCTACCGCAAGCGATCCGCATGGCGCTGGAAATTGAAGAGGAAGCGGAAGCCGCAGCGGAAGCGGCCGGAACGCTCGATGAGGAAACCACTGCCGGCAGGGTATCCGCTGAGTCACAACACGCCGAGGAGGGAGACGAGGAATGCGATGAGAATGACGAAGATGACGATATCATCCTTCCCGGCATCCGCCGCGATCCCTTGGGCTGGGTCGCCGAAACTGCAGGTTATGGCGATAGTGAACGCTGGTGGGAACATCTGGTGGAACAGCGCCAGGACAGCAGCGAGTTGTTCCAAGCGATCCAGGAACTCATGTCCGCCCTGCGCGCGGAAGCCGACGCGCAATCGCCTTCGAGTGAGTTGGAGCAGCAGCGCGAGGCGGCAATGCGCAGTCAACTGCGGGCAGCGTGCAAGGAAGGTCATGAGCGGATTGCTGTAATCTGCGGCGCCTGGCATGTTCCCGCTCTTGCCAAATTGCCACCGGTGCGCGAAGACACGGCCCGGCTCAAGGGCCTGCCCAAACGTAAATTGGCTGCAACCTGGGTACCGTGGACCTATGGCCGCCTGACGTATGCCAGCGGTTACGGAGCCGGCATTGAAGCACCGGGGTTCTATCAGCATCTCTGGGAGAGCGCCGGTGAACCGGCCATTCGCTGGCTGGCGCGGGTCGCGCAACTACTGCGTGAGCATGATCTTCCTGCTTCCACCGCCAGCGTCATCGAGGCGGCACGGCTGGCCGATGCCTTGGCCGCCCTGCGCAACCGGCCCCGGCCGGCGCAGGAAGAATTGAATGAAGCGACCCTGGCAGTGCTGTGCCACGGCGATGCAACCCCGCTACGGCTGATTGAAGCACAGTTGTTGATCGGGGAACGGCTGGGTGACGTCCCGGAAAGCACCCCGATGTTGCCCTTGCAGCAGGACTTGCAACGCCAGCAAAAACGCTTGCGGTTACCGCCAGAAGCGAGCCAGCGGGTGCTGGAACTCGATCTGCGCAAACCGAATGATTTAGAGCGCAGTCAGCTCCTGCATCGGCTCAATCTGTTGAATATTCCCTGGGGCCGGATCGAGCAGGCCAGCGGCAAGGGCACTTTCAAGGAAAACTGGCGCTTGCAATGGCAGCCGGAGCTGGCAGTGGCGGTGATTGAAGCCAATCTATGGGGCAGCACGATTCCGGCCGCCGCCGCTGCCTGCGCACGTGATCGCGCCCGGAACAGCGAGCAACTGAGCCAGTTGACTGCACTGGTCGAGCAAACCCTGCTGGCGGAATTGCCCGAAGCCATCGGCGAGGTCATGGAGCGGTTGCAAAATGCCGCCGCCCTGACCAGCGACATTCCGCACTTGATGGATAGCCTGCCGCCGCTGGCGCGGATTCTGCGCTACGGCAATGTCCGCCAGACCGATGCTGGACTGGTTGGACATGTCGTCGATGGCCTGGTCACCCGGATTGCCATTGGCTTGCCTGCCGCGTGCAATTCGCTGGACGACGAAGCGGCGGAAGCGATGTTTGCCAAGGTTCGGACGATGCAGAATGCCATCAGTGTGCTGCAAGACCCCGAACAGATCGAGACCTGGCAAGGGGCACTGGCGAAGCTGGTCGATCAGACCGGACTGCATGGCCTGCTGGCCGGTCATGCCTGCCGATTGCTATTCGAACAGAGTATTCTGCCACCGCCAGAAACGGCCCGGCGGATGGGTCTGGCCTTGTCATTGGCGAGCGAACCGGCACACGCTGCGGCGTGGTTGGAGGGTTTTCTGCATGGCAGCGGTCAGTTGCTCCTGCATCACGAGGCGCTTTGGGAGATTTTGGATCATTGGGTCAGTGGTTTATCCGGTGATGCCTTCACTCCCTTGCTGCCCTTACTGCGCCGCACCTTTGCCCACTTCCCAGCCCCGGAACGGCGGCAGATTGGCGCGCGCGTCAAACGAGGTGGGGCAACCCGCATGCCAACCACAACCGAGGCAGATATAGATGCAGCGCGGGCGGATCGGGTGTTGCCGATCCTGGCCAAGGTGCTGGGATTGGCTGAAGGGGCGCTCGATGTTTACACCAGCACTCATCCGGATGGAGAGATCGGCGGCCAGCTGGGGCTAAAAGACGCCTGAATGCATGCCGCCCTCCGAGATCGCCGCCCTGCTCCAGCAAGGCGGTTGCATGAAACGATAGCCTGCGTTGAATTCTAGCCGTTCCCTACGGCAATTGCCTCAGCACATAGCCTGACCCTTCATATTGCCTGTCAAACCGCATTAACAACCTGCCTGGCCTGCCATTTCGGAAGTCCAAAACCTGCAATCAAGATCACCACGGCAAGGCCCGCGTGCAACCATTTATCGGCTTCATTGATATGCACCAATCCTAGCAGCAAATGGCCCTCGGTCAGAAAACCCAGGATCGTTACGCCCACATAGGCGATGCCGATCGACTGCAAAGTGAGTCGGGCTGTTTTCTCCGAAACCAGAGCACCGGCAATAAAAGCCCCTGCGGTCAGAATATGCACCAGGTTATGCATGGTGTTCACCGCAAAAATACCATCAGACGAGACCAAAGGATTCGGGATAAACCCCAAGATGCCAGCGGCAAGGAATGAAATACCCAAGACCAAGGACAAATTCTTGCTCGTAATAAGGTTCATGACATTTCTCCAGATGCGATGTGACAGCAAGTTCGCGGCAACACAGTGACGGATCGTTGCCGGCACTGCTTGGACGACGTGGCCCCTTCTGGTCTTACCCCGC
>DDST01000175.1 GCA_002343485.1 Proteobacteria bacterium UBA2383
ATCTATGAACGCTACTTGGTATGAAACCGCCGCAGGCCGTGCTGGACGCCACGCAAGCCTATCGGGAAGAGATGGATGTGTTGGCGGCTTGGCTAGCAGATTGTTGCGTGGTTAATAAAGTGGCCGAAGCGAAAGCGGCCGATTTATATAAATCCTATAGCGATTGGTGCGAAGCACAAGGGGAACGCCCTGAATCACAACGAAGTTTTGGGTTAAGACTGGTTGAGCGTGGTTTTGACCAAAAGAAACGCACAGGCGGAACCCGCTACTGGCTAGGTATTGGTTTGCTTGTTGACAGTGGCGCAAGTGGCGCAAGTGGCGTTGATTCTGACATTTTAAAAACCCTCTAGGAAAATAGGTATCCTTAATGTCAGAAGTTCCGCCACTTGCGCCACTTGCGCCACTCTTCATCACCTCATGGAAATTTGGATGGGATTGCCGTACCGCGTCGGTCAAATCCGCTGGTCGGGCGCATGGATGCCGGATTTGCCCACCACGGATTGGCAGGACCTGAAAGTCTGGCGCGCGGATGGCGCTGCGGTGGCGCTGGTGCGCTGGGACACGCCGGGCAATCAACCCGGTTTCAGGATCGTGGTCATCGATTGCGTGGCGCGGACCGTGGAGACCAGCGAACGCTTTCTGGGCTGCTGCGAGGCGCTGGCGTGGGTCGGACCGGATACGCTGGCGTGGCGGGCCTTCCCGGATCAGGCCGGGTGTTACCGAATCCCAGGCGATGATCTAACCGAAGAGGGCACTGGTTGAATGCAGCGGATCTTGATTAATCACATATAAAAATTAATGTAATTATGTTATCTTATTGTCATTATTGAATTTGTGCGATCAAGATAAAGCTACCCTGCTGGCAAGGTTCAAGTGTCCCAGTGCAAGTTAAAGTATGGACAAAGGAGAACATGTCATGGCCAAGTCACCGGTTAAACCGGAATTGTATCAGTATGAAATAAATCAATTAATTATCAGGCACTTTGATTCTAGCTATACAACAACAGGGATTCCGGGTTATCCAATAAGCACCAATGGCTCTTTTTTCAGTGGTGGGGTGCCAAACGGCCCGTACATATTGGGTGCTGTTTGGGGTGTTGGCAACAGTGCCATCGCTTATTGTCGTGGTGGCGTTGGAGTTGTCAGCGGTCACCAGATTCTGGTGCGACGCCTGATTATTTCGCCTGGTCATGCGGCGATCAAGCAGGATCTTGAAGATAATCTCAGAGCGTCTTTTGGCGGTGATTTACCACAACCGTTCATGGGAGGAGGGTTCATGATCATCGAGAACGGCGTGGCGGTTTCAATGACGGATCTCCAATCTAATCAGCATTATTCAACCGGCAATAGTGGAAAACAACTTGAGACAAACAACCATATCCTGTTAGGGAATACAAGGTCCAAAGTGTTTTTGGTGATTGCAATCCAGATGGACTATGCCGAGATTCAAACTCGATTGCTGGGCGATGGCTACACGCATCTGTGCATGTTTGACGGCGGTAAAGCCTTTTGGGTACGAACCCCCGAGCTGACCTTGGATGGAACCACGTATGGTACGCCTGAATGCCCCTACTTCGCGCTTGGTGCACAGGGAACACTCTTCAAAAGGAGTTGATGATTCCGCAATACGTGTTTCCGCTAGCCGGTCGGGTAGCGGGTCTTCATCAGGTGCTCATCAGTAGTTGTGGTGAGGGAAGCCCTGGAGGCGATCGCAATTGGATCGATCACCCGTGCAGACGCACGAAACCGCGCCCGGCGACGCGCTCGATGCCTTCGAGCAGAATGCGCCCGCGGGCGGACAAGGTCGGGCCGACCTGGAGAACGCACAACTCCCAACCAGCGTCGTGCAGGCGATGCAAGTCATTTTGCGTGGTGCGGGTCGTCATTCCGGCATCTTCATAAGCCCCCTTGGCGGCGAGGATGAAACGATTGCGCGGACCCCGGGCGGGAAAATTTCGATACAGGGCGCTGAGGGCGCTGATCAGCAAGGCGGTGCAGTTTCGGCAGGGGCTGCGATTGATCGCCAGCGTGACCGTGATGCAGCTATCGTGGGGCGTCCACGCGCGCAAGGCGTTGGGAAGATGCGCGGTCCATAGCGCGGTGCGCAGCAGGTTGGCCTCGGCATGGTCGCCGGCGCTGTAACCCAATTCATCCTCTGTCGGACTATACCGGCAGCAGAGCAGGCCGTAGGTGGTTTGTCCCGCTTGTTCGAATCGAGGTCGGTGCTGGTTCAGCGCCGAACCGTAATGTAAAACCAGTTGTTCCCAATGCAGAATCATGGCCACAGGCTCCTAATAAGGCGACGGATGGGGTGGAAGCCACGGATGCGGTCTCGGTCGGCTCCGGCTTCGCCTCGGCGTTCGGCATCGGGGACCAGTCCCGAAACGTCGCGGCCTGTCCGCAGCGCTGGCCCGCTGCATCGGTCAGATTCCAAACGGTGGCCCGCTCGATCATGAAGCGCCGACCGGTGCGAGCGATGCGCACTCTGGAAAAGTCGGCGGTGTAGCCACGAGTCTGTTGCCAAAACTCACTGTTTTCCTATCGACAGTGCTGAGTTTAGCTGAAAAAAATGGATGCCACTTCTTAACAGAGAGGAGTTTCCTTATCCGTTCTTTGTGTTTCACGGGGCTGAGTGCGATCTTGCGTTGGTGTCTCTTCTGATTGCAGAAAAGGCAGGCAGCAACGATATTACTCTGTGAAGTAGTCCCTCCATCTTGGCGGGCAACCAAATGTTCAGCCGTACACTGGAATTGCTTGGTTTGCGGCACTGTGATGTCAAACCGAAGAGCGAAATGCTCAGGATGGTCTAGCCACATGGGTCGATCGCAGTAGTAGCACCGACCCGATTGAATTTGGAACGCAGCGGATTTAAAGCGAAAATTTTTCGTAGCCATAAGCAGTCTCGGATGTGGAATGTAGGCCCCCGTCTCTCTATTTTGAGTAGGCGGGGAAGCCAGCCGATTCAGCTCAGACAGGCCAATAAAGGAGTACCATTGCGGTAGTTCCCGTAAAGCTTATATCACACTTCAGTGAGCAGAAGAAACCCTCCTAATGATTCGAGAAAGGACACGGCAAAATAGCAATCTCGTATCTCTGATGTAGTGCGGCTAAAGTTTTTAAAATGAGTGATACAAGGATTTTTGGGATGACTAACCGCAGAAATCCGTATAGGGCTATTGGCGCATGAATCGTTGCTGGTCTTGGATTACGCTTACAAAATTCCCTGTCCCCGCGCCGCTTCCAGCCACTGCGGAAACTCGTTCAACAGCCGGTCATACAGCTCGGCATCCTTGATCGCGTCAATGTCATTAACGTGCATGAATCCAGCATTGTCGATGACCTGCCCCGGCAACTCGTCCAGCTTGTGCAGAAAGGGGAAATCCTCTTTGCCGATGCCGACGAATTGCACAAACACGGGGTGGACCGATAGTTCACGCATCATGTCCGCGCTGGCCGGCTTGTCAGCATTGCCGCCATCGGTGAGGAAGATCACGAATACCGGGGCGGGTTGCGGTTGAGGATACTGATCCCGGATCAGCCGCAGCGGGGGCGCGTAGTGCGTCGCTTCCCGGATTTTGTACTGGGCGAGAATGACGCGCTCCACATAGCCTTCGATCTCGTCCAGGGTCACGGGCGGCAGCCGGTAAGCGTTCGTGCCAAACAGCAGCAGATCGATCTGGCCGTCGTCGTCAAACGTCACCGCCAGGCCCAGGATGCGTTCGATGACGCGCTGCACTACGCCGGTTTTATACAGCGCGTTCATGGAGGCCGAAATGTCCAGCACCAACACCACTTGGGCGCGCTGGCCTTCGATGCCGTGCTTATTCGCGGCGAAAGCCGCTTTTTTACTCAGGTCGACAATGCGTTTGCGCAGATCGATGGCCATTGAACAGATGCTCCGTGTGGCGAGGGATTCAACGGAAATTCCAGCATAGGTCGGTCGTGAGACTACTCCGCCGCCGCACCCAGGAAAAGTTGAGTGACCCGGCCTCCTTCAAAGGAGAACAACAATCCGCCGTAAACGCTGCCAGCCACAAAAAGCTGGCCCGCTTGGCTCTCCTCGGCGTTGCGGTCGCGCCCGTAGGCGGTCATCACTTCCCCCTCGGTGCGGCCCAGGCCGATCCCGCGCGCGGTCGTCCAGGCGCTCGGCGCGGTCAGGGTGATGGCGCGAACGGTTTGCGGGCCGTCAGGTTCCGTTGCACTCAGATCGAGGGTCAGCCCGCAATCCGGTGCGGTCCAGGTTTGATGATATTCGCCGTCTGCGCCCCACAGCTCCACCAGGCCGCGTTGCACCGGGCAGGTAATGAGCCGTTCCGCTTCAGCGGCGGGCTGGTCAATGCGCAGCGGGCCGATGCGCTCGGCGCGCAGCAGGGCGAATTCATTGGCGGCGGCGGGCGCGTTCCCGACGAGAACAAACAGCAGGGTGGCCAGTGTGGCTTTATTGACCCAATCGGCAATGCGCTTCATTGAAATGACTTAAATTGACTTAAGTTGATATGAATCAATTGAGATTAAAACACGTCATTTCAAGTCAATTTGACGGATTCCGCTCAGTAGCCCATTGTTCCAGCGTCAACTGCTTGAGAATCGGGATCAAGTGCCGATTCAGCAGTTTTTGCTGGCTGATATCCCGCGCTTCCGCCAGATAGCGCAGCATCGCCAACTGGTAATCGTTCAGCCGGATGGCGACGTTGTAGCGCGGCTTGGCGTTGGGGTCGAAGTGGTCCCAAGGCGGCGCTTCCGCCTCCCCGGTGTCCCGGCCCCTGGCGCCAGCGGCGAACGCTTCCAGCGCCTCGGGATCGATGTCGGGTTCCACAGTCGGCGTGGGGTTGGGTTTAAGGCTGAATTTCGCCATCGGTGTCTCCATAGATTTCTCCCGCCAGCGCCGCCATCTCGGCGCGGGCTTTGTCGTTGTCGAGTTCGCAAGCCCCCCGCCCTTCGGTCATGGCGTCCCGGTAGACCTTGCGCTCGCTGATCGTGGCGGCGGAAGGAATCAGGGCGGAAAGTTCCTGTAGCAGTTCCCGCGCGTCGACGGTTTCCTTGATGGAAGGATTCGTCGGGGCCATTGAAATCAGCACCCGCGCTTCCAGTGTGGGGTTCATGCCACGCGCTAGGGTAATCAGCTCATTCATGTGCAGGCTGGTTTCCAGATCGGGCTGGCTGGCGCGCAGCGGGACATAGACCTGGTGGGCCGCGACCAGGGCGGTGCGCAGCTCCTCGGAATCCCGGCCCCCGGCATCCACGATCACCTCGTCATAGCGTTTGGCCAGATCGCGCAGCGCATGAAAGACATTGCCCCGGCGTTCGGCGCAATGCACGGCAGGCACCCCTGACAACAGGTGGCGTCGATCCACCCAGTTCGCGGCGGTGCGCTGCACATCGGTATCGACCAGCAGCACATCACGCCCCTTGACCGCTAGCCAGGCGGCCAGGTTAGTCGCGAGGGTGGATTTTCCAGTTCCGCCTTTCTCACCGCCCAGCAATAAAATCATCGGATCGCACTCGCGTTCAGTTGCGTTCAGTCAACGTGACATCCATTAACCAGCGTTAAAATGACTTAAGTCAACTTACGTTAATGGATGTGTGGGCCACTTCGCAATAGCCACGTTGGAGACGCCGCCGTTGGATGCGTGCAAATTGAGCCAGCGTTGCTGGGTAGGTTTCACAGGGGATATGGCGTTGTTGGCCCAGGGCGGTCCCACGCCGTCCCCATGACTGAGTCAACAGCCACTCGCCCCAGAGGTCTTGTTGGACCCGCACCTCATAATAGCGACTGCCGCGTTCCCATCGACAGTAAAACCAGAACATGGTGATCGCCTTGCAATGACTTAAATTAAGTTAATCTAAAATGATATAGATCAATTCAAGTCACTTCAAATTATTTTGCATCGATTTATTTTTACTTAAATCAAAATAAATTAAGTAAACTTAAGTCAACTTGATTCATAGCGATGAC
>DDST01000099.1:0-1030 GCA_002343485.1 Proteobacteria bacterium UBA2383
GCCGCAAGTACGGGCTGACCTGAACCGTCCGGCCTCGCGCGCATTCTCCGGACCCGGCGCGAGACGGGTCAATGGCCGGGCGTTCCCGCTTGCTTGAGGAGCGCCTGGACGTGGCGGATCGGAATGGCGTAACTGATGCCGCTGGGCTTTTCCAGAGCGGCTTCCTTGCTCTCCTGGACGAACACCTTGTTGACGACGCCGATCACCCGCCCGGTACCCGGCTCGTACAAGGGGCTGCCGCTGTTGCCGGGAAAGGCGATGGCATCCAGTTGCAACACCTCGTAAGGCTCTTCGCGCAAGCGCTTCAGCGTCGGCCCATCCAACTGCCAGGCCGCCCCCGCCGGTATCGCGATCGGGCTGATGGCGGACACGATCCCGGTGTGCGTGACCGGAAACAAGCCCAGCACGACCCCGAGCGGAAAGCCGGTGAACGCCACGGCCTGGCCCTCGCGCAAAGGCCGGGATTGGCCGAGTTGCAGCGGCGGCAGCGGCGAGCCCTCGAACTTCAGCAAGGTCAAGTCGTGCACCGGATCGATGGCGACTTTGGTGGCTTTCCGCGACTCGACCTGCTTGCCGCGACCGATGAAGATCGCCAGCGTTTCTTTGCCCTGCGGGTCGAGCATGTCCGGCAGAACGTGCGCGTTGGTGACGACATGCCGGCCCTGCCCGACCGCGAAGCCGGTGGCCAAAAACTCGGCGGGCGGCTGGCGAGCGGGCTTCATCGTGCCGACCGCCACCACGCTGGCTTTGACCTTGCTGACGGTATCGGCCAGCTCGGCGGCCGGAGCGGATAGGGCCGGCAGGATCGCGCCCAGCGCTGCGGCCCAGCGCGAGCGGCGGCGCGAACCGAACCCTGTCGCGGGCGCCATCACGCGAGGCTAGATGTACTGCACGTCGATGATCTCATAACTTTTGAGACCGCCGGGCGTCTGGACGTCGACCACATCGCCGACGCTCCGACCGATCAGCGCGCGGGCGATGGGCGAACCGAAAGAAATCTTGCCCTCCTTGATGTCGGCCTCGTCCTCGC
>DDST01000099.1:1047-21764 GCA_002343485.1 Proteobacteria bacterium UBA2383
CCCTCGGCGAAGCTCTGCTGCTCGCGGGCGGCGTGATATTCGGCGTTTTCCTTCAAATCGCCGTGGGCGCGGGCCTCGGCGATGGCGGCGGTGATCCGGGGCCGCGCCACGGTTTTCAGCTCTTGCAGCTCCGCGCGCAGCTTGGCGGCGCCGGCGGTGGTCATCGGTACCCTGTTGGTCATGCGTGCAATTCCCGGTGAAGATCCTGCAGGCAGCTCACGCTCTCGTTATCGAGTTCGCGCAGGGCCTGACAGGTCGCCCGCGCGGCGGCGATGGTGGTGGTGTAGCTGACTTTGTGCATCAGCGCCTCGCGGCGGATGGAAAAGGAATCGGCGATGGCCCGCTTGCCCTCGGTGGTGTTGACGATCAGATGGATCTGGTCGTTCTTGATCATGTCCACGATGTGCGGCCGGCCCTCGCCCACCTTGTGGACCGTCTCGCAGTCGAGGCCGTGGGACCGCAGCGCGATGGCCGTGCCCTTGGTGGCGACCAGCGCGAAACCGAGGCGCTCCAGCTCGCGCGCCACATCCACCACCTTGGGTTTGTCGGCGTCGCGCACGCTGATGAAGGCCCGGCCGCCCCGCGGCAACTGATCGCCCGCCGCCAGTTGCGCTTTGGCGAACGCTTCGCCGAAGGTGCGCCCCACGCCCATCACCTCGCCGGTGGATTTCATTTCCGGCCCCAGCAGCGGATCGACGCCGGGGAACTTGACGAACGGGAACACCGCTTCCTTGACCGAATAATAGGCGGGAATCACCTCGCCGGATACTTCTTGCGCGCGCAGGCTTTGCCCGACCATGCAGCGGACGGCGATCTTGGCCAGCGCCCGGCCGGTGGCCTTGGACACGTAGGGCACGGTGCGGGAGGCGCGCGGGTTGACCTCCAGCACATAAATATCGTCGCCCTGGATGGCGAACTGGGCGTTCATCAGACCGACCACGCCCAGCTCCAGCGCCATCGCCCTGACTTGGGCGCGCAGCCGATCCTGGATCGCCGGGCCGAGCGAGTACGGCGGCAGCGAGCAGGCCGAATCGCCGGAATGCACCCCGGCTTCCTCGATGTGTTCCATGATGCCGCCGATGATCACCTCGCGACCGTCGCTGAGCGCATCAACATCAACCTCAACCGCGTCGTTAAGGAAACGATCCAGCAGCACTGGCGATTCATTGGAAACCTGCACCGCCTCGGCCATGTAGCGGCGCAAATCACCTTCCTCGTGGACGATCTCCATGGCCCGGCCACCCAGTACATAGGAAGGGCGCACCACCAGAGGATAGCCGATTTCACCGGCCAGCCGCACTGCCTCCTCGGCTTCGCGGGCAGTGCGATTCGGTGGTTGCAACAGGCCCAGTTGATCAATCATTTGCTGAAACCGTTCGCGGTCTTCGGCACAGTCGATGGCATCCGGGCTGGTGCCGATGATCGGTACTCCATTGGCTTCCAGCGGCTTGGCCAATTTCAGCGGTGTCTGCCCCCCGTACTGAACGACGACACCTTTGGGGCGTTCCTTGCGGACGATTTCCAGCACGTCTTCCAGGGTTAGAGGCTCGAAATACAGCCGGTCGGAGGTATCAAAGTCGGTGGACACGGTCTCTGGATTGCAGTTGACCATGATGGTTTCGTAACCATCTTCGCGCAGCGCCAGGGCAGCGTGGACGCAGCAGTAATCGAATTCGATACCCTGGCCGATGCGGTTGGGACCGCCGCCCAGCACCATGATTTTATCGCGATTGCTGGGTTCCGCCTCGCATTCCTCTTCATAAGTCGAGTAAAGATAGGCGGTGCTTGTGGCGAATTCAGCGGCGCAAGAATCGACCCGCTTATAGACCGGGTGGACAGCTAACTGCTCGCGTAACCGGCGGACGGTGGTCTCGTCAGCACCGGCTAAGGCCGCCAGCCGGCTATCAGCGAAGCCCTTACGTTTAAGGAAGTAAAGCCGCTCACGGTCATGCAGCGCTGCCAGGCCAGCCGCCCGCACCTCACCGGCCAGCCGCACCAGCTCTTCAATCTGCGTCAGAAACCAAGGGTCGATCCAGGTTAATTCGTAAAGAGTCTCGACTGAATAGCCAAGCCGGAACGCCTCGGCGACATACCACAGCCGCCGCGCGCCGGGAACGCCCAATTCCTGCTTGAGAATCGTGTGTGGGTTGGCAAGGTTGCTATCGAGGATTTCGTTGAAACCATCGACGCCAATTTCCAGCCCGCGCAGCGCCTTCTGCAACGATTCCTGAAAGGTGCGGCCGATCGCCATGACTTCGCCGACCGATTTCATCTGGGTGGTCAGTCGAGGATCGGCTTGGGGAAATTTCTCAAAATTGAAGCGTGGCACCTTGGTCACGACGTAGTCGATACTCGGTTCGAACGAGGCCGGGGTGCGCCCGCCAGTAATCTCGTTTTGCAACTCATCCAGGGTGTAGCCCACCGCCAATTTGGCCGCGACCTTGGCAATCGGGAAACCGGTGGCCTTGGACGCCAAGGCCGAAGAACGGGAAACCCGGGGATTCATCTCAATGATGACCATGCGCCCATCATCGGGGTTGATGGCAAATTGGACGTTAGAGCCCCCAGTATCGACGCCAATCTTGCGCAACACCGCCAGCGAGGCATCACGCATGATCTGATATTCTTTGTCGGTCAGGGTCTGGGCTGGGGCGACGGTAATCGAGTCGCCGGTATGCACGCCCATCGGATCGAGGTTTTCAATGGAGCAAACGATAATACAGTTATCGGCCCGGTCACGGACCACCTCCATTTCGAACTCTTTCCAGCCTAGTACCGATTCCTCCAGTAACACCTCCTTGGTCGGCGACAAATCTAGGCCCCGTTCAAGGATCTCGACCAGTTCCTCGCGATTGTAGGCGATGCCGCCACCGCTGCCACCCAGGGTAAAAGAGGGGCGGAGGATGGTTGGAAAACCGATTTCGTGATGCTGGGCCAGCGCCTCCTCCAGGGTATGGGCAACCACTGAGCGCGGAGTAGCTAAGTTGATCTCATTCATTGCCAAGCGGAAGCGCTCGCGGTCCTCGGCCATGTCGATGGCGTCGGGAGAAGCACCGATCATTTCAACGCCATGCTGTTCCAGCACACCATGTTGAACCAGCTCCAAGGCGCAATTCAGCGCAGTCTGGCCACCCATGGTCGGCAGCAGAGCATCGGGGCGTTCGCGGGCGATAATGTGGGCAACTGTTTGCCAATGGATTGGCTCGATATAGATGGCATCGGCCATGTTAGGATCGGTCATGATCGTGGCTGGGTTGGAGTTGACCAGGATCACCCGGTAGCCCTCCTCCCGCAGTGCCTTGCAGGCTTGCGCGCCGGAATAGTCAAATTCGCAAGCTTGGCCGATCACGATGGGACCGGCGCCAATAATCAGGATACTTTGTAAATCGGTACGCTTGGGCATGACTCAAGGGCCAGGTATCAGGTATCAGGCATCATTGCCGTCAACTTGAGGATTGTGGATCAGATTTTAGCCTGATTTTTTTGCGCCATCAGACCTATAAACCGGTCGAATAGTGGCGCCACGTCATGTGGGCCAGGACTGGCTTCCGGGTGACCCTGGAAACTGAAGGCTGGCCGGTCGGTGCGGGCAATGCCTTGCAGTGAACCATCGAACAGCGAGCGGTGCGTAGCTCGCAGGCAGGCTGGCAGCGTGGCTTCATCGACGGCGAAGCCATGATTCTGGCTGCTGATCATCACCTGGCGGCTGTCGAGATCCAGTACCGGATGATTGCCGCCATGATGGCCAAATTTCATTTTGACGGTTTTCGCGCCGCTGGCCAGGCCTAGTAGCTGATGACCGAGGCAAATTCCAAACAGTGGAACGCCAATTTCCAGCAATGCGCGGATCGTAGTAATCGCGTAGTCACAGGGCTCCGGGTCGCCGGGGCCATTGGATAGAAATACGCCGTCAGGTTTCAGTTCCATGATTGCGGCAGCAGGCATTTGTGCCGGAACGACCGTCAAGCGGCAGCCTCGATCGGCCAGCATCCGCAGAATATTGCGCTTGACCCCATAGTCACAGGCGACGACATGGTAAGGGGTATCCGTGGCGGTGGGAAAACTATTGCCGGCAAGCTGCCAGCGGCCTTCATGCCATGGGTAGGGCGTAGCGACACTGACGGCTTTCGCCAAATCCATGCCTTTCAAACCAGGAAATTCACGGGCCAGCTTCAGGGCCAGTTCGAAATCAAGCGCATCACCGGCCATGATGCAGCCATTTTGCGCACCCTTTTCGCGCAGCAGCCGGGTTAAACGGCGGGTGTCGATACCGGCCAGGGCAACCACGCCACGTTCACGCAGATAGCTGTCTAGGGATTGTTGATTCCGCCAGTTGCTGGCAGCCCCCGGACAGTCACGCACTACCAGACCGCTGGCATGGATACAGGCCGCTTCTTCATCGCCACCATTGGTTCCTACATTGCCGATATGCGGATAAGTCAGAGTAATGATCTGTTGGCAATACGAAGGATCGGTCAGAATCTCCTGATAGCCGGTGATCGAGGTATTGAACACCACCTCGCCTTGGGCGTGGCCATCAGCACCGATAGATTCGCCCCGGAACAGGCTGCCATCTTCCAGAGCAAGAATCGCGGATTTCCTCAAAGGGTGCCTCCAAAACAGACGCGCATAAGAAAGGAGCGGTAAAAACCGCTCCCTGGATGCGGCGTGAAATCAACCAGGTTTTTGAACTGATGAGCAGTCTATCAAATTAGACTGCTCCACTCTAGCTGTGCTGTGCTACTAACCATTCTGCTTGAATGGATAGAATGTCACGCGGGCCTCTTGTCCATGAGGAAGCCCTGCGGTCCCGGAAAACAGGGCCTTACTGGTCAAGCCTCGATGAGGCCGCTGGGAATTATTATGTATCGAGTCAATCGCTTAAGCATCAGGTTCCTCCGGATTTTCACTTTCTAGGGTGGAAACATCGCCCAGCGGCAATCCCAGTTCACGAGCGCGCAATAGCCGGCGCATAATCTTGCCACTGCGGGTTTTGGGTAAATCCGGCATAAATTCCAGTTCGCGAGGCGCCACTGCGGGTCCTAATCGAGTGCGAGCGAAGCCCAGTAGTTCCTTGCGTAGCGCATCGCTGGGTACATAGCTAGGCTTTAGCGCTACGAAGGCTTTGACAATCTGACCGGCAAACTCATCCGGTTTGCCGATCATGCCAGCTTCGGCCACTGCCGGATGCTCCATAAGCACGTTCTCGACCTCGAACGGGCCGATCAGATGACCTGAGGTTTTGATCACGTCATCGTTGCGACCCACAAACCAGAAATAACCATCGATATCGCAGATCGCCAGATCGCCGCTCAGATACCAGCCATCGGCAAAGCATTGCTGGTAACGTTCTGCATCATCCAAGTAGCTTCGGAACATGGAGGGCCAACCGGCCCGTAGCGCTAGTTCGCCTTCCTCGCCCGGTTCCAAACGGTCCACGCCACCCCCCGGCCGGCGCCGGACAATAGCGGCTTCAATGCCGGGTAGCGGTTGTCCCATGGAACCGGGCCGGATATCAAGGGTGCGGTAGTTGGTGATCATGATGGCCCCGGTCTCGGTTTGCCACCAGGTGTCGTGGAAGGGCCGGCCTAGAGTGGCCAGACTCCAAGTGACTGCTTCAGGGTTCAATGGTTCGCCGACGCTAGCCATAAATCGCAAAGCGCTTAAGTCATGTCCCTGGGTTGCCTCGGTGCCAGCCTTCATGAGCATCCGGATCGCTGTTGGCGCGGTGTACCAGACATTGACGCGCTCCCGGCCCAAAATGGCATACCAGCGCCGGGCATCGAATTCCGCCTCATCCACCACCAGGGTTGCGCCGTTCACGAGGGGTGCGATGATGCCGTAGGAGACACCGGTGACCCACCCAGGATCAGCGGTGCACCAGTAGATATCGCCGGGCCGCAGATCCAATACCCAGCGGCCAGTCAATTGATGAGCGACCACCGCTTGGTGAACGTGGATCGCGCCCTTGGGTGTTCCGGTGGTGCCGCTGGTGAAATGCAGCAGAGCCCAGTCTTCGGGCTGGGTGCGAGGCGGAGACCGGTGGTCCGGTCCAGTCTCCAGCAGGGTGTGAAAGGAATGGGTACCCGGTTCACTTCCGTCACTGTCAGTGAGCAATATATGCTCCAGATCGGGCAAGTTATTGCGTTGTTCCCGTATCTTGCGCTGGTAGAGCAACGTTGTAGTGACTAGCACCCGTGCTTGGCTTTTAACTAGACGTACCCGCACAGGTTCTGGGCCGAATGCGGAGAAAAGCGGGCAGAAGACCGCACCGGCCTTCAGCGTTCCCAATGCGGTGATATAGAGTTCGGGAATCCGTCCAGCCAGGACGCAGACCCGGTCCCCTGGACCGATACCGAGTTGTTCAAGGCTATGGGCAAAGCGGTTGCTCAGCCGGGCCAATTCGGTGTAGCTAATATCCCGCCGCTCGCCATTTTTACCCAGCCAGCGCAAGGCGGCCACTTCACCCTGGCCACTTGCAACCCAGCGATCCACTGCTTCGAAAGCGATATTTAAGCCGCCATGAGGCAATCCTGCGCGCTCAGTGCAGGCGATGTCCCAAGAGAACGTAGCCCGCATTGCTCTATAGTCCATCAGATTCGGGGCTGGTTCGTTGGCGTTCAAGGTCTTGTGTATTAGGGCCGCCATCGGATCCTCGCAGTGGCTAGTTGATCAAGCAGTTCTCAATAAATCAGGTTATGATTAAATCATTCCAACACAATCCGCTGGTCCAATTCTGGCACTGGTCCTCGCCTGAGATCCGTCCATGACTATTCGTAATCTCGAATATCTGTTCAAACCCCGTTCCATCGCTGTCATTGGTCGCGGTAAACAGCCTGGTGGTTCCGATGCGACCGTAGAATTCAACCTGATCGAGGGTGGCTTCAAGGGACCGGTGATGCCGGTTAACCCCGATCAGCAATCTATTTCCGGGGTGCTAGCCTACCGGGATATCGCCAGCCTGCCGGTCACTCCGGACTTGGCCATTGTAACCACACCGCTGGATGAAGCGCCTGCCTTGATTGATGAGCTGGGTCAACGCGGCACACGGGCCGTGCTGTTGCTGACGCGGGAAGTGTTGCAGGATCATCGTGGTATTAAAGCAGCCTTGCTTGACCAGGAGATGCTGCGTAAATATCCGGATGATGGGGAGACACTGAAACAGAAAATCCTTGATACTGCTAAGCCCTACTTGTTGCGGATCATGGGACCCGATCACCTTGGTTACGTCGTGCCGTCGGCCCATGTGAATGCAAGTTTGAGCAATCATCGGCCACTGGATGGCCATATCGCGCTGCTCTGCCAGTCAGCAGCGGTGATGCGCAGCGTGATGGATTGGGCTACCAGCCGCAATATCGGGTTTTCCCATCTAATTTCGGTAGGGATTCGCTGGGATGTCGATTTTGGCGATCTGCTGGATTATCTGCTGCGGGATTCGCATACCCGCGCCATCCTCATGTATATGGAAAATACCCGTAACCGCCGCAAGTTTGTATCGGCGGCCCGTGTCGCTGCTCGAGTCAAACCAGTGATTGTGCTCAAGCCACGTGATTTCCGCACCGGCCCAGTCGAGGATGCAGTTTACGATGCTGTATTTCAGCGTGCGGGCATCCTGCGGGTTGATAACATCGAGCAGCTATTCAGCGCGGCGGAGACCTTAGCCACCGCCAAGCCAGTCTATAGCGACCGGCTGACCATTGTCAGCAACAGCTACAGTCTGGCGTTGATGACTAGCGATACCTTGCTGCGCTACGGTGGCCATCGGGCTCAAATCAGCAAGGCGACCCGTGAGCAGATGACGCAATCCTGTCGGCCCGGCTATCCGATTGAAAATCCGGTTGATTTAGGTGATACGGCTGGTCCCGGCGAGTACGGCAAATCCTTGGATTTGTTGTTGCAGGAACCAGGTGCCGATGGGGTCCTGGTGATTCATGCCCCTGCTTCGACTGACCGCTCCTTGGATTGCGCTCAGGCTGTGGCCGAACGCGCGGTCAAGAGCCGGCGGCTGGTGATGAGTTGCTGGCTAGGCGAGTCGTCCGTGGAACCAGCACGCCAACTGTTTAAAAACGCCCACATCCCAACCTATGAAGCGCCTGATGAAGCGGTCGAAGCATTCATGCGGCTGGCTCAGTATCGACGAAATCAGGAATTATTGATGGAAACCCCCCCTTCAGTGCCTGAGGAATTCACAGCAGATGCCGAGACGGCTCGCCGGATTATCCAGATTGCGCTGACCGCGGGCCGCCGGCGATTAAACGCCTACGAAGCCAGCCAGGTGCTGAGCGCCTATGAAATTCCTACTGTGCCTTTGCAATTTGCCTCCACGCCAGAGGCGGCGACCGATGTGGCGCTGGAGTTGGGAGTACCTGTCGCGCTCAAGATCCTCTCGCCAGACATTGCCAATAAGTCTGATGTGGGCGGAGTGGCGTTTAGCCTGAAAAATCCCCTGGAGGTATTGGTGGCTGCGACTGAGATGCTCAACCGGGTGCGCGATCTCGCTCCCGATGCGGTCATTGACGGTTTTGCGGTGCAGCCCATGCAGTATCGGCATAATATTTATGAATTGATGATGGGCGTCCGGACCGGTAAGCGGTTCGGACCGGTGATCTTTTTCGGCCAGGGCGGTACGGAAGCCGAAGTTATCGGTGATATCGCCTACGCCCTGCCGCCATTGAACATGCAATTGGCGCGGGATCTGATGTGGCGGACCCGGCTATACCGCCGCCTCAGCACTAATCGCGGCCGGCCGGTCGACCTGGATATCATCGCACTAACTCTGCTAAAGATTTCGCAGATGGTGGTTGATTTGGCGGAAATCGTCGAATTGGATATCAATCCGATCTGGCTGAGTCCGGAGGGATTACTGGCGTTGGACGCTAACGTAGTGATCGAGCCCAGTGCGGAGCCCGCAGCGAAAAGGCTGGCGATTTTGCCCTACCCGAAGCAGATGGAACGGCACTATACCTTGCCGGATGGCCGTTCCTTCCTCATGCGGCCGATCCTGCCAGAGGATGAACCCGAGCTACAGAATCTGGTTAAGCGGATGCCAGCGGAAGATGTGCGAATGCGGTTTTTCCAGCCGATCCATGAGTTGTCGCATGAGATGGCGGCACGATTGACGCAACTCGATTACGAACGTGAGATGGCGATCATTGTCACCGACCCGAATGCTATTCCCGGTAAAGGCAAAATCTGGGGCGTGGTGCGCTGCAATGCCGACCCCGATATGGAAAGAGCTGAGTACGCGATCTTGGTGGATCGGGCTATGACGGGGATTGGGCTTGGACCTATGCTAATGCGTTATATCATCGAATACGCCAAGCAGCAGGGTATCAAGGAAATTTATGGTGAGGTTTTACGGGAGAACGAATCGATGCTCCGGCTCAACCGGGCGCTTAATTTTAAGGTTGAAGCGGCGCTCGGCGATCCGGGAGTACTGCATGTGAAGTTGCTACTGACCTGAAGCATTGCTGCAAAAACTTCTTTCCCCCGGCAGGGAGGGTAGGGCAGAGGTTGAATGTTAAGGAGACGATCATGATTTTTCGGCAATTGTTCGAACCGGTGTCCTGCACCTATACCTATTTACTTGGTTGTTCAGCGACGGGCGGCTGCGCGCTGATTGACCCGGTGCTTGAAACCGTGGAGCGCGATCTGGCCGTTATCAGCAGCCTTGGCCTGCATCTGGCGTTCACGGTCGAAACTCACGTCCACGCCGACCATTTAACTGGAGCGCTCAAGCTTAAGCATCTGGCAGGCAGCCAGATCGCTGGTCCTGCTCTCGACGGGCTGCTGTGCACCGATGCCGGTCTCCATGAGGGCGAGCCATTGATGATTGGTGAAATAGCACTACAGCCGCTATTCACGCCGGGCCATACCTCATCCCATCACGCTTACCTGATAGATGCTGGTACGCAACAACTCCTGTTCTCTGGTGACGCCCTGTTGATTGATGGTTGCGGGCGGACTGATTTCCAGTCAGGTGATCCGGTTGCGTTATATCACAGTATTCATGACCAGTTTTTCACCCTGCCGGATGAAACGCTGGTCTACCCAGGGCATGACTACGAGGGACGGTTTGTGTCGTCCATTGCTCAGGAAAAGGCGCGTAATTCACGTCTTGGCGGAGGCAAAAGCCTGGAGGAATTTGTAAAAATCATGAAGAGCCTAGACTTGCCGCCACCCCAAAAAATGGCATTCGCCGTCCCGGGTAATCTGCTCTGCGGCCAATGCCCGCCCAATGTGCCCGATGCGTTGCGCCTACCGTGCGCTTTCGGCGATCAAGGCTAAGGAGGACTCAGTGGACGAAATCTGCAAAGATCCGCTGGAGAGCGGCGCTAACGTCAATGTGCAGCCTGATCGCCGGACTATTGCCCGGCAGCACACAACCAAGATGCTGAAGATGCTGCGTGGTTATGGCCCTAAGGAACCGCCATCCGTTGCGGAATCCCGGACGGCAGTGGTGACTGAACTGGCCAGCGCTCGCCCCCCTCCCTCTTCATCTCCCTCCGCGAAGGGGGGGAGCGCATCGTTGGTAGCTGCCGAATTCATACCGGCAGCAGTGGCGGACACCAGGGCTTCCTATGGCCGGTTGATGGAGGATTCCCTGGACCAGCGACCGCCTTCACCGGTTGCCCCGGCTGCCCCGCCACCACACGCAGCGGAGCGGTCTTCCACCCGGCATAAGGTTGTCTCGTTGGGTGAGGGCTTACAGCGGCGATCTGGTGTTTTTGGGAAATTAATTCAGAAAACCAATGAGTTGGCGCAATCTAGCCGGATTTTTCAGGCTTATTTGCCGCCGCATCTGCGCGAACATGCCTTGTTAGTCCGAATGGATGAGGAAGTATGGGCAGTGCGGACTGATTCAGCCAGTTGGGCGACCCGGTTGCGCTACAAGCTTTATGATATCCGCCAAGCCCTCGGCCAGCAACTGGGTATCGCATTGCCCAAGCCGCATATCCGTGTGGAACCGGTGACGGCCCCTCTGCCATTGCGGCGGCCGCCACAGGCGCTGACCCAGAAAAGCGCCCGGCTTATTGAACAAGTCGCGCATGATGAAGCAGATCCGCGTTTGAGCGCCGCCTTGCACCATCTAGCGCAACACGCTGTGCGAGACGATTCATAGCGTCATTTTCATCATGTTTCACATCCATCAAGGCAATCGCCTCGAAACCCTGACGGACTCGCTGGCGGCATGCTTACGCCGTCCGTTGCGCTCCCCGCTGGCCCACGAAATCATCGTGACGCAGAGTAACGGCATGGCCCGTTGGCTATCCTTGCAGCTGGCTAACCGGCTCGGTATCTGCGCCAATCTTGATTTCCAGTTTCCGGCAACTTTTCTATGGGAGATAAGCCGGGCCGTGCTGCGCTGGCTGCCGCCGGCGTCGGCTTTTGACCGGCCAGTGCTGCGTTGGCAGGTTATGGCGCTCTTAAAGGACCTGGAAGAGGGGCCTTGCTTCGCGCCAGTACGCGCCTGGCTGGGTGATGGCAGCGACGACTTCCGCCGCCATGAGCTGGCTTGCCGGATTGCTGACTGCTTCGACCAGTATTTGATCTATCGGCCTGACTGGAGCATGCAATGGGAGGAGGGCCAGGAAGATCACTGGCAGGCGGCGTTGTGGCGGCGGTTGGCGCGCGGCGGCGAGACACACCGGACACGGATACAGAACCAGTTGCGCACCGCCCTGCAACGGGGCCAGGTTGATCAGCGCCTGCTGCCAGAACGAGCCGCTATCATCGGTGTGTCGGCGCTACCGCCGCTGTATCTGAATTTGCTGGCGGAACTGGCCCACTATATCGATGTGCATTTGTTTTTGCTCAACCCGTGTAGTGAATATTGGGGTGATATTCGCGCCGAACGCGATCTGGCCCGTTTGGGCGAGGACATTGATCCTGAAGCTGAGTATCTGACCGTTGGCAATCCGCTACTGGCGTCGCTCGGGAAGCAGGGGCGAGATTTTATTGATCTATTGCCGGGTTATCCGTGCGTTGAATCCGATCATTTTGTGGAACCCGAAGGCGATGATCTACTGCACTGGGTGCAGGCCGATATCCTCCATTTGCGGGAACGGGGGACAGATGAATATCCACCCCTGTCATTGCATCCTGATGATCGCTCATTGCAAGTTCACATCTGCCATGGACCGGTGCGTGAAGTCGAGGTATTGCACGATCAGTTGTTGGCGTTGTTTGAAACATACCGGGATTTACGGCCCTCTGATGTCATTGTCATGGCGCCGGATATTGCCCGCTATGGGCCGCTGATTGAGTCGGTATTCGATGTAGCGCCTTATGAGCGGCGGATTCCCTTCAGCATCGCTGATCAGGGTCTGCCCGTTGAAAACCCGCTAGTGGAGGTGTTTTTTGAGTTGCTGGATCTGAGCGGTGAGCGCTTCGGCGCCGCGCAGGTGTTGAACTTGCTGGAGCCACCCGCGGTGCAACGCCGGTTCACTCTGACCGAGGATGATCTGGAGCGGATTCGCCGCTGGGTGCGGGGAGCCGGCATTCGCTGGGGGATTGATGCCCAAACCAAGGATGCTTGGGATCTGCCAGCGACGGCCGAACACACTTGGCGGGCCGGACTCGATCGCTTATTACTCGGTTACGCGCTGCCAGGGCAGGGGCGGGACTTATATGCCGGTATTCTACCCTACGATGAAATCGAGGGGGGCGAGGCTCAGGCACTGGGCGGTTTGCAGCGTTTTCTGGAGGCGTTATTCGAACTGCATGACTGGTTGCGGGAGCGCCAGCCGCCGACGGGTTGGATTGTCACCTTGCGTACCTTATTGGACCGTTTTTTCGAGCCTCGCGAGCGTGAAGAGAACGAATTGCAACTGATTCGCTCGGCGTTGGATACCCTGAGCGAGCACATGGAACGGGCGAACTTTACCGAGCCAGTATCCCTGGCAGTGGTGAAATCAGCGTTGCGCGAATTGCTGACCGTTCCGGAAAGTGGGGCAGGACGATTCCTAAGCGGCGGTGTGACCTGCTGCGCGATGGTGCCGATGCGCAGTATTCCATTTGCGATCGTGTGCCTGATGGGTATGAATGACGATGCCTACCCGCGTCCGCATCGTCCGGTTGGCTTTGATCTGATGGCTGACCGCTTCCAGCGTGGCGACCGTTCACGCCGCCAGGATGATCGCTATCTGTTCCTGGAAACCCTATTGTCCGCCCGGCGCTGTCTGTATCTGAGTTATGCCGGGCAAAATATCCGCGATAATTCCGTTTTGCCTCCGTCGGTATTGATCAGCGAGTTGCTGGATGTCGTGGATCGAGGGTTTCAAACGGCAGATGGTAACCGGGCCAGCACACAATTGGTGACGCGCCACCCTTTGCAGGCATTCAGCCGGCGCTATTTTACCGGTGACCAGCGGTTGTTCAGCTATGCGCGGGAATGGATCGAGGCAAGCCATCAGGCAGGACGCGGTGAATTAGACGCAGCACCCCTATTAACCAGTGAATTGTCAGAGCCAGAACCCGCGTTGCGTTGGGTGACATTGGAGAATTTGACGCGGTTTTTCAGGAATCCGGCCCGCTGGCTGTTGCGGGAACGCTTGGGTATCCAGGTCGATGAGGGTGAAGAGGCGCTGGAGACGCGTGAGCCGTTTGTACTGGATGGGTTGGAGAATTATCAACTGCTGGAACGGATGTTGGATCTGCATCGCGAAGGACAATCCGTGCCGGCGATTGAGACCATCATGCGGGCGAGCGGGGCCTTGCCGCATGGACAGGTTGGCGAATGCCTGTTTGCTGAGGCCAGCGATCGCGTCGTGCGCTTCGCCGGGCGGCTGGGACGGGTCTTTCCACGCCGGGACACGGAACCGTTGGAAGTGGATTTGACGTTAGGTGATTTCCGCCTGACTGGACGGCTGGCGGGCATGACGGCAACCGGCTGGGTTGGTTACCGGCTGGCCAAGATCAAGGCTGCCGATTATCTGAATCTGTGGCTGCATCATCTTGCCCTGAACGCAGCCGCGCCGGAAGGCGCCGCCCGGCAAAGCCATTGGGTGGCGGAGGATCAGGATATCCTGTTGGACGCGGTGGAGAATCCGGAAGCATCATTGAGAGGGTTACTTGATCTCTATTGGCAGGGATCGCGCCGGCTGTTGCCGTTTTTTCCGAAAAGCGCGCTGGCGTATGTCGAGCGCTTGCGCAAAGACAAGGGGAATGATCCGGACAAAGCGTTATGGGCCGCGCAACGAATCTGGGAAGGGGATGAGCAGCGGGCAGGATCAGCGGAGCGGGAAGACGCCTATTATCAACTGGCGTTTGGGGATACCGGTCCGCTGGATGAGGAATTCACCACCCTGGCGATAACGATTTTTGGGCCGCTGTTTGAGGCGATGGATGCCAATCGTAGTCCTTCGAGCGGCAATCGTTGAGAACCATGCGTCATGCCCATGCGCCTGCCAGAGCCGTAACTGGCTCCGCCAGCGATTGAAACCGCGCCAGCCGGACCGCGTTGCGTTGGCGGTGCCCCAAGAACGGCATAAGTCCTCTGGCCAGCACCGCCTGCATCGCCCGTTCGCCCAGCAGAACCTCGCTGGCCGGTTGCATGACCCGCTCGCCAGCCTCTTCGTAGACATGCGCTGGTAAATCGTCCAGTTCCAGCACATCACCCAAGCTGAAATTCCAGCCGTTTTCCACAAACGCGGCAGCGATCAACCGCGCACAGACAAAAGCCGGATTGCCCCAAAGATAAGTCCCGGCATCGCGGCCCAGCGGCATTTCCTCAAATTCAAGCTGTTCGAGCGGATCAGTCTTGCGGCCATAGGGCAGCCGCAGTAATACCCGTGGCAGGGCCAGTCCCAGCCAAGGCGCCACGGCGCAATGACGCAAGGCTTGCCAGTTCTCTTCATTTCCAGCCGCCAGCGGTGCCCATTGACCTGGATCGGCCAGCGCCGCCGCCGCGTCAGCGCCGAGCAATTCCGGGGCAGCCTCAGCCAGAAACGGCCCGCCCGCGTGAGCCGCCAATGAGCCTATCGCCGCTAATAAGGCGATGTCCTCCGGGCTAGCACCAAAGCGGTAGTTGCCGACCAGCAGCGACCAGGGCTGTTCATCCGGCATCCGCGCACCCCGGTCCACCAATAGCGTATAAAGGCTAGTGGCCTTTGGATCACCGCTGGCGCTGCGTAAATCGGTCAGCAATTCCTCGCGGGTAATGTCAAGCAGTGAAACCTGCACTGCATCGCTATCGAGATGAGTGATCAAGCCATGCACGCCGCGCCATGCGGCTTCCAATGCCTGGAATACAGGCTGGTGCAGGATCAGGCGTAATTGATCGCCAATCGCCGCATCCACCGCCGCCACCCAGGCGGGCTGCCGTGCGTCGGTATGGACGATATGGGGCTGTACAATCGCCTGTAGCAAGGATTGGATCGCCGCTGCCCCCGCATCCGCTAGCCGCGCCGCGGGCTGAGCCGGTGCCTGTCCCAGTAACCGCCCTAACAGGTTCGCATCTTCTTCAACCGGCGCTGGCTCAGTTTGGACTGTCTCCGCAGGAGGTAAGGGGGCCAATCCGGCAGCGGCCTGGGCAAAACTGGCCGGGTTGAGCAACCGGGCGCGAGTCCGGCGCAGGGCCTGAAACACCTCCAATCGCTGGTAGAGGGCGTCAGGGTGAAAGTCGTCGAGTTGACTGAAACTGATGGTCAGCGCCGCGCCGGTGTCCGCAACCGGCGCCAGCCGCAGCTTCGGGGCCAACCGGGCCATCACCGCATCCAGATTGTCCACATCGACTGCCAGTAAGGGCCGGCTGGCTAAATCGACCAGCGGGCTGGGTGTTTCCCGATGTGCCCGGCCGCTGAAATCAGCCATGATCAGGATGCGCAATGGCGCCGCCGGGTCCCGCTGGGCGGGTAGACTCATTGCTGATTTGGGTAGATTGAGTTGGAATTCCATTCGGCCTGGCATGGCATTTGATCTCCAATCAGGAAGCAATACAGAAAGTTTAGAAAGTCTAGCCCGGTTTTGACGGTTTTGGTGGGACTTCCGGGCAGGAATTTACTGCTAAACTCATAGTCGTTCAGTTGCGTCGCTTGGGTAACGGTCTTTTTGACCACCCCACTATAATCTCGATGAACCCCACTCCCTTTGGAGTCTGGAACCATGGCTGCCACGCAAAAACACCGGATATTCGCGGTCAACACCCCGCTAGGCGAGGATGTTCTGCTTTTCTATCGCATGATTGCGACCGAGCAACTCGGGCGGCTGTTCGAGTATGAGCTGGAATTGCTCAGCGAGCGCACCGATATTGAGTTAACGGAAGTGCTGGGCAAAAACATGACAGTACGTGTGCAATTGCCGGAATCGCGCGGGAGCGGGACTCGCTACTTTAACGGTTTCGTCACCCGTTTCAGCTATCTGGGCATGCGTGGTATGCGCTATGGGGCGTATCGAGCCACCCTCAGCCCCTGGTTATGGTTCCTGACCCGGACCTCGGATTGCCGGATTTTCCAGGAAAAAACCATCCCTCAAATCATTGAGGCGATTTTCCAGCAGCAGGGCTTTACCGATTTCAAGAAATCCCTCAGCGGCCAGTACCCGACGCTGGAATATTGTGTGCAATACCGGGAAACCAATTTTAATTTTGTCAGCCGGTTGATGGAACAGGCGGGTATTTACTACTACTTCAAGCATGAAAACGGCAAGCATCTTCTGGTGTTGGCCGATGACTACAGTGCTCATGGCACCTTCCCCAATTACGACGAGATTCCCTATTATCCGCCCGATGTTATGCAATGGAAGGAGCGCGACCATATCTACGAATGGACGGTGGAAAAGCAGGTGCAGCCAGGGGGCTACTCGCTCAACGATTTCGATTTTACCTCGCCGGCCAAGACATTGCGCCAAGTGGTGAACATGCCGAAGAGCCATGCCATGGCTAAATTCGAGGTCTACGATTATCCAGGTGAATACACGGAGGCCAGCGATGGCGATAACTACACCAAGATCCGCTTGCAGGAGCTATTGGCTCAGCATGAAATTCTGCAAGGATTGGGTGTAGTGCGCGGGGCGGCTACCGGTTATCTATTCAGCTTGACTAACTCGGGGCGGCAGGATCAGAACCGTCAGTACCTGGTCGTAGCAGCAAGTTACGAACTGCAATCCGATCCCTACGAGTCCACCCCCAATCCGGAATGGGTGGGCAAACCCTACCAGGTACGGATTACTGCGATTGACGCCCAGCAACCGTATCGTGCGCCGCGCATCACGCCCAAGCCAGTGGTGCAAGGGCCGCAGACCGCCATCGTGGTCGGTCCCAGTGGCGAGGAGATTTATACCGACCAATACGGCCGGGTGAAATGCCATTTCCACTGGGACCGGCATGACAATGCTGATGAAAATAGCTCCTGCTGGATTCGAGTCGCTCAGAGCTGGGCGGGTAAGAAGTGGGGTGCGATCTACTTGCCGCGGATCGGCCAAGAGGTGATTGTGGATTTCCTGGAAGGTAATCCCAATCTGCCGATCATCACCGGCCGCGTCTATAACGGCGCCAACCTGCCGCCTTACACCCTGCCGGACAAAAAGACCATGTCCACTCTCAAGAGTCTCTCCAGTAAGGGAGGGGACGGGTTCAACGAGTTTCGTTTCGAGGATGACAAGGGCAAGGAGCAAATTTTCCTGCATGGCGAGCGCGATGAGGACATCCGGATCAAGAACGATGCCCGGGAATGGATCGGCAGCGAACGCCACCTGATTGTCAAAAAGAAGCAATTCGAGCAGGTCGAGGGTGAAAAACATCTCATCGTTAAATCGGGCGATGGCGGTAGCGGCGATCAGTTTGAAAAGATCGCCGGCGAAAAACATCAGCAGGTTGTTGGCAATTACAACCAGAAGGTCGACGGCACCTTGTCGCTCAAGGTGGGCATGAACCAGCAGGAGAAGGTGGGGCAGAATCACGCCCTGGATGCGGGCATGGAGATCCATCTCAAGGCCGGAATGAAGGTGGTGATTGAAGCGGGGATGCAGCTGACGATTAAAGCCGGCGCCAATTTTATCGACCTCGGTCCATCCGGTATCACCATCAGCGGCGCGCCCATGGTAAAAATCGCCGGCAGCCCCATGGTGATGATCAATAGCGGCGGCGGTTCAGCAGGTTCCGGTTCCGGCAGTTCCCCAGATGCACCCACCGCGCCCACCGCGCCCCAGGAAGCGGCAGATGACCAGGCCGGTGAAGTGACGAGTGCCGAAGCCACGCCTATTCAAGCGCCAAGCCCGCAATCCCTGGATTCCGTGAGTGTCGATGATTATCAACAAGCGCCGCAAGCCCAGGTTAAATCCAGCGCTGCTCAATCCGGCGCTCCATTTACTCAAACGGAGAGAACCCAGGAGCCACGGACGCAGGAGCCACGGACGCAGGAGCCGCCGCATGCTCAGGAGCAGCAGACTCAAGAAGAGCAGCAGCAGCGTGCTCAAGAACCGCGGACTCCGCCGCGTTGATTCTCTGGCATCGACGTCCACCGCGTACCCGGCTCTCTCCCGCAAGGAGGGATGGTGATTTTTGGCAATTCGGAGCGTAGGTCATGCCCGATGTAGTTCTCATCAATGCCTTAAGCGAGCATTTATCTGCTCTACCCGAGACCACCATTTACGCTGTGTTGGATGGCGCTTCAGTGCCAAACCTGCCGCAAATGTTAGAACGGTTAAGCGTCGAATCGGTTTGTCTATTCCCCGGTGAACTGGAGCCGGATGTGGCTCAGGTTGCTGCCTATTTGGCGGTATTCAAGCTTGATACGCCGTTTTCTGAGTGGGTGCTGGAAGAAGGTTGGGGGCGGCACTGGGGAATATTCGCGATCAGCCAGGCCAATTTGCGTACCGTGCGTGATCATTTACGTTCCTTCCTGAAAGTCTACGGTCCTGCACTCGAGCCGTTGGAATTCCGTTATTACGATCCTCGGGTGTTGCGTGTCTATCTGCCGACGTGCAACGCCAAGGAGCTGCGGACGGTGTTTGGTCCGGTGCTGCGCTATCTGGCCGAAGGCGAGGAATCCAATATTCTGCTGAAATTCTCGCTCGATGGCGAACAACTCAGGAGCGAACCGGTGGTGCTGGCTTAGCGGCCGGTTTCCCATGCTGAAAGCATAGGAAACCATGCGGGATGAGGAAAAGACATGTTAATGATTCGTGAAGAGCAAATGGCGGTTTTTGAGCAGGCTGCCGTTAGCAATTTTGCCAGCCGGGTGTATGAGCATCTGCAGACGTTTTTTCCTGAGCACTGCCAGAACTTGCAGGCGGATCAGGTGCGCGCAGTAATTCGGTTTGGCTTGGAGCGGGCTGAGCATTACCAGCTGGTCTCCGAACGCGATGTATACCTTTATGTCAGCCTGATGTTTCTGCTAGGCAGTTATTTCGACGAAGATCCTCAGTTGCCTTGGGTTACAGAACGGCTCAAGGAGCAAGCGCCAGAAACCGCCAATACCCGCATGGCGCCCGTTTATGACCAAGCAATGACGCTGCTGGATTCGATGATTGGGCCAGAAAACGAATACTTGCGGCAAACCCTGGGAATGTTGCAGCAATCGCAGGTGTTCGAGAGCCTGCCGGACGCGCCCAGTTTCGGGCACCGGTTGTTGCTGCTGTTGCAGGCGTTGGCCCCCCAAAAGTATCAAGTGCTTGGCGATAGCATCCTGCGCGATCTGGTGCGTCATGGTTATGGGGCTGCCAAGCAGCATGGTCTGACTACTGAGCGCGGCGCCATGATCTATCTATCGCTTGCATTCTTGCTGGGTTCCGGCTTCGATCGTGATCTTCTGTACCCATGGGCAGCAGAGGTGCTGGCTAATCCGGCGCTGGCTGATCCGGCGCAAAAGGGTGAGGCGTTGTATGCAGCAGCGAGGAAGCACTTGGCGAAATGTCCGCCCGGCTGTTCCCGGCGAGCTGATTTAACTGAGGCCCTTGAGATGCGGCCAGCCAAGCCGTACCGGCGGATTGTCGAAGAGCCCGATTAGCTTTCTCTTTACGATAGGGCAATCAGTGGTTAGATTGGCCGCCATTTCGTTCACTCACTCTGACAATGAGATCGTATGGCCCAATACATCTACACCATGAACCGCGTGGGCAAGCTCGTGCCGCCCAAGCGGGAAATCCTCAAAGACATCTCGCTCTCCTTTTTTCCCGGCGCCAAAATCGGCGTTTTGGGCCTGAACGGCTCCGGTAAATCCACTTTGCTGCGGATTATGGCCGGCATCGATACCGATATTCTCGGTGACGCCCGCCCCCAGCCGGGTATCCACATCGGGTTTTTGCCGCAGGAGCCGCAGCTCGATCCCGCCAAGGATGTGCGCGGCAATATCGAAGAGGCCGTTGCGTCGATCAAGACTGC
This sequence comes from Proteobacteria bacterium UBA2383, assembly GCA_002343485.1. Classification (GTDB taxonomy): domain Bacteria; phylum Pseudomonadota; class Gammaproteobacteria; order Competibacterales; family Competibacteraceae; genus UBA2383. Next base: position 21,368 of record DDST01000099.1, read on the forward strand.
GCAAACCCGGCTCGATGAAGTCTACGCGGCTTATGCGGACCCGGACGCCGATTTCGACAAGCTGGCTGCTGAACAGGCTGACCTGGAAGCTTACTTACAAACTACGGATGGTCATCATTTGGACCGGACTCTGGATGTCGCTGCCGATGCACTGCGGCTACCGCCTTGGGATGCGGATGTCACTCAGCTTTCCGGCGGCGAGCGGCGCCGGGTTGCCTTGTGCCGGCTGTTGCTGTCCAAACCCGATATGCTGTTGCTGGACGAGCCGACCAACCACCTTGACGCTGAATCTGTCGCTTGGCTGGAGCGCTTCCTCCAGGATTACCCTGGCACCGTGGTGGCGGTCACGCATGACCGTTATTTCCTGGACAATGTCGCCGGTTGGATTCTGGAACTG
>DDST01000015.1 GCA_002343485.1 Proteobacteria bacterium UBA2383
TGTCGTGCGCAAAATTATCGGGGAATAATCAACATCCGATAAATCATCCCAGCGCTCTGCGCCATCCCCTCCTTAATTCAAGGAGGGGAATTTCTAGAACTCCCTCTCCTCTAGACTTAAAACACGATAAGGGAGTATTTACCGGGGTCTTTGTTAAGCTCCGAAACGATGGATGGAGAATGTCCCATGATGAAAGCCATCGTCTGTCATGAACTTACCGGTGCTGCTGCACTGCGGTTAGACAAAGTACCCGAACCGCGACCGGGTCCCGGCCAAGTCCGGTTAAAAATCCGGGCTTGCGGCGTCAATTTTGCCGACAGTCTGATTACCCGCGGTCAATATCAGAAACAGCCACAACCTCCTTTTAGCCCGGGTTTTGAAGTGTCCGGCAAAGTATTGGAATTGGGAATAGGCGTCGATGGCATCAAAGTTGGTGACCGGATTATCGCCATCACCCCGTATGGTGGCTACGCCGAGCAGGTGGTGGTGAATACCAATCGTTGCGTACCGATGCCGGCAGCGATGTCCTGGGAAGAAGGTGCGGCTTTTCCGGTAGTTTTCGGTACCTCGCATATCGCCCTATGGCATCGGGCGCGACTGGGGGCCGGCGAAACTCTCGTGGTGCATGGTGCATCCGGCGGCGTGGGCCTAACAGCGGTCGCTATCGGTAAACGGTTAGGTGCGGTAGTCATTGCTACCGCCAGCAGCCCTGAAAAACTTGAAGTTGCCCGTGAACATGGCGCGGACTATCTGATCAACACCAGCACCGAAGACGTGCGCACTAGAATTAAGGAGCTGACGGGTGGGCGCGGCGCAGATGTGGTCTACGATCCGGTTGGTGGTGAACTGTTCACCGCTTCCCTACGTAGCATTGCCTTTGAAGGACGAATTCTAGTCATTGGCTTTGCGGGCGGTACCGTGCCACAAATTCCCGCTAATCATCTACTCGTCAAAAATGTGGATGTCATTGGCGTTAACTGGCCAGCCTATGCGGAGCTTCATCCCCAGGTGATGACCGAGAGTTTCCACACCCTGATTCACTGGTATCTGGACGGTGCGATTCAGCCCCATATATCAGCGGCCTACCCGCTGGAACAGGCGGTTGAAGCGCTTAACCAAGTCATCGCCCGCAAATCGACCGGAAAAGTAATCATCACGATAGGAAGTGAGGAATAAAGTGCCAAGTTACAAGTGTTGGTGGTGAGTAAACATGGCAATTAAATTGATAATTCATCACTTAGGCCGCTTGAGCCGAGCTACAGTGCGAGGTGGTGACACGCAATCAAAAAAGTTTATTAACTCTTTGTTATTAAATAATTTTATAATTACCACTGAGCGAGAAAATTACCTAGAACTACGTCGGCGGGCTTATCTGTTGCAGGATGACTGGCCCATGCGGGTCAGCATCTACCGTAATGGCTCTGAGTTTCAGATTGACTACTACCTGTGTATTCCCTGGGGTTGGATCGCAGGACTGACTTTCCTCACCTGGGTGGCGCTACCCTTCGCCGGATTCCAAAATGCAGAATTAGCATTTGTATTGGCGCTGCTTGTTGCAACACTGGCTGTGTATAAACAGAAATTTGATTGTCGGCCCAACGCTCGGTTTTGGCAGGAACGAACACGCCAACGTTGGAATGAGACCATGGAGCGATTATTACGCGAAGCATTCGACCGCCCATAGCCGGCAACTCTCAGTAAGACCTTAACAGCAGCCTGATAGGATTCGAAATCTACAAAGGGTTACTTTATTTGTTAAATAAAAAAAAGTTATAAATTTATTGTTAAAAAATTCTTTATTTGCATATCTCAGCAGTGGTAACTTGCGTCCAATTAGCTTTCGCATTTCTAATGCTCTCCTTCAAGGAGAAAAATGGAGATGCGTCAGTAAGATTTCAGGCGGAGACCAAATAAGAATGTACCAGTACGATTACTATGATCAGACGCTTGTAAACGAGCGCGTCGCTCAATATCGAGGCCAAGTGCGGCGTTTTCTGGCTGGCGAATTGAGCGATGACGAATTTCGACCGTTACGGCTAATGAATGGACTCTACCTGCAACGCCACGCACCGATGTTGCGGGTAGCCATTCCTTACGGTCTGCTCTCCTCTCGGCAAATGCGGACTTTAGCGCACATCGCCCGCCGCTACGATCAAGGCTACGGTCATTTTACCACCCGCCAGAACATCCAATACAACTGGCCAAAGCTGGAGGACACGCCCGATATTCTCGCTGATTTGGCCCAAGTACAGATGCATGCCATCCAGACCAGTGGCAATTGCATTCGCAACGTCACTGCCGATCATCTTGCTGGAGTGGCTCCAGACGAGATCGAAGACCCACGCATCTACTGCGAAATCATCCGCCAGTGGTCCACCTTTCACCCGGAATTTTCCTACCTGCCGCGCAAGTTCAAAATCGCTGTCACCGGCGCTACCCATGACCGCGCAGCTGCCCAGGTTCACGATATTGGCCTGCGCTTAGTACGGGACGAAGCAGGACAAACCGGCTTCCAGGTGCTTGCCGGTGGCGGACTAGGCCGTACACCGCTCATTGGCCGGGTCATTCGCGAATTCCTGCCCCAGCGCGATCTTTTAACCTACTTGGAAGCAATTCTGCGGGTCTACAACCAACACGGCCGACGGGACAATATTTACAAGGCGCGTATCAAGATCCTGGTCAAGGCGCTTGGAGCGGAAAAATTCCGTGAACAGGTCGAAGCAGAGTGGGAATGCATCAAGAATTCTGGGCTAGCGCTGGAGCAAGCTGAAATTGAGCGGGTACGCCACTATTTCACCCCGCCCCCGTATGACACTGACGCTGCTGCTGATCTCAGCTTCGAACAATGGCTCAAGGCAGACAAGGCGTTCGCCGCCTGGATCCAGCATAATGTTGCCGCCCACAAGGTTGCGGGATACCGCAATGTATTCGTAGCGCTGAAGGAACCAAATGTACCACCCGGTGACATCACCGCCGGGCAGATGGACGAGGTTGCTGATCTTGCTGATCGTTATAGTTTTGGGATGATTCGTGCCACTCACCACCAGAATCTCCTGCTCGCCGGCGTGCGGCAAGCCGACCTTTACCCGCTATGGCATGCCCTTAAGGGGCAAAAACTGGCGGCGCCGGTAATTGGTACCTTAGCAGACATGATCTGCTGTCCCGGCTTGGATTTTTGCAGCCTGGCTAATGCCAGTTCGATCTCCATTGCTTCTCAGATCAATGAGAAATTCGACCGGCTCGACTATCTCTACGACCTCGGCGATCTCCGTCTGAACATGTCCGGCTGCATGAACGCCTGCGGTCATCACCATGTCGGCCATATCGGCATTCTCGGCGTTGATAAGAAAGGCGAGGAATGGTACCAAATCTCGCTAGGCGGCTCGTCAGAAAATGATGTATCGCTCGGTGACATCCTTGGCCCTTCGGTACCCAAGACCGATGTCGCCAACACTCTGGAACGTATCCTGCGCGTCTACGTGGAACGGCGTGAGGATGGTGAGCGGTTCCTTGAGACCTTCCGGCGAATTGGTCTAGAGCCGTTCCGGATGCAGGCTTATGCGCCGGGTAGCAAAGCAGCAAAACAGGAGGAACAGCGCCATGCGGTCGGTTATTAAAAACCGGCAAATCGTCGAAGACCAATGGCAATACGTCCCTGACGATGCTGAGCTACCTGCTGGACCTGTGATTGTCTCACGAGCTCGCTGGCAAAAGGAGCAGATGGCGTTGCAAGGCCGGGATGAATGGGTCGGCGTATACTTGCCAAATACCGCCAATGTTGCTGATCTAGCTCCCGATCTGCCAGCGCTGGCGCTGGTGGCGCTGGAATTTCCCAAATTCACTGATGGCCGCGCCTATTCACAAGCGCGATTGCTGCGGGAACGGTACGGCTATCAGGGAGAAATCCGGGCGGTAGGCGATGTACTGCGCGACCAGTTGTTCTTCATGGCCCGCAGCGGCTTTGACGCCTTCGAGTTGCGGGCCGATCGCAATCTTGAAGATGCATTAGAAGCGTTCAATGACTTTAGCGAGAGTTATCAGCCGGCCTCTGATCAGCCATTGCCACTGTATCGGCGGGGACGGTGAACCTTCCAATCGCCCGCTTGCAGGAGAGAGGCTGGGGTGAAGGCAGCGGTTTTCAAGGACTTACCCTCTCGCCCTCGCCCTCGCCCTCGCCCCCTTAACAGGGGACGAGGGGACTGAGCGATTACCATCACGCTACTGTAAATACCAATCTGCTGGAATCGGATCTTCTGGCAGGTCCGAACCCAGTTTTTCGCCAGCAGATCCCACTGGATCGCCATCGATGCTCACCACCACAGTGGTTACATTATCGCTGGCATCACGCATCAGCGCCAAGTGGATGAACGCCTTGACGGCCTCCTGGCAATTATGGTTGCTGTGCGCCAGTAGACGCGCAATTTCCTCATCGTTAACAGCCTTGTTGAGGCCATCGCTACATAATAGAAAGAGATCGCCCACTTGGAGTGAATGGATCACTTCATCAATCTGCAAGTCATCCGATGAACCCACTGCACGGGTGATCACATTGGCCAATGGATGGCGGTGAGCCTCCTCTGGAGCAAGCAATCCCTGATCAACCAGCTCCTGAACATGGCTATGATCGCGGGTCAACTGCTCAAGCTGACCCTTTCGCAACCGATAGATACGGCTATCACCTACCCATAAGCAGGCACACTGATCTTCATGAGCCAGCAGCACTACCACGGTGCTGCCAATCGTGCGATGTTGATAGCGCTGAGCTGATTCCTCCCGCAACCGCTGATTGACTTCGTAAAGCGCGTCACGCACCGAGTGCAAAAAATCTGGCCAGTTCAACGGGGATGGGGTTTGCTGCAGCGCCTCGACAATCATTTGACTGGCAATGTCACCCGCCTCGTGTCCACCCATGCCGTCAGCGACCGCCCAAAGACCCAATTCAGGCATCGCCAAACAAGCGTCTTCGTTGATCGCCCGCACCATACCGACATGGCTACGGCCGGCTGATGACCAGTAAAAAAGCGATTCGTTCATGATGACGCCTCCTTAGCAGCGGATGACTCGTCAGGACCGGTGACGTCAACGAGCAGTTTCTCATTCCAACCCCATTGCTGCCAGTCCCCAGCCAACAACGCGGAAAATCCTTCAATCGGGGGCAGACCATCACAAATCAACAGGGAACGAGCAATACGATCTGAACCTTCGGTCCACCACAAGCTAGGCCGGGGAAATGTCCGCCGTAATAGGTAACCCGCCAATGTTGGCGTCGCTCGCAGCCAATCCAGCGATTCAGGTAAAGCGCAATGCCAAGCCTTGCCAGTAACCACAACTTCCTCAGGCCAATCAGTGGCAAATGGCGCACCCAGTGCGTTGACTTGCCGGCTGAAATCATCCAGATCCAACGCATTGTATTTGAGTCCTTCCAGCGCAATCCGCTCAGCTTGCTGGAACCAGGACTCACCCATCGCAGGCAGTGTAAACAACGGCCAATCTGGCGCTAACGGAACAGCGATGGTCAGCGGATAGTAACGATTAACACGATCGACACTGGGCATGAGCACCCCAGCATAACCCGCTGGCCCGCACAAGCCGCCGCTCAATGCAAAACGCCAAATCGGGCTGGTACAGTAACGGTCGCACCAGGACTCCTGTAACTGGTTACGGCTATAAGCCATCGCCGCCTGCATCCAGCCATCCCAAGGTTCGAGAAAATTTCTCGGAAGATGGCGGCCGATAAAATCGCCCCGGCCAGGTAGCTTGCCGAAGAAACCCGTCATCATTGAACGGTGAGATTCAGGCATCAGAGCTGATCGGGGCACCGGAAACCCTCCAATTCCCGCAGACGGAAAGGATTGGAACCGCTAGAGCTGCGTAATTCATAAATAGCCTGCCGGCCACCTAATTGAAATGCTATCCGGAATTGGCCTGTCCCCGTTGGTTGCTCCTGGGTCTGATCAAGGATCTTAAACCAAGCCCAAGGGCCTGTTTCATTCAGTTTCGATAGACCACCGCCTGCGGGTAGAAATTCGACTCGAGCTTTGCCGGATGCACCGGTCCAGCGTAGATCGGTAACCTGTGCAGGCTGGCCTGCGTTATAGGTTAGCGTTTGTCCTTCTACCTCGATAATCACTTGGCTAATATCGCGACTCGTTTCCATTGGAACCAATTGAAAGGGCACTGATGGGTTCGAACTATTACCGGGAAACAGGGCAGCGCGCACTGCAGCGGCGCGCTGGAAGGCTTGCAGGGCTTCCGGACTGATGCTTTGTTCCGGACCAGCAGGACCACGCCAGACCCAACTTCCCTGCGAAGTATCGACATAGGGCTTAAGCGATTTCTGGAAAAAAGCATCCATTAAGCCGTTAGGGCCAAAAAAGCGGATGAAAGCGGAGAGTGTAGCGTCTGGTGGTCCCTGAACTGTGCGGCTGAGGCCGGCACCAGCATCTGGGTTCACCCACTGAATGGTGTTGGCCGGAACAGGAGCATTCAACGCTGGAGCACCACCGCTCCATTGAATGGAGCTGCGTGCCAACGGATAACGGCCTTTCAAATTATCCTGAAAAAAGGCAGCGATCTTTGCCGCCTGCCATTGTGAATTCAACTGATCCCGCACGCTGCGCACCACATCAGTGCTGTCCTGCGCTAGCTTATTCAGCAACACATTAAACGGCGGCGGCTTGCGGGCAGCATCCACTTGCACCTGATTCACGACCACTCCGAACTGGTCCTTGAGATTTTGCGGGATCTTGCCATCAGAGCTCCCTTCCTGGGCACGAGCGATAGCATTCATTTGGCTGTAAAGGTTTTCAAGAGTAGATAACGTCTTATCGAGGGGAGGAATTGCACCCTCCTCACCTTTAATTTCATTGACATATTGGATGTTAAACCCGGACAACCGGGAATCAATAGCACAAGGTTGAATAGTAGTGGTGGCGCCGGTCTTGCCACTATCGCCCAGGACGCCAGCAATCCGATCAGTTAATGAAGGCTCTGCTGCTGCCTTGTTAGCATCCTGCGGAGGCGCTGGCGGTTGACTCAAAGCCGTTTCACGAGCCACGGTTTCTATTAAGCTCCGCAGCGGCGAAGCTGGGGCAGACAGCACTTGCATGATGTCCAACGCCGTATCCAAATTATTAAACGGCTTGATCTGGACATCAGCCAGCAGGTTTTGCCATTGTTCAAAAAAATCGCCAAGGTAAAGGCGGCACACTTCATCCGCAATCCGTTGTTGATCAACAAGATTGGCTGAGATTTGCACAGATGAACCAAGAATCCAGCTTTCCTCGGCCAATTGCCCGACCAGCTTCGGGCTGGCTTTCAGAAAAAAACGGTAGTAGCCCTGATACGAGTATAAACCGGGAACACCGGTGTTAAGCGGTTGACCGCTTTTTCGATTGAATACTCGTGGTGTGTCAGGACCAGCGGCAACCGTCAAGCCTATTTCCGGGGGAACCTCGGATCCACGCTGATTTTTCAACCGCTCGTAGATGCGCTGGGACAAGGGAACCTGATTGAGTAAGCCACGGGTATTCTGGATCAGCACGCTATCCAGAGCAACCGGTGATTCCAGTGGCGCTTGCGCCAGCAGTGCATCCAGATGCGCCGACAGTTGTTCACGTTGTTCCCGGGTAAAGTTACGCGGCAGGTGACTCTGCCAATCCTGCTCCATCCAATCCTTAATCGCTTTGGCGTTAAAGCGCTCTGGATCATCCATCATCAGATAAACTGCAAGGGTGTTGTAGAGGTAACCCGGATCGCTGACATTCTGGCGCAGGCGGTTTTCCATGAGCAACACGATGCGTGGCAGGAAGGCCTGAATCAGCAGCCGTTCGTAAATCCGTATCGCCTCGCCGCCTAGTTTGTAGCCCTGGTACAGACCAAAGCCCATCAGCCAGGGCACTCCAGCATTGCGGTCGTCATAGCCACCAGGAATGGCGCGCGCTGCATTCAGCAGAGACAGGGCTGCGGCCGGATCGGTTTGATCCGGGGACAACGCCGTAATTTGCTTTTCCACTTCAAGGCGCTGTTTTTCCACCGCTTGCACGTACATCTCATTGCGCGCATAACTGGTCAACCACAGCACAGCCGCCGTAACGGTAATCAGCAGGGCAGCCGCGTAAGCCCCGCGCTGAATCCAGGCTCGCCACCGTTCCACCCGCAGATTGGCGCCAGCGATCTCCGCCTCCGGGAAAATCACGTCTCGCAATAACCGCGTAATGAAATAGCTACGCCCCTTCCCAGAAAAAGTGCTGAGAGTTTGCCGATTCAACCCGAAAGTGCTAGCCAACGAACTCATTAGCCGGTCAATCGGAGTCCCTTCCTGGGTACCGCTCGTGAAATACACGCCACGCAACAGCACACGCTCTTCATAGCGGCTGGGACGGAAAACCTCCTTGAGAAACCGTTCAGCCACTTGTCTTAAGGAGCCAAACTGCTGAGGGAAGGTGTAGATTAAGTCACGCCGTTGAGGATCACGCTCATCCTGCAAGCGATTGACTAATCGATCGTTCAGACGTTTTTCCAGCAGTTCGAATTCAGCCGCGAAATGCTCAACCACACCTTCCGGGTTAGATGGATCATCCATCGGCAGGGTCATGCCCCACACCTGCGCCCGCTCTTCCTGACCGAGGTCGTTGAAAAATTCAATGAAGCCAGCAATTAGATCCGTCTTGGTAAACAGCACATAAATAGGGAAACGAATACCAAAGTGCTCATGCAATTCCTGGATGCGCTGCTTGATAGCCAGCGCTTGAGCAGCACGTTCGTCTTCACTTTGCTGAATCAAGTCGGACAGGCTGATAGCGATGAAGGCGCCGTTGATAGGGCGACGGCGGCGGTGTTTCTTGAGCAGATCGAGAAAACCGCGCCAGGCTGCGCGATCGACTTCCTCGTGACTATCCTGGGTAGTGTAGCGGCCAGCCGTATCCAGCATGACGGCTTCATCAGTAAACCACCAGTCGCAGTTACGAGTACCCCCCACCCCACGCACTTTGCCGGCTCCTAGGGGAAAACGCAGACCAGAATTGATCAGTGCAGTGGTTTTACCTGAACCCGGCGGGCCAATAATAATGTACCAGGGAAGTTGGTAAAGATACTGGCTACGGCCACTCTTACCGCTCAACCGGGATTTCTTGAGCGTAACCAATGCCTCATCCAATCCCTGTTTGAGGGTAGAGATTTCCTCCGCTGAGGCTGCTTCTTCTTCTTTCTTACGCTGCTGGTCGCGGATCTGTTCCTCACGAGCAGCCCCTTGCTCACTGCCACTGGCTCCGCCACCCAAAGCACCTGCCTGCCCGCCTGCCTGGCCAGCCAGATCGGCCAGCATATTGCGATTAGTGCGCAGTGTATTGATGTAATAAATCAGTTGAGTCAGGCCATAGGCACCACCGACAGTCATGATGGTAAAAACCCGGCCCAAGTCCGAGGATAATGGACTTTGCCCGGCCACTGCAATCAGTGGACCGATGTACCAGATCAGAGCGGCGACCGCCAGGAATCCGGTGATGCCGATGAACCATTTGCTTTTGAAAAAACTCAGGATCTTGTTCATAACCTCCCCCTAGTTGATCCGCGCCAGCAGGATGATATCGACGCGCCGGTTCAATGCCCGGCCTTGGGGAGTATTGTTGGGTGCAACGGGTTCACTATCAGCGCGGCCCTCGCTGATGAAACGGCTAGGATTGTTGCTGACCGCCGCCAGCAGCTTGACCACGCTATCAGCGCGCGCTTTGGATAAATGCCAATTAGACGGAAATTGCAAGGTATGAATCGGGAGATTGTCAGTATGGCCAGTCACTAGCACCTTGCCTTGCACCGTATTGAGTTCCTTGCCGATCTGTGTCAGCAATGGCAGATAGGCTGATTTAATATTAGCGCTGGCAGAGTCGAACAACCCATCACCCTGGATACGGATGGTCGTCCGGTCGGCAGCCTCGATGACCTCGACCTGACCTTGGCGAATTTGCGGAGCGAGGAAGGTCCGCAAATCCTGGGACACACGGGTAAGGTCCGATTTCACTTGCGGCTTAACCGGCGGAGGCGCCACGGGAACTCCGTTGCGCCGGACCATAGCTACCGTCTCATCGCGGATGTCGCCAAGCGCAGTAAACACCGGGTCGGAGTTACTGTTAAGTAGCCAACCGAAAATTGCATAGGCCGCCAATAGCAGCGCCGCTGCTACCGCCGCGACAACCCAGAGCGGAACATAGCGGATTAGTGGATTCTGCTGCTCAATACTGCCACGCCAGTGCGGGGATAAATCACGTTCAAATTCACCACGAGCGGTACGAATAGCGTTGTACGTCCGCTCCCGCTGCTCATCTAGCCGGCTGCGGCCATTGTCTAACAACCGGTAACGGCCCTGGAACCCAAACGCCAGACACAAGTACATCAATTCCAGCAAATCCAAATTCTTGCGCGGGTCGAGAATAATTGCATCCAGCAATTCGAAAAACTTTTCACCGCCCCAGGTTTCATTATGAAACGTCACTAACAGACTATTTTCGCTCCATTCACTAGCCCGGCCCCAGGGAGTATTCAACACAACTTCGTCCAGCGTCGTGCAGAGAACATAGCGGGCGCGGAACACAGTTTTTTCAGGGAGTCCGGCGCTGCGGGCGTTAGCGGTAAAGGCCTTAATCTCCTCAATCATCTGGCGCCGCAATTGTTCAGGATTAGGATGCGACGATGTATTCTTCAGGCGCATGATCAGCCCGAGCAAGGGTTCGGCAGCCGCCTCCAGGGGATTCAGACCGACTCCCTTGGAAACCGGCGCTGGCTCGGGGGCAATAGGACGAGGCGATGTTGCAGGCGCAACATCCACATCCGGGCGGCGACCACCCGGCGTCGGACGAATAATAGTGCGTTCGCTTTCGTCGCCGCCAGTAGCAAACGGATCGTCGATAGTCACGGTTCGTTACTCAGCCTCTCTGTCACTCTTTAATGGCCCAAAACACCATCTCTAATCCCGGAAACTCACCGCCCACATGGAAGGCGAAACCGCCTGAATTGAGGATTTGTTTCCAGAATTCACTGCTGCGATCAAGGCGGAAATAGATAAAATCAGCCCGATAGGGGATTTCCCGCGGCGCGACCGGTAGGGCGCTGACACCAATACCAGGCAAATGGTGATTGACAAACTGAGCGATGCGCTCCACCGGACCGATCTTGACCTGCGTCGGGAAGCGGCTGCGCAGCAGGTCAGCCGCCATGTCAGCACGCACCGCCAGAATAAAGGTGGCTTTAGTGAGCAGCGGGCGTTCGCGGTCTGTGATAATCGCCACCCGGATGCCATACTGGCGTTCCTCAATCGGAATGCGGATTGCTGCCTCAGCTTCTTCCAGGCTAAGCGAACGGCGCAATTCACTCATCAATATACTAAAGGTCTTATGCAGATCATCGTGATCATAAGCCGGAAAGACGGGAGGACGCCGTTTGACCTTATCGGTAAAAGTAGCCATTTCACCGGCAACCTGCAAAGCGATCTGGTAGAAAGTTTCAGGATGCAAGCCCGGCATGGCCGCCAAGTGGGCAAACAGTGGCTCAAAGCGATTGACGGCCTGCAGGCGCAAAAATTGGGCGATATCCAGACCACCACCCCGTGAAGCGCCAGCACCCACCACCCGTTCCGACAGAGCATCGCCGCGTTGATGCAACAAGCCCAGCACCTCAGTAACGAAGCCTTTTAACGCGAGTACACCGCGGCAATCCAAGCAGGGCGGCAAATAATCGGCATCCAGCACTACGGTCTGATCAGGCCGTTTTTCCTGAACCTGAGCGATACCAATGCAGGTATAATCGCTGGCGTCTCGCGTATCAAGGAACAAGCGTAACCGGCGTTCGCCGATTTCGACGTGGGCGCTGTTATTGGCGGTATCGACATTATTGTCGCGGACCTCACGGGCGGCAGCCCGGTAGCGTGCAGCGGTATCCTGATAGTCGCCACGCTCCACATCAGCCATGCCAGTGCGCCGCAACGGCAATGCCAGCATCACCCGGGTATCGCGCACTTCAGCGTCAATATCCAAAGGCGCCGGTGGAGGATCATGGTCCGGAATGCTGAAAGGGGTGCCATCCGGCAGCAACCCTCGAGCGATCGTAATACCAACCTTGCCCAGCGCCAGCGCTTCCCGATCAAGGGCCAGCTCCACCACACCCCAGCCATAGGGGCGAAGCGGGCCGCAGGATTGCCGGACCAAAGCTTCAAGATAACGATCCTGCTGTTGAAAATGCTGGGGACGCAGGAACATCCCTTCAGACCATACGACTTTGCTGTACCAGCTCATGGCGACGTTGCTCGTTTCATGGCCTCATTGGCTCCCTTAACCCCGATCCCTTTCCCTTGGCGGAGAAGGGAGTTTTAATGCAACCCTCAAATCCTCGCATCCAGCACGCGGAACAGTAGCCAGCGAGGGATGAGGATTGAGCGTATTGTAGGCGAATTCAGCGGGAGCGCAGTTTTTCCTCATAAGCGCGGGCGAATTCGTCACCGAACAATTCATTGAAATCATCCTCAGCTTCACGGGCGATGGCCTGATATTCAGCGCTAAACAAATCCCAGTACTTAGCTTTGCGGTTCGCTGGCCAGATGTTATCAAGTACGCTTTGTTCGAGGCGTGTTTCCAAATTGTCAGGATCAAACCGTTTTAGCAGGCGGGTCAACGCAGCTTGAATGCCAGCCATAACCGCTAGTTGGTGAGCCTTAATGTCATCAAAGCCCTCGCGTACCGCTTGCACTGGCGACATGTAGGCGCCCTTTTGACTGACCAGCAACAGGGCCATGACTTCCTCCACCCGTAGTGGCGGCCGGCCAGGCGGGGTTTTGAGGGGGTTGTTTTCCACAGGACCGATTGCAGTGCGATCCAGTCGAAACTCGCCCTTAAGGTCACCGCGAGCCAGTAAGATGTCCATGAGGCCACGAACTGTTTCGCGAAAGACGGCGCCGAGGTTAGCCATCGTCTCTGGCAACTGCTCATCAGTCAGACGCATTTGAGGTAACCCTGCGCCGTTTAAAAAAGCGAGTAATAGCACTTGAGCATCGAGCCCGGCGGACTCGGCAGCCGTTACTGACGCTACGGGCACCGGAGGAGACACGGGTAGCTTTGCGGCCGGGGCCAGCGGCGGGACCGGCTCCTGGAATAGCGGCACCACCGGTGGTTCCAGTGTATCGGGTTGGGCTTGGGGTGCCGGCGTAGCAGGCGACTGCCACCAGTCATCCGGAATCACTAGCTCGGCTTCGGGTCTAGCAGGGGTAACCGGCTCAAGGACTGAACGGTCCGCTGACGCTTCCTCCAAAGGGGGGGACAACGGCGGAACAGGCAGCTCAGCAGGCAGTTCCTGAGGCTCAACCGAAGGCGGTGGTTCCGGGGACAACAGTTCTGGCGGTTCATAAGCAGCACCCTCCGGTCCGCCAATATCGGATGAGGGTTCAGTGGCTGCACCGCCAGGCGGACGCCGTTCGGGAACAGAATGTTCAAGACCCAAACTGTCTCGGCTTTCTGCCAGCAGGTCCCTAAAAGGCGGTTTGATGATATCGAAGGAAGCTTCTGCGGAAGGTGGCACCATCTTGTCAGGTACGCTGGCATCCACTGGCGCCAAACCCGGACTCAGCACAATGTCAGTAACTGGGCCTTCCGCCTCCACTTCCTCTTCTTCCCCGGTGGTGAAGATAGTGGCCTCAATTTCGTATTCACCCAAGACAAAGCGGTCGCCATCCTTGAGCGGGACCGTGTGTTCACGAGGAATGCGCTGTTCGGAGTCGTTGAGAAAAGTACCGTTAGTGCTTTTATCGGTCAGGACGTAGCCGCCGTCCTTGTAATGAACAATACAGTGTTCGCTGGACAGAATGCGCTCCGGGTCCTGCAAAACCCAGTCGTTTTTCGGCGCACGGCCAATACTGATCGAACCACGGTCAAGAGTCCTGATAGTTTCCTGGCCTGGGGAGAGTCGTTGGTAGCTAGTAATGGTCAATTTCAAGGGCATGGTGCGATGTCCGTTGGCGGGAGTACCGCTTCAACCACCCGGCTGAGCTTCATCGGGTTGCTAGATTATATCGCTAATTAGCAGTCTATACTGCTTGAGGGTAGGTATGACACCCAGCAGAGCTATTTTTTCAAATCAGCGAATCGGACGAGGCGCCCCACCCATGAGTATTTTTGACGTTGAAAGCCTGTTGAGCGACATCACTGCTGATGCGCCATGCGGCGAGGATCTCGAATATGATCCGCAGTTCGCAGAAATGGAAAAGCAGGCGCAAGGAACGCCAGAGCGCCAATATGGTGACACAATCATTCCCGGCGACCCTCCTGATTGGCGTGGGGTCAGCAAAACAGCCCTCGATTTGCTGGAACGCACGCACGATTTGCGTATTGCAGCCTACCTGACCCGGGCGCAACTCAATACAGACGGCCTCCTAGGATTCACCCAAAGCCTGGCGCTGCTAGAAGGACTGATCGAGCGTTACTGGGACAGCGTCTACCCGCAGCTTGACCCTGAGGACGACAACGACCCTACTCTGCGCATCAATACAATTGTCGGATTATGTGATCCAGAAACAACTCTACATGAATTACGCTCAACCCCTCTGGTCAGCTCGCGTAGTTTGGGACAATTTAGCCTGCGGGATGTCCAAATTGCGGCTGGGCTGCTAACGCCGGTGGCAACTGACGAAGAGCACGCCGCACCACCGAACCAGACCATGATCGACGGGGCGTTCCAGGACGCTAGCATCGAGGATCTGCAAGCCACTGCGGAAACGGTCGCCGAGGCCATGGAACGGGCTAAGCGGATCGAAGCACTATTGACCGATCAAGTTGGCGTGACTGAAGCACCGGATATGAGCGCCCTGTCGGGAGTACTGAAGGAAATCCGGCAGGTTCTAGCCGAACAGCTTCAGCGGCGAGGCGTAGGCGCGGCAGGCGAGGATGAGTCCGGGGAACTCATGGGATCAGCGGGGCCGGAAGGCGCTCCCACCAGCCAGCGCATGATCGTCGGTGAAATTGCCAGCCGTGAAGATGTGATTCGCACTCTTGACAAGATCTGTGACTATTATAGACGTTATGAACCCTCTAGTCCGGTGCCCTTTATGCTCAAACGCGCCAAGAAACTGGTTACCATGGACTTCATGGAGGTTCTGCGTGATCTTGCGCCTAATGCTACCGAGCAGACTGATCTGATTTTCGGCTTGCAACCCGATGAAGAAGCAGAATGATCAAGCTGTACAATGGTTGACTAGTAGGCTAGGTTTATTTAAGCCAAAATTGATTTACAGATAGATTGAGAGGTAACGATCCGATGGCGATGAGTAGCCAGAAATTTATTGCCCGCAACCGAGCACCACGCGTCCAGATCGAGTACGATGTTGAGATCTATGGCGCCGAAAAGAAAGTACAGTTACCCTTTGTGATGGGGGTAATGGCCGACTTATCCGGCAGGCCGGTTGACCCTCTAGCGCCGGTGGCCGAACGCAAGTTTCTCGAAATTGACATTGATAATTTCGATAACCGGCTAAAAGCCATGAAGCCACATGTAGCGTTCCGCGTACCCAACACCCTAACCGGTGAAGGTGATTTAAGCGTAGATTTATCCTTCGAGAGCATGGAGGATTTTTCTCCAGCCGCGGTCGCGCGCAAGGTGGATTCGTTGAACCGGTTAGTACAAGCCCGCCAGCAGTTATCTAACCTGATGACCTACATGGACGGAAAAACCGGCGCTGAGGAACTGATCGCTAAAGCGCTGAATGATCCCAGCCTCCTACAATCCCTGGTCGCTGAAGCCAAGCCCCAGGAAACTACCCCGCCCGCTGCCGAGGAGTGATGAACCATGGCTGAAACCAGTGCGAGTGAGGTTCAAACCGAAGTTGAAACTCTGGAGGCAGGTGACTTTTCTTCGCTGTTGCAGCGGGAGTTCAAACCCAAATCTGATCAAGCTAAGGAAGCGGTTGAATTTGCGGTTAAGACTCTTGCAGAACAAGCGCTGCAGTACACCACTCTGGTCTCCAAGGATGTCATCAAATCCATCGAGTCGATGATTGCAGCGATTGATAAAAAGATCACCGACCAGCTAAACGTGATCCTGCATCATCCCGATTTCCAAGCCCTAGAAAGCGCCTGGCGCGGCCTGCATCATCTGGTCAACAACACTGAGACTGATGAGATGCTTAAGATTCGCGTCATGAACATCTCCAAAAAGGAGCTGCACAAGACGCTGAAGAAATACAAGGGAACAGCTTGGGATCAAAGCCCGCTCTTCAAGAAAATCTATGAGGAAGAGTACGGGCAGTTCGGCGGCGAGCCTTACGGATGCCTGGTCGGAGATTACTACTTCGATCAAAGCCCGCCAGATGTCGAGTTGCTCGGGGAAATTTCCAAGATTGCCGCCGCCGCTCACACGCCGTTCATTGCCGCTGCCGCACCGACCGTGATGCAGATGGACTCCTGGCAGGAGCTAAGTAATCCGCGCGACATCACCAAAATTTTCCAAACCCCAGAATACGCCGGCTGGCGCTCGCTGCGTGAGTCTGAAGATTCCCGCTATATCGGCTTAACCATGCCGCGTTTTCTGGCTCGCCTGCCTTATGGATCCAAAACCGATCCAGTCGAAGAGTTCGATTTCGAGGAAGACGCCGAAGGCAGTGATCACACCAAGTATGTCTGGGCTAATTCTGCCTACGCCATGGCGGTCAACATCAACCGGGCCTTCAAGTTGTACGGCTGGTGCACCCGTATTCGCGGTGTCGAATCAGGCGGTTCAGTGGAAGGATTACCTTCCCATACCTTCCCCACCGACGATGGCGGCGTGGACATGAAGTGCCCCACTGAAATCGCCATCAGCGACCGGCGCGAGGCTGAGCTTTCGAAGAACGGTTTTCTACCGCTGATCCATCGCAAGAACTCGGATTTTGCTGCCTTCATTGGCGCGCAGTCGCTGCAAAAGCCTGCCGAATATGATGACCCGGATGCGACCGCTAATGCCAATCTGTCAGCCCGCTTACCCTATCTGTTCTCAACCTGCCGCTTTGCGCACTATCTGAAGTGTATCGTCCGCGACAAGATTGGTTCGTTCAAAGAGCGCGACGACATGCAGCGCTGGTTGCAGAGCTGGATTTCGAATTACGTCGATGGCGCGCCGGCGACCTCGTCCGAAATCACCAAATCCAAGTATCCGTTGGCTGCTGCTGAGGTCGTGGTGGAAGAAATAGAAGGGAATCCAGGTTATTACAGTGCCAAATTCTTCCTGCGGCCACACTATCAGCTTGAGGGCCTAACTGTGTCACTACGATTAGTCTCAAAACTCCCTTCAGCGAAAGGAGGTTAGCGGTCCAAAATGGACGGGGACGAGGTCATTTTGATGAGTTCATGCTCAAGATACTGAATCAGGAGCAAGCCTCTTCAGACCTAAAATATCCATGCTAATGAGTACCTTACAGATATGGCACAGGATGTGCTATATTCAAGTTGAGAGCGTGATCAAACCGAATTTTAAGACTGGACGGTATCGATCACCTGCTCAGTGCAAGGCGCGCAATTCAGCAGATAGGTTTGAATAGCGCGATGATCAATCCCACTGGAGGTAAATGACATGGCTTATGACTCATACATGCAGGTTTCGAACGGCATTGAAGGCGAAAGCACGGCCAAGGGCTACGAAAAATGGATCAAGCTGTACAGTTACAGCTTTAGCTCAAGCAATCCATCCACGGTCAGTTCCGGTTCGACCGGTCTGTCTTCGGGACGCACCTCGGTCAGCTCCTTTAGCTGCACGATGAAACGCGAGAAGGCGACTCCGCAGCTATTCGGGTTCATGACCTCAGGTCAGCATATCGACAAAATCATTGTGCATCTGACGAAGAACGTCGGCGCCAAGGGCGCTGTACAAAAGCCCTTTGAGATTTACACTTTTGACAACTGTCTGGTCGAGCATGTGGACTGGTCGGGTAGCGGCGGCGAAGATGAACCTTTCAGCAATGTGAGCTTCGCCTACGCTAAGGTAACGGTGCATTACGAGCAGCAGGATACTAAGGGCGGCACCGTCGGCAAACCGGTGGAAGCCTCCTTCGATCAGACCACGGTGGAAGTGGCTTGATCAATTCCAAAGCCGGTGGGCAACTGCCGGCTTTTTTGCCGTAATCTAAGGAGAGCGCTGATGCTATTGGGTGAGTTGTTGGCAGAACGCAGTCTGCAACCGGTGCTGACCAAGGTGCAGGATCAGGTACGCCGGGAACCGGCTAATTCGAAGCATCGGATTTTCCTATTTCAACTTCTGGCTATCATGGGGCAATGGGAGCGGGCGTTGACTCAGTTGAATGTGCTGGAAGAGATGGATGCCAGCAGCCTGCCGATGGTGCAGACTTACCGCGAGGCGCTGCGTTGCGAAATGCTGCGCGCCGAGGTCTTTGCCGGCCGCCGGTCACCGCTAATTTTTGGCGATCCGGAACCGTGGGTAGCCTTGCTGCTGGAGGCGCTACGTCTCACCGCCGAAGGTCACTACCAACAAGCGGCACCTATCCGGGAACAAGCCTTCGAGACAGCACCCGCCTCCTCCGGCATGATTGACAATCAACCGTTTACTTGGATCGCCGACGCCGATAGCCGATTAGGCCCGGTGCTTGAGGCGATTGTCAATGGCCGCTATTTTTGGATTCCTTTTCAGCGAATTAGCAGCATCAAATTGGAAGCACCCGCTGATTTGCGCGATCTAGTCTGGATGCCAGCCCTCTTCACCTGGCGCAATGGCGGTGAAGCCGTTGGCCTGATTCCCGCCCGGTATCCAGGTTCGCAAACCAGCCCTGATCCGTCTTTACAGTTGAGCCACAAGACAGAATGGATTGAACAGGAGGAAGATGTCTATATCGGCATGGGACAGCGGATGCTGGCAAGTGATGAGGGAGAGTATCCGCTGTTGGATGTCCGTCTGCTACGATTAGGGGAAGAATCCGAGCGATCGGTAGAACACCTCCCAACGGAATCTCCGTAAACCCTAGTGATTTTTCCTGACTTCCGTGGCTGAATTGACTGCTCAGGAGCGATTACAGCCTTCGCTTCTGGATCGACTAACCGATGACGAGCCTGATCAGTCGCAAGAATCCCGCGAAAAGCGGGTTCTGTCGATGAGCCGGTTGCGGGACTGTGTGCTGCGCGATCTAGCCTGGCTATTCAACGCTAGCCGCCCACTAAATCCCGATCAAATGGAACGTTACCCTTTTGCTGCCAGTTCTGTTCTAAATTTTGGCATCCCCCCTCTGGCCGGGATGACCGTTCGCATTCTTGATCTCAACATGTTGGAAAACCTATTGCGCCAATCGGTGATCGATTTCGAGCCGCGCATTTTACGGGGCACCTTGCGGGTACGAGCAAATTTGACTGCTGCACAGATGAGTCATAATGCCTTGACGTTTGAAATTGAAGGTGAATTATGGGGACAACCTCTGCCACAGCAACTGTATCTAAAAACTGAGATTGATCTGGAGAGCGGTCAGGTGAAGGTTGAAGAGGAAGCCCGAAAGTCGAGGGTCCGCTGATGGATCCTCGCCTGCTTCAGTACTACAACCGGGAACTTCAGTTTCTGCGCGAACTGGGAGGTGAATTTGCCCAGGAGTTCCCGAAAATCGCTGGACGCCTCGGACTCGAAGGTTTTGAATGTGCCGACCCTTATGTCGAACGCCTGCTAGAGGGCTTCAGCTTCCTGGCGGCGCGGGTGCAACTCAAAATCGATGCTGAATTTCCCCAGTTCACTCAGCATTTACTGGAAGTCATCTACCCGCATTATCTGGCGCCCACCCCCTCCATGGCCGTCGCGCGCTTTGTGCCGGATCCCACTGAGGGCGCGCTTGAACAAGGATTCCTGATTCCCAGAGACACTGAATTGCGTAGCCTGCTGGGTAAAGGTGAACAAACTTCCTGTGAATATCGCACGGCACATCCAGTCACCCTATGGCCACTGGAGATTACCGAGGCGCAGTACTTTGCGGGTAAGGAACCGGTCGCTTCGCTGGACCTGCCGGACGCGCACAAAATCCGGGCCGGCATCCGTTTGCGACTACGCACGACCCTACCCGGGTTACCGTTCAGCAAGCTGCCACTGGACCGGTTGAGCCTGTATCTACAGGGCAGCGATGCGCTACCCATGCATCTGTACGAGCAGTTGCTGGCCAATGCAGTCACGCTGGTTGCACGGCCTGGTCAACGGCCAGCTCCCTGGCATGAAGTGATCGCTGGCCATTCAATTCAGCGAATGGGATTTGAGGAAGAGCAGGCGCTGTTACCTTATGTGCCACCCTCGTTCCAGGGTTATCGCCTGCTGCAGGAATATTTTGCTTTCCCGCAACGCTATCTTTTCATTGAACTGAGTGGACTCGGTGCATCGGTGCGCCGATGCGCTGGTGAAGAGCTGGAAATCCTGATCCTGCTCAACCGCGCCGATCCAACACTGGAAAACCGGGTGGCGGCAGAGAATTTTGTCCTGTTCTGCGCCCCCGCGATTAATCTATTCCCAAAGCGCGCCGACCGCATTCATCTTGGCCCCCAAGCCGCTGAATATCATGTGATTCCGGATCGCACCCGGCCCATGGATTTTGAGGTCTATCAGGTCAAAGGGGTGACCGGGATCGGTGCCGATGGCGATGAACAGGAGTTTCTGCCATTTTATGCCCACTATGACCGATTGAACCAGAACAGCCAGCGATCATTCTATACGGTACATCGTTTGCCAAGACTGCTATCCAGCCATCAGCGGCGGATTGGGCCGCGTTCCAGCTACATCGGCAGCGAAATCTATCTGGCGCTGGTGGATGCCGATGAGACGCCCTATCGCGGTAATTTGCAACAATTGGCGGTTTCCACACTCTGCACTAATCGTGATTTACCGCTGCATATGCCAGTCGGGCGGGGAGAAACTGATTTTACCCTGAGTTCTGGCGCACCCGTAAAATCGATCCGGTGTGTGACCGGTCCCTCTCAGCCGCGTTTCTCGCGCGCCCATGGCGATACCGCTTGGCGATTAATTAGCCACTTAAGCCTCAATTACTTATCGATCACCGATACTGACAATCGACAGGGTGCGGCCGCTCTGCGCGAGTTGCTGGCGCTGTATGGCGATCTGGCGGAGGCGACTGTGCAAAGGCAGATTGACGGCGTGTTCTCGGTGCAAGCCCAGCCCATTACCCGGCGGGCACCGGTGCCCGGTCCGATTGCCTTCGCCCGAGGCCATGAGGTGACGGTGCATCTAGATGAGGCTGCCTTCGAAGGAGCCGGCGCTTTTTTACTGGGCGCGGTTCTAGAACGATTCTTCGCCAAATACGCCTCCATCAACTCCTTCACTGAAACGGTCGTTCGCTCGACCGAACGGGGTGAGATCATTCGATGGCCAGCCCGGATCGGACGTCGGCATACACTGTAGATCTATTCGAGGCATTGCGGCGCAAACCGCATGCCTTCCATCTCTTCCAGGCGTTGCGGCGGCTGGAGTGCCACTATCGGGAACAGCCCCGGCTGGGGAAGGCCACCCGTCTGCGGGATGATCCGGTGCGGTTAACGCAAGAGCCATCGATGGCCTTCGCACCATCCACGCTGGCATCCTTCGATCCTGGCGACGAAGGACATCCGCCCCACTTGGCCGAATATTTCCTGGGGCTGTTCGGACCACAGGGGCCATTACCGCTGCATCTGACCGAATACGCCTATGAACGGAAGCGGGCCTGCGGTGACCGCACCTTCTCTCGTTTTGCTGACGTGTTTCACCACCGGATATTGAGCCTGTTTTACCGGGCTTGGGCGGACGCACAACCAACAGTCAGTTTCGATCGACCGGAAACCGATCGTTTTAACGTTTATATTGGTGCCGCATTTGGGCTGGGAATGCCGTCTCTATGGAAGAGAGATATGGCACCGGATTTAGCCAAGTTTCACTACGCAGGCCGGTTGTCATGCCAAACCCGCAATGCTGAAGGACTCGAAGCGATTCTGGCAGACTTTTTTCATTTGCCAGTCCTGATCGAAACCTTCGTTGGTCACTGGCTACCGCTTTCTGCCACTAGTCAATGCCGGCTGGGAGAAACTCCGGCAACGGGGTTGTTAGGAATGACAGCGGTCATCGGTGAACGGGTATGGGATTGCCAATACAAGTTTCGCATTGTGATCGGCCCAATGGGATTAGCGGAATTCCAACGCTTTCTGCCAGGCAGCGAAAGTCTGCGCCGCCTGGTCGCCTGGGTACGCAACTATACCGGTGACGAACTACTGTGGGATGTCAATCTCATTCTCAAGAAAGAGGAAGTCCCGCCGCTCAAGCTGGGCGAGAAATCACAACTGGGCTGGACAACCTGGTTGACCACTCAGCCGCTGGCGCACGACGCCGATGACCTGAAACTAGATGCGGTAACTTACTGTACATAAGTCCAAAGGTGAAAGGCTAAAGAATCAGCATGGTTTGAGCTTTAGCCTTTCACCTTTCATCTTTCACTTCCAAAGGAGTCCGAATCCATGGCTGAAATCAGTCGCGTTGCGTTGTTCGGGAAGCTGAACAGTGTAGGTTATAAAGCCATTGAGAGCGCCACCGTATTCTGCAAGTTGCGGGGCAACCCCTATGTAGAAATGGTGCATTGGCTACACCAGGTTCTGCAACTGCAGGACTCGGATCTGCATCGCATTATCCAGCATTTCGCGCTGAACCCCTCTCGTGTGGCCAAGGATTTCACCGAGGCGCTGGACCGCTTGCCACGTGGCGCAACGTCGATTTCCGACTTATCTTCGCACGTTGATGCAGCAGTGAAAGAGGCATGGGTGTATGCGACCCTGATGTTCAAAGATACTCAGGTGCGGACGGGTCACCTGCTAGTGGGGATGCTAAAGACACCGGATCTGCGCAATGCCTTGCTCGCCATCTCCCGCGAATTTGATAAGATCAAGCTCGATGAATTAACCGAGCGCTTTGCCGATATTGTTGCTACATCACCGGAAACCGGGTTGCGCGCCTCGGATGGTTCCCAAATGGGCGGCGGCGCAGTACCTGGCGAGGCCAGTGAGGCGATGGCGCCGCCACAGATGGGCAAACAGGAAGCTTTACAACGTTTTTCAGTGGATCTCACCGAACGAGCGCGCACTGGGGAACTGGACCCGATTGTTGGCCGCGATGAAGAAATTCGCCAGATCGTCGATATTTTAATGCGCCGCCGTCAGAACAATCCCATCTTGACTGGCGAGGCTGGCGTAGGCAAAACAGCCGTTGTGGAAGGTTTCGCCCNNCCCAGCGGATTGCCTCCGGCGATGTCCCCCCGCCGCTTCAAGATGTGACCCTACGGGTTTTGGATGTAGGCCTGTTGCAAGCCGGGGCCAGCATGAAGGGTGAATTCGAGAACCGGCTGCGGCAGGTGATCGACGAAGTGCAATCCTCCCCCAAGCCAATCATTTTGTTCATCGACGAAGCGCACACACTCATCGGCGCTGGCGGCGCGGCAGGGACTGGTGACGCGGCCAATCTGCTTAAACCGGCTCTAGCACGGGGTAAATTGCGCACCATTGCCGCTACGACCTGGGCCGAGTACAAGAAACATATCGAGAAAGACCCGGCACTGACCCGGCGCTTCCAGGTCGTGCAGGTCGGTGAGCCGAGCGAGGAAAAAACCATCCTGATGATGCGCGGCATGGCGTCAACCATGGAACAGCACCACCGCGTGCAGATTCTTGACGAAGCGCTCGAGGCAGCTGTCAAACTGTCGCATCGCTACATTCCAGCCCGCCAACTGCCAGACAAAGCCGTCAGTCTACTGGACACTGCCAGCGCTCGGGTGGCAATCAGTCTGCACGCGGTGCCCGCTGAGGTCGAAGACTGCCGCCGCCGCATCGAGGCGCTGAACACTGAACTGGAAATCATCGGGCGGGAGACTGCCGTCGGTATCGATACCGTCCAACGCCAAACCGATGCCAATGAAAAACTACAAGCCGAGCAAGTGCGATTAACGGAATTAGACACCCGTTGGCAGGAAGAAAAAGGGCTGGTTGACCAGATTCTCGAACTGCGCGCCAAACTGCGCAATGCCAATGGTACGGTCGAAGCAGACCCGGTAGCGGCAGAACCTGATCCAGAGCGTCCCGCACGACTGGCGGAATTGAAAGATCTCCAGACAAAGTTGCATGCGCTACAGGGTGAAAAGCCACTGATTCTGCCGGATGTTGATGCTCAGGCAGTGGCGTCGGTAGTCGCCGACTGGACCGGCATCCCGGTCGGGCGCATGGTGAAGAATGAAATTGAAACTGTACTGAAGTTGGCCGACCTTCTTAACCGCCGCATCGTCGGCCAGCGCCATGCCTTGGACATGATTGCTCGACGCATTCAAACCTCCCGTGCGGCGTTGGACAATCCCAACAAACCGATTGGCGTCTTCATGCTGGCTGGCCCGTCGGGTGTGGGCAAAACCGAAACAGCACTGGCTCTCGCGGAATCGCTGTACGGCGGTGAACAAAATGTCATCACCATCAATATGAGCGAATTCCAGG
Organism: Proteobacteria bacterium UBA2383; assembly: GCA_002343485.1. Lineage (GTDB taxonomy): Bacteria > Pseudomonadota > Gammaproteobacteria > Competibacterales > Competibacteraceae > UBA2383. The sequence continues at coordinate 24,489 of DDST01000015.1, forward strand.
AGGCACACACCGTCTCCACGCTCAAGGGCGCTCCCCCCGGCTATGTCGGTTATGGCGAAGGCGGCGTGCTGACCGAGGCGGTGCGGCGGCGCCCCTACAGCGTAGTACTGCTGGATGAGGTGGAAAAAGCCCACCATGACGTGCATGAGATCTTTTTCCAGGTGTTTGACAAGGGTTGGATGGAGGATGGCGAAGGACGATTCATCGACTTCAAGAATACGCTGATCCTATTGACCACCAATGTTGGCACCGATCTGATTGCCAACATGTGCAAGGACCCGGAACTGCTGCCTGACCCTGAAGGCCTTGGCAAGGCGCTGCGCGAACCGTTGCTTAAAGTATTCCCACCAGCACTGCTGGGCCGGTTGGTAACAATTCCCTACTATCCGCTCAGTGATGCGATGATCGGTGATATCGTCCGCCTGCAACTAGGCCGGATCGAGAAGCGGATTCTGGAGAATCACAAGGTGCCATTTGTCTACGACGACGATGTGGTCAAACTGATCGTCAGCCGCTGCACGGAGCTAGAAAGCGGTGGACGCATGGTGGACGCGATCTTGACTAATACCGTGCTGCCAGCAATCAGCGAGGAGTTTTTGAAACGGATCATGGCAGGGCAACTGGTGGTACAGGTACAGGTACAGGTGCAGGACGGCGAGTTTGCTTACCAGTTTGATTAAAACTACCAACCAACAGGCTGGATTCTTGCTGACAGCAACGCTATCTTGCTAGTTTTCACGCCTGGATCGCCGCTGCCTGGCTTCCAGGGTCATAGATTCCTTTAGCATTCATTCCAGGAGAGGATCTCGATGGTCGAGTTCGATGAGGTGCGGCAGTTAATCGGCGAGATATTGCAATTGGGCAACCGGGTGCAAAAATTCACCCCGGATACCCCATTGTTAGGCAGCATCCCGGAATTCGACTCAATGGCAGTAGTGACCCTGATCAACGCGGTAGAGGAGCGCTTTGATATCATGATCGCGGATGATGAGATCAGTGCCGAAACCTTCGAGACGGTTGGTAAGATCTATATGTTCATCCGTGATAAGGTCATGGCTGGAACCTGATCGACCGTGATTGATCCGTTTTTTGGTGAGGAATTTCAAGGAACTGAGCCTGCCTATCGCAGGCTAGTGAACTAACACCCGCCCAAATCGAGCACCCGCCCTCCCCTCATGGAGAGGGCTGGGGAATACTGCTCCGTAGGGAAATTACTCCGGCTGTGCCAATTCTTCTTCGTTAGCCAATTGTGCCTTGGTGACTACCGCCTCGGGTAAAGCGCTTGCCGCCGAAACTATTTCGTCCGGCACCAGATTGTTCGCAACCTCGACAGCAGCCACCGCTAGCTTCGGTGGTGGCGGCTCCTGCGGACGGAGGACCAAGCCACCCAATGGTGGTACAGTAATCGTGACCGAGTAGGGGCGGTCCATCCAAGGCTGATCCTCAGCAATCAAATCCATTCCGCCATTGCCCACGCCACTGCCCGCGTAATAGTGTGAATCAGAGTTAAAAACCTCCGTATAGCGACCGGCGCGTGGCACCCCAATCCGGTAACCATGGCGAGGCACCGGGGTAAAGTTGACCACCACCACCAAGAAATCGTCGTCTTTCTTACGCAGATAACTCAGGATCGATTGCTCCGCATCATGGCAGTCAATCCAATCGAAACCCTGCCATTCAAATTCATAGTAATGCAACGCCGATTCACTGTGATAGAGCCGATTCAGATCTCTAACTAGCAGTTGCATACCCTTGTGAAAATCGTATTGCAAGACATACCAGTCAAGCGTGACTGCACTGTTCCATTCGGTGCCCTGGCCAAATTCGGTACCCATGAACAACAGTTTCTTGCCAGGATGGGTGAACATGTAGAGATAGAGCAGCCGGAGATTGGCAAAACGCTGCCATTCATCGCCTGGCATCTTGTTGATCATCGAGCCCTTACCATGCACCACCTCGTCATGCGAAAACGGTAGCATGAAATTCTCGGTGAAGCAGTACAACATGCTGAAAGTCAGCAGGTCGTGGTGATATTTGCGATGAATGGGATTCTGGGCCATATAGCGCAGAGTATCGTTCATCCAACCCATGTTCCATTTCATGCTGAACCCCAGCCCGCCTAGATAGGTCGGCCGGGTCACCTGTGGCCAAGAAGTGGATTCCTCGGCGATCACCATCGCGCCGGGATGCTCACTATGCACGACCGTGTTCAGTTCGCGCATGAAGTCGATGGCTTCCAGGTTCTCGCGGCCACCATACTTGTTGGGGATCCACTCACCTTCTTTGCGTGAATAATCCAGATAAAGCATGGATGCAACCGCATCGACCCGCAGTCCGTCGAGATGAAATTCTTCGATCCAATACAGGGCACTGGACAGCAGGAAGTTCTTCACCTCATAGCGCCCAAAGTTAAAGATCAATGTACCCCAGTCGAGATGTTCACCCTTGCGCGGGTCCGTGTGTTCGTACAGTGCTTCACCATCGAAGCGGGCCAAACCGGATGCGTCCTTGGGGAAATGCGCTGGCACCCAGTCAAGAATCACGCCCACATCGTGCTGGTGGCAATAGTCGATGAAATAACGGAAATCATCTGGAGTGCCGAACCGGCTGGTCGGCGCGTAATAACCGGTAGTCTGATAGCCCCAAGAAGCGTCATAGGGATGCTCCGTGATCGGCAGCAGTTCGATGTGGCTAAAGCCTAAATCCTTAACATACTCGACCAATTGGTGAGCCAGTTCTCGATAGCCAATGAACTCACCTTCCCCACCACGCCGCCATGAACCCAAATGGACCTCGTAAATTGACATGGGTGTATGCAGCCAGTCAGCGGACTTGCGCTTATCCAGCCATTCTTCATCGCGCCAAGCATAGGTGTTTGGTTTGGTGACGATAGTAGCAGTGCTGGGCCGAAGCTCAAAATGCTGGCCGTAGGGATCAGATTTCAGCAAGATAGCACTGCTGTGGCGGTTACGAATTTCGAACTTGTACAGGTCACCAGGGCAGAGATTAGGGATGAACAACTCCCAGATGCCACTACCACCGCGCACCCGCATTGGGTGAATCCGTCCGTCCCAGCGGTTGAAGTTACCGACCACACTGACCCGTTCTGCATTTGGCGCCCAAACCGCGAACAAAACGCCAGCGACCCCATCGGCCGCGTGCTGGTGCGCCCCCAAGAAGCGATAGGCATGCCAGTGTTTGCCTTCACCAAACAAGTACAGGTCAAAATCAGGCAGTTGCGGCGGGAAGCAGTAGGGATCGTAGGAAATATGCTCGTGATGGTCAGAATCACGCCAGATCAGCCGATAGCGATCCGGTATCTGATCAACCTTGCCCTGCCATTCGAACAGATCAGTGTTGGGAACGCGCTCCATCGACAGGTTGCCCTCGGCGATATGTACTTCCTGGGCATAAGGCAAATGGGCGCGTACCACAACCTTTTTGTCCTGAGGGTGGCGGCCCAGCACGGCAAAAGGATCATGATGGCGTGCTTCAATAATGCGTTGCAATTCGGGATTAAGTTTCGGACTCGTCACGTTATTCATCCTGTTGTGTTGACGGTGGAGGCCGCGCCCAGCAGCATTTGATACTTCGGACCGCAACACCTGATAACGAAGTTGCAGGCAAGTATCATGACATTACCTGAGATTGAAAAACCAGTGAACGTCTGCGGTCAAGCGCTAAGTATGCCTATCGTTCGGCTAAGTATAACGCCGATCGCTCTGGATAATTTCTTATATGGGATTATATCGCGAGACAGGGCTGCCAGCCGCAGGAAGCTGCAGTTCGCCACGACTATCCCTATGCGGTTTAAAAACCGTTCTCCCGCCTTACAGGCCGGTGAGGAGTTGAGAGGAAATATTGGTCTATTCCAGCCGTTCAATGCCGAGCAACCGGAAAGCATATTTTTCGTAGATTGGTTCCGCCGCGCCAGTCTTCATTTTATGGATAAAGTACTTTTCAAAAGCAATTTTAGTATAGTGAACCCACTTGCCTTTCTTGAACCAGTTAACATTGCGTGGCGGAATCTGCGGTAGCGCTACGAATGCCGCACCGGTATCGCCCATATCTGCTAAACAAATGGCGTTCCAGGTACCCTTGGCAGTGGCCGGCTGGCCGTTTAAATCAGCCTGGATATTCTGGACAATCGCCGATACCATCGATTCGATCATATAGCCCGTCTTAGGGGCACCGGTTGGTACTGGAGTAGTCTCGACTGGCGGAATCGCTACACACACGCCTGCTGAGAAAATGTTGCGGTATTTCGGGCTGCGCTGATTAGCGTCGATCAGCACGAATCCGCGAGGATTGCATAACCCGTCCACCGCAGCAACCGGGTCCACACCACGAAACGCCGGCAGGGTCATAGCGAATCGAAAAGGCACCTGATGTTCCTTGACGACCTCCCCTCGATCATTGTATTCCTCGACAATCGCATGGTCAGACTCAACCCGGGTTGTTTTGGCATTGGTGATCCATTTGATATGCCGGCTGCGCAACTCCGATTCCAGCATACCCTTAGAATCGCCAACACCACTCAAACCCAGGTGGCCGATATAAGGTTCGCTGGTGACCAGCGTCATCGGTACATGTTTGCGCAGTTTACGTTTGCGCAGATCGGCATCAAGGATGAAGGCGCTCTCGTAAACTGGCCCGAAACAACTCGCCATGGGCATGGCACCCACCAGGACAGGACCGGGATCATCGCAGAATTTTTCGTAATCTTCATAGGCAGCCTGAGCATGATCCACAGTGCATACCGAATGAGTATGGCCGTTTAACGGCCCGCCACCGGGCACCTCATCGAAGGCCAGCTTAGGGCCTGTAGTGATGACCAGGTAGTCATAATCTAACGCCTGCCCGCCTTGTACTGTGATCCGGTTATGCTCAGCATCAATATGGAGAACAGGCCGGCCGATGAAGCGGATGCCTTGCTTTTCAAGATAGGGGCCGATAGGGAATGCGATATCCCCGCGCCGGCGCCAGCCCACCAGCAGCCAAGGATTGGATGGAACGTACTGGAACTCCTCACTGGCATTGATAACTGTGATTTCGTGCGTTTTGCCTAATTTTTCATGGGCCTCGTAAGCAAATGAGAGACCTCCAATGCCTGCGCCTATGACGACGATGTGAGCCATTGCCATCCTCCCGAATCTTTCTCAGGGTTCTTGCGGTTATTGGTAGAGGTCGTCTGATGTATAACGATTCTATCAATCCAGTTCCATAACCATATTGAAATCAATTGACTCTTTAAAGACAACCACTTGGTGTTTAAAATTCGCTTACTTAATGTATTAGAATTAAATTATAGAGGACCCAGATCAAATTGTATGTAGTCGATTGCCGATCCGGTCGTTTTCACCCAGGCTGAAGGGCATCCGCGCACGCCTGGAGTCTGATAAGATGCGTATCGTATCATCTAAACCCGTCTAAACTTATCCAAAGGACGATCCATGAACTCTCGTAAACTGCTTGCATCCGCGTTAATTTTGGGGCTAGGGGCGCTGGCGGGCTGCTCAACGGAAAAACCGGAGAAGCCCGTCAGCTTCCAAAAGGATGTATTGCCGATCATGAAAGCCAGCTGCGCGGAATGCCATACCGCACCCGACGGCGAGGGCTACCAGAAAAGCGGCCTGGCGGTAGGTACGTATGAGGAACTGATGAAGGGCACCAAAATGGGGCCGGTCATCATTCCTGGCCAGAGCCTCAACAGCAGCCTGAACCGATTGGCCGAAGGCCGGCCTGGCGTTGATCCCTCTATCCAGATGCCACATGGCAAAGTGAAACTACCAGAAGCGCAACTCGTACTCCTGCGCAAATGGGTCGATCAAGGCGCTAAGAACAACTAAAAAATAGAGTTCTTTTGCCAAGGGTAAAAATGGGCTTCCACCCGTTTTAAGCGGGCGGGAGCCGGCATGACCTCTTGACCCGCTATCCGCTTCAAAAACCCCCGTTGTTCGCCCCGCTGGCTCTCCAGCGGTAGCGTCATGCCTATCTTAGGCCGCTTTTTGGGGATGCAATATGGTCACTTCCAGACAAACCGCGCTGGCAGGCGCGGATTTCGATACGTGGCTGAATACCCTCAACGTCCAATGGACGCCCGCACAGATTGAAAGTGTGCGGCGCGCCTACGAACTTGGAGGCAACCCGGAGTTAGCTGTCGCCGATCTCTTAGCCGACCTGGGTATGGATCACGAAACCGCTGCCGCTGCATTGCTGCACCAGACCGTAGCCGATGGGCAGCTCGCACTGCTGGATATACGGGAACAATTTGGAGAAGCTGTCGCCCATCTGGTTGATGGTGTTATTAAACTCGATGTGATTGGTGAGCTACACCAGACTAGCCAGCATATCGGCCGTCAGTTGGAAAGCTTGCGCAAGATGCTGTTAGCCATGGCCCAAGATCTGCGTGTGGTGCTAATTCGACTGGCGATGCAACTTCACATTCTGCGCCAACTCGGGCAGCTAGCCCCAGAAGAACAGCAACGGATTGCCCGGGAAACTCTCGATGTATTTTCACCACTGGCCAACCGGCTGGGCATCGGCCGCATCAAATGGGAAATGGAAGATCTGGCGCTGCGTTATCTGGAGCCGATCACCTACAAGCAATTGGCCACAGCTCTTGATCAGCGCCGCGCTGACCGGGAACAATATATCGCCCATGCCATGGAAGAACTGCGTGCCTATTTGCAGGATGCCCGTCTCCGCGCTGAAGTCAGTGGCCGCGTTAAGCATATCTATAGCATTTGGCGGAAAATGCAGCATAAGAAACTGTCTTTCGAGCAGATTTTCGATGTGCGGGCGGTACGGATATTAGTCGAGACAGTGAATGACTGTTACGCGGCACTCGGTGTGGTGCATGCCCACTGGAATCATATCCACCAGGAATTCGATGACTATATCGCCCATCCCAAGCCGAATGGCTATCAGTCGCTGCACACAGCGGTCGTAGGGTCAGAAGGCCGCAACCTGGAAGTACAGATTCGCACCTTTGAGATGCACCGCAATGCTGAATTAGGCATCGCCGCACATTGGCGCTACAAAGAGGGCGGTAATAAGGGTCCAGGCGAGGCAGCGGCCCAACAAATCGCCTGGTTGCGGCAAATGCTGGAATATCGAGAAGGGGATACCGACGACGGCGATTTGCTGGAGNNNGCATCGTTGCCGCGGTGCCAAAGTCAATGGCCGCATTGTCCCGTTAACCTACGAACTAAAAAACGGCGAGCAAGTCGACATACTGACCACCAAGACCAGCGGGCCTAGCCGTGACTGGCTCAGTCCACACCTGGGCTATGTCAAGAGCAATCGGGCGCGCGCTAAAATCCGGCAGTGGTTTATTCAACAGGATCAAGACAACAGCATTACTGCGGGCCGCGCTGCCCTAGAGCGGGAGTTCCAGCGACTAGGCATCCGCAGTCTCAAGCTGGAGAAAGTTGCAGAGCGGCTCGGCTTCACCAAGCCAGATGAATTGTTCGCCACCATTGGCCACGGTGCGCTGACCACCAGCCAAGTGGTGTCAAAAGTGCAGGATCTGTTACCGCAAGCACCGCCTGCCGGGGACAACCTGCCAGTGATACGCAAACCGAAAACGCCTGAGCCCAGCAAGGGTGATGTGCGAATTCGCGGTGTTGGGCAGTTGATGACGCAGATTGCCCACTGTTGTCAACCGGCTCCCTTTGAGCCAATTGCTGGCTATATCACGCAGGGGCGCGGCGTCACCATCCACCGGCAAGATTGCACCAACCTGCTAGCGTTAGCCAACCAGCATAGCGAACGCATCATTGAAGTCAGTTGGGGTGAGACGCCAGCCACCTACCCTGTCGATATCATGATCATCGCCCACGACCGCTCAGGCTTGCTGCGGGACATTGCCTCAATTCTCGCCAATGAGCAGGTCAATGTACTAGGCGCCAATACGCTGACGGACCGGGAGACCTCGATTGCCCGCATGGGGCTAACACTGGAAATTACTGATGTATTGCAACTCAGCCGCATGCTGGACAAAATCAGCCAACTGCGCAACGTGATGGAAGCCTATCGGAAGAGTTAGTCACTCCAGTTCAGCGAGTAGCAACCGGGTTTCGCGTAAAAGGACGTTGCGCCGCAGCAATAGGCCCAACCGAGTACCGCCGCTTTGCCGCCAGAGGATTGCTGCTCGCACCCCAGCCAGCAGCAGTGCTCGAATTCGATTGGCGTTTTCCGGGTTGTTAAGGTGAATCTGCGCACCGCTCACCATGATACGCCGCGACAGGGTGCTGAGCGTTTGTAGATAAAGTTCTGCAAACCGCGCAATAGTGTTGCTATGGGTCACCGGAAAATGCGCCAGATTTCGCTGAATATCCTGAATACCAGCACTAATAACATCCAGCAGGTCTTTTCGCCGCGCCAAGGTACGTTCCAAGCTTAACAACGTCACCACATAGCGAGTCAGTTCCTTATCTCGCGGATTATGGAGTTGCTGTTCGAGCAGGCGCAGGCCCGACTGGAGCCGGGTAATGCCGCCATACACGTCCACACTGCTGGATGAATCAACCTGAAGCAGACTGGTCATGCAGGTCTCGAAATTGCCGGCGTCGACTTGGCCGCGGTGGGCGATGCTGCGCACTAGATCAACAGCTTGCATCACGCCGGCCAGGGCGATGACGCGATCATGGTCAGTTTTGGGCATGAGTTCCGGGTGATGGGTTGCGGAGGGGAATCCGGTCAATTGTAGCCGGTCTCAATAATTCCACCGCCCAGACATTCATTTTCCCGGTAAAACACGACCGATTGGCCAGGAGTGATCGCTCGCTGCGGCTCAGTAAAACAGACTTCAGCGCAATCCCTTTCCAGCGTTCTCAGCTCACAAGTCTGATCTGGCTGGCGGTAACGAATTTTGGCGGCGCAGACGAGAGGAAGAGCAGGCCAATCACCGGCAATCCAATGCAGTTGCGAAGCGCGCAACCGGCGATGAAACAAAGCAGGGTGATGATGGCCCTGGGCGACAATCAGAATATTCTGCTCCAGATTTTTGCCAACCACATACCAAGGTTCACCGCTACCCTCTTTCTGGCCACCAATCCTTAATCCCTGGCGCTGACCGATAGTATGAAACATCAGACCGGTGTGTTCACCAATCAATTGACCGTCCACGGTGTAAATTGGCCCCGGTTGGGCAGGTAAATAGCGATTCAGAAATTCCCGGAACCGGCGCTCGCCGATAAAGCAGATGCCCGTACTATCCTTCTTCGCATGCGTCACCAGTCCAGCGGCAGCAGCCCGCTTACGAACCTCGGATTTCAATAAATTGCCGACTGGAAACCGGGCACTGGCTAATTGATCCTGATCCAATCCATAAAGGAAATAGCTTTGATCCTTACCAGGGTCGCGGCCCTTGAGCAGATGCTGGCGGCCTTCCCGCTGAATACTCTGAACATAGTGACCGGTAGCGATAGTGTCCGCGCCCAACCGGCGGGCGTGATCAAGAAAGGCTCGAAATTTGATTTCGGTATTGCACAGAATATCAGGGTTTGGGGTGCGGCCTTGACGATATTCATCAAGGAAATAGCGAAACACCCGCTCTTGATACTCAACAGCAAAATTGACTGTGTGCAGCGGAATGCCCAGTGTCTCGCAGACAGCATGCGCATCGTCCATATCTTCGGCAGCGGCACAATAACCAGCTTCGAAGGATTCTTCCCAGTTTTTCATGAACACGCCGTGGACCTCATATCCCTGCTCAACCAGTAACAGAGCAGCTACCGAGGAATCCACACCGCCAGATAAACCAGCGACGATTCGGGTTCTGGGCATAGAATAAAAGGGGGATAGTGAACCGGTTTCCATCGGGTGGGAGGGGCCGAACACCCGTCCCACTTCACTTCAGCGCATCATTGGCCCGATGGCAGGCTTTCTTTCACCAGCTTGTCAAACTCAGTCTTGAAACGCCCCATCAGATCGGTTAATGCCTTTGTATCGTCCATAAACTTCTGATTCAGGCTGGAAATGGTCTCGGCCTGACTGGTCAGAAAAGCCTGCAAGCTAGCCGGGTCATTGATATCGGCAGCGGCTTTCATTCGCGACATCGCCATATCGACATACGATTGCAAAGCGCTCATTTGGAAATTGACCAAAGCCTCCAAATTGGCAGCGGACAATTTATTGGCTTTGATAACGGGACTCAGAAAACTTTGATACTGCTCAGACATTTTAGCCAACACCTCATTAGTCATGGCGATTTCTCCCAAAAATTACCGGTCACAGTGAAATTGTGCATTTGCAGCATAGCGCGATATTTGTTGCAGTGCAATATGTTGCCACGGATTTTTTATTATGCGAAATGGATAAAGCCTGTCAACTTGGCGATAACTGGGCATTGGCCGATAATTGACATTTTCGCAAACACGGATACTTTTCATGTGGTTTAAAAATCTCAGCCTGTTTCGTCTGGTCGAACCCCTTCCTCTGACCGTTGAAGATTTAGCAACGCAGTTAGAGCAACGTGCTTTTCAACCTTGTCCGAGCCATCAGCCTAGTACGGCCGGTTGGACACCGCCATTGGGCCGCAAGGCCCACGATCAGGTTCATGCCGTGGCTGGACGCTGGCTAGTGTGTCTGCGAACCGAAGAAAAGGTTCTACCCCCGATCGTAGTCAACCAGGCACTGGCTGAGCGCATCGCCTTGATTGAAGATGAACAGCGCCGGCCTGTGCGGCGGCGGGAAAAGCTGGATCTACGCGATCAACTGATTCAGGAGTTACTACCACGCGCACTCACCCGCAGCCGGCTTAGTTATGCTTACCTAGACTTGGCAACAGGATGGCTGGTGGTTGACAGCGCCAGTCCGCGCGGAGTAGAGGAAATCACTGGAACGTTGCGCGAGACCCTTGGTTCGCTGCCAATCGCACCACCCAAAGTCAAGCAATCAACAACGGCGGTGATGACCAGCTGGCTGGTGGAAGGCGCGGCGCCAACGGGGTTCGTCTTAGGTGATATTTGTGAATTGCGTGAGATTGGGGAAACCGGTGGCATAGTGCGTTGCCGGGGTCAGGATTTGACTGGCGATGAGATCCGCGCTCATCTGGATGCCGGCAAGCAGGTTACTCGCCTGGGCCTGCTTTGGAACGAACGGCTGGCGTTTGTGCTGGACGAAGCGCTGATCGTGCGCCGTCTACAATTTCTCGACGTAGTGCGCGAGTCATTGCTGGAGACGGCAACCGATTCTCCAGAGGCTGTATTCGATGCCGAATTTGCATTAATGACTGGAGAGCTCGCACTCTTGCTACCTCGGCTGCTAGAGTTATTTGGAGGCGAAATATAACAAAAGGCAAGAGGATCTGGTTTTGAGGGCAAAATCGGATAATTGTGGTGAAAATTTATCTTACTCAATTATTTGGACAAGAAACCCATGAATAGTTGGCAAATCACCAGCATGATCGTGCTATTAGGAATCGCCGTGATCATGGGCGGCGGCGGCTGGCTGCTCTTACGCTATAGCCGGCAGCGAAAACACATAATTGAAGAACGGCTGCTGGCTATTAAACGGGCAGCAGCCGACAAGGCAGCAGCCGACAAGGCAGCAGCCGACAAGGCAGCGGCAAACAAAGCAGCGATTACGCGAGCAGCAGCGGAACGATTGGCCGCAAAGCGAGCGGCAGTCGAGAAAGCCATCAATGAGAAAGCAGCGGCGGAGAAAGCTGCCGTCGAACAAGCCATCGCTGAGTGGGCAGCCGCTGAGCAAGCTGAAGCCGAACGGGCGCGGCAACAACGTGTCAGTGAAGACCGCCGAGAGACCGAGGCAAGTGAGGAACGGTTGCGCGCAGTCGAGGATGCAATTGCTGAGTGGGTTGAAGCAGAGCGTGAAGGCAAGCAGTTAGCTGTCCCGGCGCCAGGCCAGTTGCACCCTAAGACCACGAGCCATGTTGGAGCGGTACATCAGCAAGTCCGTTCTACTGCAGAACGGGTTGAAAAAGAGGTCCACGATCTGGAATTTATTAAGAATCGCATCGAAGCCGATGTAGATTTCTTACCGATTGAATTCCAGCAAACCATCGACGACTGGAAAGCAGGCAAGGTTCTCCGGCGCAGAACTTTTGATGATCTTAAGCTGAAATTCCGCTACAAAGCCTATTCGATTGAAGATGGTTACGAAATGTTTTACCTGTACAACGAATGGTTGAGTCAGCAGCGGCAGAAGTTGCGGGTATTCATCCGTCTATTGGGCACCAATGTAGACAAATCGGAGAGTATCCAGGCCGCAATCGAGCAAGCGGAATATGCTGAACGCGAGAAGTATCTGGAAATGGATGTCGATGTCATTTTCACTCTGCGTGATATCCGCGCTATTTTGGAAAAGCTAATCGGTATGGAGACGATTCTCAAGGATCTGGAAGCAGTCTGCCGCAAGCGGTCTGAGCAAATTATCTCGCCATCCTGGGAGGCGCGGGGGTCGTTATAGTGGAATCAGCCTGGGCCGCCTAAATAAGCCCGCCGCACCTCAGGGTCCGCCAGTAACTCCTCACCGGTTCCTGATAGACGAATTTCGCCGTTGACCAGCACGTAGCCACGCTGGGCCAGTTTCAGCGCATGATGCGCATTCTGCTCCACCAGAAAAATGGTCGCGCCGCTCTCACGGATTTCGCGGATCGTGGCGAAAATGCGCTGCACCATCAACGGCGCCAGTCCCAAACTAGGTTCATCCAGCAATAGGAGGCGTGGCCGGCTCATCAATGCCCGGCCAATCGCTAGCATCTGCTGTTCACCGCCAGAGAGGGTGCCAGCCCGCTGGTTGCGCCGTTCCTTCAAGCGTGGGAACAGTTCAAACACCTTGATCAAGTCAGCGTCCACATGATCAATCCCGACGGGAATCGCCCCCATCAATAGATTTTCCTCGACGCTCATCGCCGCAAAGATCCGCCGCCCCTCCGGGGCCTGTGCGATACCCATCTTGGCAATCTCGTGGGTCGGCAGTCCTGTGATGTCGCGGCCCTGGTAGCGAATCCAGCCACCGGAAGGCTGTGGATCGCCAAACAGGCTCATCAACAAGGTCGACTTGCCTGCCCCATTGGCGCCGATCAGAGTCACAATCTCGCCGGAATCAATGGACAAAGAGACCTGGCACAACGCCTGAACCGGGCCATAGCGGGCATCCAATTCATGGATTTGCAACAACGGCTTGCTATGACTCATCGTCGTTTACCGCTTCGGTTCCAAGATAGGCTGCCAGTACGGCCGGATGATGCGCCACGGTGTGCGGATCACCGTCCGCAATGACTTCGCCATAATCCAACACCACAATATGCTCCGATAACCCCATCACCAGACCCATATCATGTTCAATCAGCAGAATCGTGACTTCGTGTTCGTCGCGCAGCCGGCGAATCAACTCACTTAACTCTGTCGTTTCGCGCGGATTCAATCCGGCGGCTGGTTCATCGAGACACAGCAACCGAGGGCCGGTACACATGGCCCGAGCGATTTCCAATCGGCGCTGGTGGCCGTAGGGCAACTCTCCTGCCAGCCGGTTCGCATCCTCCGCAAGTCCAAACACCTTGAGCCAAGCATATGCGCGCTCCAGCGCGTCGCGTTCCGACTGCCGGTAAGCGGCGGTTTGCAGCAAACCCGCCATCAGATGGCGATTGAGTTGCAGATGCTGAGCAACCAACAGGTTCTCAATAGCAGTCATCTCCTTGAACAGCCGCACATTTTGAAAGGTGCGCGCTATCCCCGCCCGCGTCACCCGATGGGTGCCGCCGAACATTTTGTAATACAACCGATCAGCAAAGGCTGCCGGGTTGATGAAATCGCTAGCCCGGAATGGCTGACCAAGGATATTAATCAGATCGATGGCGGCGCGGGGAGTATGCAATACAATCTGGCCTTCAGTTGCCTTGTAGAAGCCGGTCAAACAATTGAATACCGTTGTCTTACCCGCGCCATTGGGACCAATCAAAGCGGAGATGGAACCATGCTTGACCTCGAAGCTGATATCGTTGAGAGCCAGGATGCCGCCGAAGCGCATGGTTAATCCGGCCACTTCCAATATCGGCGGATGAATCGGATCGATCGTCATGGACACAACCCTTTGACCTCGAAAGCACGCCGCCTTGGGCGAATCAAGCCCCGTGGCCGCCAGATCATCATCAACACCATCAGCACGCCGAAGGTAAACACCCGATAGTCAGCAAAGGCGCGCAGCAACTCGGGTAGAATGGTCAGAACCACCGCCGCCACAATCACTCCCGTGGTGGAACCCAGTCCGCCCAGCACCACAATGGCGACAATCAACGCCGATTCGAAAAAATTGAACGAGGTCGGGTTGATGAAGCCTTGGTACGTTGCAAAGAATACCCCAGCGATACCACCGACGGTCGCCCCCATCATGAAGGCCGACAATTTAACCAGGACGTGGTTAATACCCAACGCGCGGCAGGCGATTTCATCCTCGCGCAACGCCTCCCAAGCACGGCCTACCGGCATGTTACGCAGGCGGGTGACCACCACCACCATCAGGCAGACGATCAGAAACAGCGCTAAATAGATAAAGATGAAGCGGTGCGTTGGATCGTAAGCAATTTGGAAATACTCGTGAAAGGGCACCCCCCCCTCCTTGGCAGTGCGGGTGAATTCCAGACCGAACAATTGTGGGGCCGGAGCAGCGACACCGTTAGGGCCGCCGGTGAATTCCAGCCAGTTGTTCAGCACCAGGCGAATGATCTCGCCAAAGCCTAAGGTAACAATCGCCAAGTAGTCGCCATGCATCCGTAGTACTGGGAAGCCAAGCACGCAGCCGAACAACGCCGCCAGCATCGCTGCCAATGGCAACGCGCTCCAGAAACCCAGATCGAGATATTGCGCGCCCAGGGCTAATCCGTAAGCACCAACCGCGTAGAAAGCGACATAACCGAGATCGAGCAAGCCAGCCAGCCCAACCACGATATTTAGACCCAGACCTAGCAACACATAGATCATCGCCTGGATCAGCACGGTCAGCCAATATTTACTGGCCAAAAACGGCAAGCTCAGAGCAAGGGCGATAATGACCAGCAACCACCAGCGTTGCCGGTTGCTCTCCGGGATGCTGACCACCAGCACACCCGGCTGGCGGCGGCGGGCGTTAAATCGTTCGAGCATAGCCTGCCCGGCTGGCGTATGCATCGCCAGAGCCACCAGGAACCGGCCTATAGCGATGATCGCAGCGATCAGCAACGGGCGTTGCAATTCATTCTTGACTTCATAGCCGTCCAGCACCAGGCCAACAATGGGACCCAATAGCAAGAGCGCCAGCGCGAAAGCGGCAGCCGCTTCTAGGACGGCTTGACGGAAAACCAGAGCCCAACGGACTCCAGTGGTAGAGGGTAATGCGGTAGTGGACGGCATCACACCTTCTCCACTTCCGGTTTACCGAGCAGGCCCGTGGGGCGAAAGATCAGCACCAGCACCAGTAACGAGAAGGCGAACACATCTTTATAATCAGTATTGACCATGCCGGAGAACAGCGCCTCCGACAAGCCGAGAATCAGGCCGCCCAGCATCGCGCCCGGCAGCGAGCCAATGCCGCCCAGCACCGCAGCAGTGAAGGCCTTGATGCCCGTGACAAAGCCAATGTAGAAATCAAAGGAGCCATAATTCAAGGTAACCAACACCCCGGCAATCGCTGCCATGGCCGCGCCAATGACGAACACCGTGGAGATGATCCGGTCGGTGTTAATACCGAGAATCGCTGCCATCCGCCGGTCCTGCTGCGTCGCGCGGCACTGCCGGCCTAATGAGGTACGCTGGATCAGCCAGGTTAACGCCGCCATGCTGGTCAGGGAGACCACGATAATCATGAGCTGCACCAGGGTGATCTGCACGAAGTCATTCCCTTCGCCGAAACGCAGCGTCGCCGGAATCAGGCTCGGCACGCCTTGAGTTTTAGCACCCTGACTTAATTGCACTCCGTTTTGCAACACCAGCGACATACCGATAGCGGAAATCAGCGGGGCTAGCCGGGGCGCGCCGCGCAGCGGGCGGTAAGCAACGCGCTCGATGGTCCAACCGTAAGCAGCGGTAATCAGCATGGTCGCCGCCAACGTCGCCAACAAGGCAAAAGGCAACGAGTCGATACCGAAGGAGAACAGCACGGCCAGACAGATTGCAGTCACATACGCCGAGATCATATACACATCGCCATGAGCGAAGTTGATCATACCGACGATGCCATACACCATGGTGTAGCCNNAGCCGATGGCGATCAGGCCATAGATGGAGCCCAGCGTTAGGCCATTGACCAATTGTTGGGCGAGAATATGCCAGTCCATGCGGATCAGGTTGCCAAGTGAATGATAGGAAGAAGCGGCGGCCCTCCCCCGCCAGGAGGGAGGGCAGAGAGGCAGGGATTACTTCTGCATTTCCGTATAATTACCGTCCGGCCCCCAAACGAACAGCGAGAAGCTGGTTTCGTTGAGATCACCTTTGGCGTCCCAGGTCTTGGGACCCAGTACGGTCGGCACGGTGTGAGCCTTGAGCCATTCGGCCAGTTTCATACCGTCACCGGTCTTGGCGCCATTCATGCTAGCGGCAATGGCTTCCAGCGCAGCATAGGCATACAGAGTGAAGCCAGCGGGGTCAAAGCCAGCCTCCTTCATTTTCTTGACCACATCCTGGCTAGAGGCAATGTTGCGCGCCTCGCGAACCGAGGTCATGTAAGCGCCTTCGACAAACTGCGGACCACCGGCCGTGGTAACAATGGCTGGATCGAGACTGCCGTCACCGGAAAGAAAGTTGACTTTCAGACCCTGCTCACGCAATTGCCGCAGTAGCGGCCCCGCTTCGTTATACAGGCCACCGAAATACACCGTATCTGCATCCGCAGCCTTGATCTTGGTCACCAGGGCATTGAAGTCCTTTTCACCGCGGGTCAGTCCCTCGTATAGCACAACCCGGTCGTCGGCGTTCAATTCCTTCAGCCGGGCGCGCATCGCATCGGCGATGCCTTGGCCGTAGGTGTCCTTATCATGCACCACAGCGATTTTCTTGGCTTTGAGTTCGTTGACGATGAAGTCGGCAGCCAAAGGACCTTGTTGGTCATCACGTCCGCACATGCGGAACACTGTCGGCAGACCACGCTCGGTCACTTGGGGATTAGTGGACCCAGGGGTGATCACCAGGACACCCGCATCGGCATAAACTTCGGAAGCCGGGATGGTGGAGGAAGAACAGAAGTGGCCAACGACGGCTGCCACCTTGTCCTGGTCCAGCAACCGGTTAGCAACTGCCGTCGCCTGTTTGGGTTCGCAGGCGTCATCGCCCTTGACCAGCTCGATCTGCTTGCCGTCGATACCGCCAGCAGCATTGATGTCCTCAGCAGCCTGGCTAGCGCCGCGCCAGAATTGCTCGCCAAATGCCGCATAGCCACCGGTCATCGGACCCGCGACACCGATCTTGACGGTATCAACCGCGCCGGCCAGGTTGCTCAGGCTCAAACCCCCAGCCAGAGCCACCGCCAGCAGGCAACGAGGAAAGGAAGGATGATTCATAAATACACTCCTTGGATATGAGTTGGGTTTCAATCCGCACCCGCCAATGATAACGGGCGAAACATCATTGAGATGATGTTCGTTTTAATCCATGTCCGCCCATAATGGCGGGCGAATCTGGAAAAAACCTAAGGTTTCTTTCAATCCGCGCCCATCAATCATGGTAGGCAAGAGCAGTAAAATCAATCATAGCGATGCATTTCAACCCGCGGCTGCTAATGATGACGGGCGAAACGTAAATTCTTTTTCTGACTTGCCGCAAAAAATTGAATCTTTTTCTATCTTAAAATTGCGACCCTTTCAGGGAATCGTTTTATTTTGAACTGATTAAAGAACCAGTTACTACGATAGAGACACTGACCAGAATGCCAGCATCGGCGGTTATTTCAGCGCACCATCTGAATCAGTAAAATCACGAACAGCACCACCAAACCAATGGGGATCAACACTGCTGGCCAGTCTTTCTTGGCAGTTTTGCCGCGCTCGATGGCGGCCTTGATACCGGGCCGGAACCACAAAATCACCAGTAGCGCCGCTACCCCGCCCAGTAGCACTTCCCACCATGCCGCTGTTTCCATGATGACCTCTGTTTAAGAAAGCGTTGCCAAAACAGCTTTAATCCTTGCTCCGGTTTCCACCGGGCGGGAATGCAGGTTGTGGAAATGGCGTTACATTGTCGCCGCCTTCCGCCGGGCGGATCTTACTGACACCCTCCCGTTCCACCTCATCAATGCGCACGACTGAGTACATCGGAATGAAGGTCCGCTGCACGCCGGCAAATTCAGTCTGCAACCGTTCTTCGGCTGGGTTGACCAATACACTGGAACGCTCACCGAAAATCAGTTCCTCGACTTCGATAAAGCCATGCAAGTCCGCCTGATGAATGTTTCGGGCATAGAGTTCATAAAGCTTGCCTTGGTTGACGAAGAGGACGCGATAGATGCTTTTGGTAATTTTTGACATAGGCTTTTGGGCTGCGGTTGGAGACCTGTCAATCTAACGCCATTCGCCCCAACGGGCAAATGCTCCACCCAGCAAAATTCACCCTTGCATCAACAAAACGAGTGATTATCCGCCAAGGTTGCCACACACTGACTCTATCAAAAACTATCATGCGTTACCCCAGTCCTACGCACGTGAGGGTGTATTAAGGAATGTCCGGCATATTGAGGCATATGGAATTCAAGATTTGGCTTCGATTAGCACTGTCGCTGGCTGCGCAGTGGCGCGATGCTGGATGCGCGAGTCAATGATATTTTTAAGCGCGATCAGGCAACCCAAACCAATGAATGCGCCCGGCGGCAAAATCGCCAGCAGAAAGCCGCGATAGTTATCGGCCAGATGCAACGTTAACCCCTTGCCAAGCTCGCCAAACAGCAAATCGGCCTGACTGAAGAGCGTCCCCTGCCCCACCACTTCGCGCACTGCCCCCAACAGAGTCAGCGCCAGCATAAATCCCAGACCTGTTGCGATCCCGTCCACTGCTGACTTAGCAACTTTGTGCTTGAAAGCAAACGCCTCAGCGCGACCAATCACACAGCAATTAGTGACAATCAATGGAATGAATATGCCCAGCACGGTGTACAGACCCGGCAGGAAAGCATGCATCGCCAGTTCCACCGCAGTCACCACGCAGGCGATCACCAATACAAACACCGGAATCCGTACCTCGGGCCGCACTAGATTGCGGATCAGCGATACCGCGACGTTAGAAATGAGTAGCACCAGCAGCGTCGCCAACCCCAGCCCCAGTCCATTGACCACGGAATTGGACACCGCCAGCAAGGGACATAACCCCAGCAAGGCTACAAATCCGGTATTCTGGGTCCAAACACCGTCTTTAAGGATTTTCAAGTAGCCGGTTTCGTTCATAGCTGTTCCTCACTTCACGCCTGCCGCCGGAGCAAACAATTGCTCCTGATGCTTCTGGACATACTCCAGAAATCGCCGAACCGCCTTGACCACCGCTCGTGGCGTAATGGTCGCTCCAGTCAGTTGATCGAACGCGCCACCATCCCTCTTTACCTTCCACTGCTCCTGGGGGGGATCGGTCAGCGACTTGCCGGTAAACGCCAGAATCCACGGCGAACGCCGCGCCTCAATACCATCGCCCAAGCCCGGCGTTTCCTTATGGGCCAGCACCCGCACTCCGGCCAGCGTTCCGTCGGCATACACGCCGATCAGCAGTTGAATGGGGCCGCTGTAGCCATCCGGCGCAGTGGGCGTGGCAAATAGTGCGACCGGTTGACCATTTTTGCGCGCCCGGTAAATCGTGACGGGCTGATCGGTCCCCAGCCACTCCGGCGCAACGGCTTCAATACGGTCTTCCGTCACCCGGTTGTCGTAGCGATCCGCTGGCACCAGTTGATTGAGACTGGCCTCCAGCGCCGTTCGTTGCGCCTCGGCAATAATGTTCTTGGTCCCGCTGTAAGTCACGGCCACTAATCCCGTGCCAACAACGGCAAACCCCGTCAAAATCAGAGCGGCAATGCCCATACTGCGCGCAATCTTCTTCATCCGCGCCGGGCTCCGAACACCCGGGGCTGGGTGTAAAGGTCAATCGCCGGCGCAGCAATGTTCATAAGTAATACTGAAAAAGCAACGCCATCGGGATAGCCGCCAAAGCCGCGAATGATGTACACCAGGATACCGATACCCGCTCCATAGATCAGCCGGCCACGCGAAGTGGTGCTGGCGGTGACCGGGTCGGTGGCAATGAAAAAGGCGCCGAAAATCGCCGCGCCGCTCCAGACGTGAAACCACGGCGGGGCATAATGTTGTGGATCGGCTAGATAGAATATCGTGGCGATTATCGCCAGCCCGCCCAGCATCCCGGCTGGAATCCGCCAATCTGCCGTCCGGGTGTAAACCAGCCACAACCCGCCCGCCAGGAAGCCTAGCGCTGCCCATTCCCAACCTTGACCCGCGACGATGCCAAATATGGGGCTGTTGCGAATTTCGGTCACGGTCAATCCCAACCCAATCTGGGTACGCAACGCATCCAATGGGGTAGCGCCCGTCAAGGCATCCAGGGTAAATCGCGCCGGCCACTCGCTGCTGAAAATCGCCCGCAATGCGTCCAGAAAGCTCAAGGCATGCGGCTGGTCCAGACCATGCGGGATCAACCAAGTACTCATCTCGCGGGGGAAGGAAATCAGCAACACCACATAACCGGCCATCGCCGGATTGAACGGGTTATAGCCCAGCCCTCCGTACAAATGCTTAGCAACGACGATAGCTGAGAAGATACCCAGCGCCGTCAGCCACCACGGCGCCAGCGGCGGCAGCGCCACCGCCAACAGCCAGGCAGTGACCACGGCGCTGAAGTCGCTAAGATGCAACGCCAACGGCCGGCCACGTACTGTCAACATCACCGTTTCCGCCAGCAGCGCAACGACAGTCGCGATCACCAGATTAATGAGAATACCCCAGCCGAAGAACCCAGTAAGCGCCGCAATGCCGGGAATCATTGCATACAGCACGCGGCGCATAATCTGGCCAACGCTCACATCCTGTGAAATGTGTGGAGACGTAACGATCTTAAAACGCATGATGTTTAGGCGTCCTGCTTGCTGGATAGCGGTTCAGATCCCCGGCTCCCACCCTCTACAGGGAGCGCAGGAGTTCTCGCAGAATAGTCAGTGATAGACTCTCCCTCCTCTGCGTGGGAGGAGATTGAGGACGGGGGGTGCGGCTTGGCATGCGCCACCGCCGCTTCGATGTCTAGCTTGATACCCGCTTCACTGGCTTTCGTCGCCTTGATCGTTTTGGCAGGCGCCTTTTGCCTCAGTTTGGCTTCACGCTCTTGCTTTTCACGCTCCAGCCGCTCCAACCGGGCCTGATGGCGTTGCCGGGCTAACTCGGCCTTCTGCTTTTCCTTTTCCTGCGCCCAGATTTCATTCTTGGCATAGCGGTAATACTGTACCAAGGGGATATGGCTGGGGCAGACGTAGCTACAGCAGCCACACTCGATGCAACTAAATAGATGATAATCCTGTGCCTTGTCGAATTCTTTGGCGCGGGCATGCCAATACAATTGCTGAGGGAGCAGATTCGCAGGGCACACATCCACGCAGGCACCGCAACGAATGCAGGGCATCACCGGCTGCGCCGGGGTCAGTTCCGCGGCGCTGGCCGCTAGAATGCAGTTGGCGGCCTTGGTCAGCGGAACCTCGTCACTGTGCAGGGCAAAACCCATCATTGGTCCGCCCATGATCAATCGCTCTACCCCCTCCCGATAACCGCCGCATTGCTCGACCAAATCCGCAAACGATGTACCGAGCAGCGCTTCGAAATTACCGGGCTGGCTCACATGACCGGTCACCGTCACCACCCGTGAAATGACCGGCTCGCCATGATCAATAGCGCGATGCACGGTGTACGCCGTCGCGGCGTTGAAGCACTGCACCCCGACATCGACCGGCAAGCCCTCAACCGGTGTTTCTTTTCCGGTCAACAGCTTAACCAGTTGTTTGACGCTACCGCTGGGATAACGGGTCGGTATGGGCCGGACTTGATAGCCGGTTCCTACGCAGGCTTCGGCCATAGCGGCGATGGCTTCCGGCTTGTCGTCCTCAATGCCAATCAGCACTTCGCGGGGTTCGAGCAGGTGGGTCATAACCTGCAACCCAGCGACGATGCCGGTTGCTCGCTCGCGCATCAACCGGTCATCACAGGTGATCCACGGCTCGCATTCAGCGCCATTCAGGATCAAGGTATCGAGATGTTCGCACTGCCCGCTGAGATTGAGCTTGACTGCACTGGGAAACGCCGCCCCGCCCAAGCCGACGATACCCGCGTTACGCAAGACATTGCGTAATTCGCTGGGATGCAATGCGCGATAATCCACCGGCTGATGCTCAACCCAGCACTCCTCACCGTCGCTGTCGATGACCACGCACAGGTCGGGCAACCCCGAGGGATGCGGCACGGGACAGGTCTCCACCGCCGCTACCATCCCGGAAGTCGGGGCATGGACAGCGGCGCTGATGTAGCCATCCGCTTGGCCGATCATCTGCCCTTTTAGCACCCGGTCGCCGGCCTGCACCAGCGATTTGGCAATGGCGCCAATGTGCTGACGCAACGGCACGGTCAGCCGGTGCGGCAAGGCAGCACGCTGGATCGGCCATTGATTGGATTCTGTTTTATGGCGAACGGTTTTCAACCCGCCGTGAAAGGGATACAAGCGGCTCATGCGGCAGCTTTAGCGGTCACGGCAGGATAAGTCCATTTCCAGGTAGTGATCGTCTGCGCGACCGGAATCATGTCAATGCAGTCCACCGGACAGGGAGCGATGCACAATTCGCAACCGGTACACTCGCTGGCAATCACGGTATGCATGTGCTTGGCCGCGCCAAGAATAGCGTCCACCGGACAGGCTTGGATGCACAAGGTGCAACCGATGCAATTCTGCTCGTCGATCACCGCCACCATTTTCGGTTTCACAACCCCATGCTCGGCGTTGAGCGGCTTGGGATCGCGGCCCAATAGATCGGCCAAGGCGGTGACGCCGTTTTCACCGCCCGGTGGGCATTGATTGATGTCCGCTTCGCCAGCGGCGATGGCTTCCGCATAGGGCCGGCACCCCGGATAGCCGCATTGCCCGCATTGGGTTTGCGGTAAAATGGCGTCAATTTTGTCAACAATCGGGTCGCCTTCCACCTTAAAGCGGACGGCAGCAAAACCCAATAACAAGCCGGAAACGCCGGCCATTACACTCAGCACCACAATTGCGGCAATCATCTCTCATCAACCTCTGACCAAACCGGCAAAACCCATAAACGCCAATGACATCAGCCCGGCAGTCACCAGCGTGATCGCCGCTCCACGAAACGGTATCGGCACATCCGCTACTACGATGCGCTCGCGCATGGCCGCAAACAACACCATCACCAATGAAAAACCGGCCGCTGCGCCAAAGCCGTACAAGCCGGATTCGACGAGGCCATGCCGGGTCTGCACGTTAAGCAGAGCAACACCTAACACTGCGCAGTTGGTGGTGATCAGCGGCAAATAAATTCCCAGCACCTGATAGAGAAGCGGACTGGTCTTATGCACCACCATCTCGGTAAATTGGACGACCACAGCAATCACCAAAATAAAGGCGATGGTTCGCAGATACTCCAATCCCAGCGGCGCTAGCAGATATGCATCGCTGAGATAGGCGCAGATGGACGACAACGTCAGCACGAAAGTCGTTGCCAGCCCCATACCCAAGGCGGTTTCCAGCTTGCGGGATACGCCCATGAACGGACACAGCCCCAGAAACTTCACTAACACAAAATTATTGACCAGGATCGTTCCGACCAGGATCAGCGCATAGTCTTTCATCAATGGTACTCACCATGTTCAAACCACCTTGGGGCTACGTGCCACCTCTCTTTATCGAAAGAGGGGAAAGCTGGATTTGACGGGTTTCTGTCAAATCATCAAGCAGGCGCATTCTCGCCCAGCAGCAGAAATTCCATCAGCGCCTTTTGGGCATGCAAACGGTTCTCGGCCTGATCCCATACCCGGCTTTGCGGTCCGTCGATGACCTCAGCGCTGACTTCTTCGCCTCGATGGGCGGGTAGACAATGCAGAAAAAGGGCATCGGGCTTAGCTTGAGCCATGATTTCAGCGGTCACCTGATACGGTGAAAAATCGCGCTGCCGCCGCTGTTGCTGCTCTTCCTTGCCCATGCTCGACCACACATCGGTCGTCACCAAATCGGCATCGCGCGCTGCAAGCAATGGATCGCGCAACAAAACCACCCGCCCCGCGGCGCGTTGCAGCAATTCAGCATCTGGCTCATAACCCGGCGGAACCGCAATGCGCAGCTGAAAATCACATTGACAAGCGGCACTGAGATAACTGTTACACATATTATTACCGTCGCCAATCCAAGCCACGGTTCGACCCTGAATCCCCCCGCGTTGTTCGATGAACGTTTGCAGATCCGCCAACAATTGGCAGGGGTGATTGTAATCGGTCAATCCATTGATCACCGGCACAGTCGAGTATTCAGCAAACCGCTCAATACTGGCATGCGCAAAGGTGCGGATCATCATCAGGTCGACCATGCTCGACAGCACCCGGGCGGTATCCTCGACCGGTTCACCTCGACCCAGTTGAGTATCGCGCGGCGACAGGAAAATTGCACTGCCGCCAAGCTGCGCTATGCCCGCCTCGAAGGAGACCCGGGTGCGCGTCGATGCTTTCTCAAAGATCATGCCCAATACTTTACCCGGAAACGGCGCGTAGTATTCTCCACGCTGGCGCAACATCTTGAGTTCATGAGCGCGCCGCAGGATCTGCTGCAATTCCGCCGGCGTTAGGTCAAACAAGCTGAGAAAATGGCGTGTTTTCATTATAAGGATTTCGCTGCAAAGCCGGATGACCGGTTATGCTCAATGGTTGCAAACCGGCTTGCGGAAGGTACGCCTTTCCGGGACGAACCGTTCGCAAGCCGTTCTCCAAAATCAAAACGGCAGCGGTAGCGGCTGCCGTAGTAAAATTATAGATCATGATCTCAACAGAATCGCACCGGCGCTGCTGCCGCTAATAAAAGCACATTCACCACGACAGGATGGGTCCCCCACTATGCAAATCCACTTTTGTCCCCAATGCGGCAATCCATTGCAAACTACGGAAGTGGCTGGTCAGGCCCGGCAACGCTGTAGCGGACCTGACTGCTCTTATATCCACTGGGATAATCCGATCCCAGTGGTCGCGGCTATCGTCGAAGTGGACGGTGCGGTGATTCTGGCCCGCAACCACGGCTGGCCAGAGAAGATGTTCGGCCTGATTACCGGCTTTTTGGAAAAAGGCGAAACACCCGATGCAGCCGTGCTGCGCGAAGTACAGGAAGAACTGGGCCTGAACGCCAAAACTGCACACTTTATTGGCTATTACCCTTTCTTCGAGATGAATCAGTTGTTGCTAGCCTTCCATGTGCCGGCCAGCGGTGAAATCCAGCTTGGTGAGGAGCTGGCCGGCATCAAACGGGTACCGGTCGAGCGGTTAAAACCCTGGACCATTGGCACCGGCCCCGCCGTTCGCGATTGGCTGGCGAGCCGCAGATCAACCTCCTGAGCCAGAGCCTATGTGCCAAGACACCTGCGTTGGAGGTCACATCATCGAATCGGCCACCAATCGCCCATCGTGCAATTCGATAACCCGATTAACGCAACTCGCGGCAAACACCAAGGGATCGTGGCTGCTGATCAACACGGTGCGGCCCTGAACGGCCAGCGTATCGAATAGCGCCAATACTTCCTGCGACAGCGCACTGTCAAGATTTGCGGTTGGCTCGTCAGCAATCACCGTTGCCGGATTATTGATCAGGGCGCGCGCCAGGGCGGTGCGTTGCGCCTCGCCACCGGACAGCCATTCAACCCGGCTGGTGGCTTTTTCGCCCAACCCGAAGCGATCTAACAACGCGCGCGCCGCTTTAACCAGTTCCGGGTAAGGCCGGCCCAGCGGATAGGCGGGCAGCATCACGTTCTCCAGAACACTCAAGCCCCGGATCAGGTTGAATTGCTGAAATACGAAGCCGAAGTGATGCCTCCGGACCTCGGTCAAAAAGCGCTCCGGCAGGTTGGAAAGCAAGCGTCCATCCAGGGTAATCCGCCCGCTCGTCGGTCGCGCCAACCCCCCAACCACGGTCAGCAACGTGGTTTTACCAGAACCACTGGGTCCCTTGAATACAGTGATACCGCCGCGATCCACAGTTAGACTGATCTCATGCAGCGCCCGGCACTCGTTGGGCTGATCCTGATGGAAAATCTTACTAACGGCAACCAGTTCAATCATTCAAGGCACAAATCAGCGAGATGGTGCCGGCTTCCAGCCGGCTTTAAAGACCGGCAGCCCGCTTTGAAAGCGGGCTAGAACCGGAATCGCCGGAGAATGGTGAGCGAGGACAGAGAACCGACCAACTTGCGATCCGCATCTACCACCGGCAGCCGGATATACCCCTCCGACAATAACCGTAGTGCATCCGACAATGGCGCTTCCGGCTCAACCACTGGGTGAGGGGCTGCGAAATCGCCCACCTTGCAGTGCAAATGAGGAATCAGCCGGTTATCAACATCCTCAGCAGACTCATTCTCCGCATCGTCCGGAAGCTGTGGATTGGGAGGCAACAGCATCTTGGAGAACATAAACGAATTAATCGTCCCGATAAATTCAAGCCGGTCGTTGACCACCATCAGATCCTGCATGTGTTTGCGAATCATGAGCGACACAGCCTCCGATAGCGGCGCAGTATCAAGCACATAAGTCGGCGCGGACACCATGTAATGTTTACACTTCATCTTTGGGTCTCTCCTGGTGATGTTCCATAAAAGAGCGTTCTCTGCCTTATTCTAAGGCAGGGTCACGGGATGCAACGCGATCATCGCGGCGCCCGCCCGGTTTCAGACTTCCTCCACGGGATACCCGAGAATTGTCCGTTTCGCGACGCCTCAGTAAGGTATTATTAATCAATTGGGTGCAACCTGCCCATGATCATGCGCTTTTGAGCTCCATCTTGTTCATCATTTTGTGCCGTTAAATCTCATCGTCCAGCCAGATTGATTTGCAATCCGACCATCCGTATCCGGGTGTACTAACGGGCTGACTTTGATGATTGCGGCATGTTGGACAAAGGGCGTGTTTTTTGCTGGCCTTAGTCGCTACATCGGTGACCGGCCACCACTGCAATGCCGTCTATATGGGTAAACGGCGCTGAAATCCGACTATCTCCTGGAGAACTCTATGGTCTTGGGAATCATATCACTACTGGCGGGCTTGCTCGGGCTGGCTGCCGCTATGATGCTCTACAAAGGAATCGTCCGCCAATCCACCGGTGATGCGGTGATGACCGCAATCTCCGATGAGATTCACCTGGGGGCAATGACCTATTTAAAGGCACAGTATTTCAAGATTGCCATTTTTGCCCTGGTGATCGCTATTCTACTGTCGGTCCAATACGGCTTCGGCACCAGTCTAGCCTTCCTGCTGGGAGCGGTGACGTCGGGGCTGGCCGGTCTGATCGGGATGTACGCCGCGACCAAGGCCAATGTCCGCGTTACGGCGGCCGCGCGGGAGCATGGCGCTGGACAGGCATTGCTGGTCGCATTCGACGGCGGTGCGGTGATGGGTCTGGCGGTCGCCAGCTTCGGGTTACTGGGGTTAGGTCTGCTTTATAGCGGCCTGGCTTCCAGTCTCGCAGTCGATCCACACTCAATATCCGTGGTCTGGGGCTTTTCGATGGGCGCTTCATCCATTGCGTTGTTTGCCCGGGTCGGCGGCGGCATTTTCACCAAGGCCGCGGATGTCGGCTCGGACCTGGTCGGCAAAGTCGAGGCTGGCATCCCCGAGGACGATCCGCGTAATCCAGGCGTGATCGCTGACAATGTGGGCGACAACGTCGGCGACATTGCCGGCATGGGCGCCGATATCTTTGAATCTTACGTCGGAGCGATGGTCGCCTCGATTACCCTTGCGGCAACCATCACAACCGCTGAATTGACTCAATATTTCGGCGACGATGTCAGCCGCTCCATGTTGCTAGCGCTGCCGTTAACGCTGGCAGTGATTGGCTTGTTATCTTCACTGGTTGGCATTTACGGCATGAACATGTTCAAGAAGCATGGACCGGAGCAGGCGCTGGCGATCTCCGAAACCAGCGCTGCGGTGGTGTTCCTGGTGCTGACCCTGTTGACTATGCTGGTGTTTGGCTATGGCTGGCCGCTATTCTTCGCTATTCTGGCTGGAAATTTAGCAGGCGTGGCTATTGGCCGGGCCGCTTGGTACTACACTTCATCCAAGCCGGTCACACGGATCGCCCAGTCCTGCAAGACTGGCCCGGCAACCAATATCATCACTGGATTGGCCGTGGGCCTGGAAAGCTGTGCAGTGCCAATACTGATCATCGTATTGACGATTTTCGTGGCCCACCAGACCGCTGGCCAATACGGGATCGCCATTGCCGCCGTCGGCATGCTCGCCACTGCTGGCGTGACTATGACCATCGACGCATCCGGCCCGATCTCCGACAATGCCGGCGGTATCGCCGAGATGTCCCATCAACCGCCGGAAGTGCGAGCGATCACCGATGAACTGGACGCCATCGGCAATACCACCGCTGCCACTGGCAAGGGTTTCGCCATCGGCTCGGCAGCGTTGACCGCCTTGGCGCTGTTCGTCTCCTATAAGCAGGCCGTCGAATTAAAGATGGGCCAACCTATGCCCATGGAAATCACTGATCCCCAGGTCATCATCGGCGCACTGCTGGGTAGCATGGTAATCCTGCTCGCAGCGGCCATGACCATGAGTTCGGTGGGCCGGGCGGCCATGGAGATGGTAACTGAGATTCGCCGTCAATTCCGCGAAATTCCTGGTTTGCTGCAAGGCACCGCCAAGCCGGATACTGCGCGCTGCGTGATGATTTCCACCGACGCTGCATTGCGAGAGATGATCCCACCAGGAGTGCTCGCTATCATCTCACCGGTCATTGTCGGCTTCTTCTTCGGACCAGTAGCGCTAGGCGGTATGTTACTAGGCGCTTTGCTCACCGGTATGACTATGGCGTTATTAATGTCCAACGCCGGTGGTGCATGGGATAACGCCAAGAAAGCGATCGAGGCCGGTAAGCTGGAAGGCGAACGCAAGGGCAGCGACGCGCATGCAGCCGCAGTGATCGGCGATACTGTAGGCGATCCTTTCAAGGATACCAGCGGTCCAGCGATGAATATCCTGGTTAAGTTACTATCCATCGTGTCACTAATCCTGGTGCCATTCATCATCTGAACCATAAACCGGTTCCAACACGGTTAGGCTGGCCGGCGCGTCATTTTGCTCCGGTCAGCCACCGGGCAGCTCGCCATGACCATTCCCACGAAACCTTATTCGGAAGCTTGTGAACAGAACCGGGAACCCATTCTTGCGGTACTTCGCGAGGTTTTCACTGAACCGGGCCTGATTCTAGAAATTGGCGCTGGCACCGGCCAGCATGCCGTCCACTTCGCCCGGCAATTGCCGCATCTCATCTGGCAACCAACCGATGTAGCCGCGCACCTCCTGGGTATCCATCTCTGGATTACTGAGGCGAATCTACCAAATTTGCGTTCACCGCTGGAACTGGATGTTTGTCACAACCCATGGCCGGTTGCACACGCGGTTGGCGTGTTTTCGGCAAACACCACGCATATCATGGCCTGGCCGATGGTAGAATGCCTGTTCCGAGGTGCAGGTCAACTCCTGGAATCTGGCGGCGGTGGGGTCTTTTGCTTGTATGGACCCTTCAACTACAACGGTCATTACACCAGCGCCAGCAACGCCGGGTTCGATAGCTGGCTACGAATGCGCGACCCTGATAGCGGTATTCGCGACTTTGCTGATCTTGACCAACTGGCCAGCGCTAACGGATTGCGCCTGTTGCATGATTATGCCATGCCGGTAAACAACCGCATCCTAGTCTGGACTCAAGGTTAACTTTCTAAAGAGACCTGTCACCTGTCACCTGTCACCCGAATAGGAGTCTGATAGCTATTCCAATAGCTTGGCGAACCGGGCCGGTAACTCATCCAGACTGCTCACCACAATATCCGGTTCGACTTCCCAGGGATCAAACACCATATCTGACTGGCGTTTGACCCAAACGGCGCGCAGACCCGCAGCCTTCGCGCCAATCACATCCCAGGCATTGCTGGATACGAGCCAGGTTTCGTTCGGTGCCTGTCCCGTCCTCCGGGCCAGATAGGCGTAGACTTCCGGATCGGGTTTGAAGGTGCGTAAGTCGTCCACGCTGACCACATCCTCCAGCAAAGGCAACACGCCAGCATTGGTCAACAACGCTCGAATGCTGGCCTCCACGCCATTTGAGAACGCCACTAAGCGTAACCCTTGCGCTTTGAGCGTAGCCAAGCTTACGGCAACTTCCGGAAACATTGGCAGATAAAGATAGGCTTCTAGCAATCGATCCTGGTCAGATTCCGGAAGCTCGCAGCACAGGGTCTGCTGGGTGTAGCGCAACGCTTGCCGGGTGCAGACATCAAAATCAGCATACCGTCGCATCAGACCACGCCGGAACGAATATTCCAGTTGCTTGGTTCGCCATACACTAGCGAATTGAATCGCCTGCTCACCGGCCAAAGCGCGCAGCGGTTCGGCCAACGCCAGCGGGTCCACCAGCGTGCCATAAACATCAAATCCCAAGGCATATGTCTTTTCCATGCTCAACTACTCCACAGAGTCTCATCGTTGACCACGCCGCTCACGACGCGATGCTCCTTTTCCAGTAAATTAATTTGCTCGAACAATTGCGATAGCCAGCAATAACCAAGCTGCCAGAAACGCCACGCCGCCAATGGGCGTAATAGCGCCTAGCCAGCGAATACCGCTCAGCGCCAAAGCATACAAGCTGCCTGAAAACAACAGCAGGCCGCCGGTCATCAAAAGACCTGACCCACGCAGCGCTATTGATTCTGGTAGACGCCACGTCAATAGACCCACGGCTAGCAACCCGAGAGCATGATAAACATGATAGTGGACGGCAGTTTCGTAAACCGCCATGAGATCCGGCGCTAGCATCTTTTTCAAGGCATGTGCACCGAACGCTCCCATCGCAACTGCGAATAACATGCCCACACAGCCCAGTAGCAGAAAGACTTTGGCCCAGACCGGCATGATCGTTTCCCCTATTTACCGTCCCCGGAACACGCTCTGGGTCGTTGGAGCAAGACCCGCCGGGGATGGATTAAAAGGTGGATTGGGCTTGGCTAGAGGGGGTGCCGGCTTCGGGGGCGGCATGGACGGCTGACAGGCCGGCGGCTGACAAGGCTGATGGTGCGGTGGACGCGGCGGTCCGGGTGGATAAGGCGATGGATAATAAGGTGGATAGGGCCAAGGATACGGATAAACTGGCGGATAGCCGCTGATCACACGGCCGTTATCATCACTCGACGGCGGCTGTTTTTGTTGAACTTGCTGATTCAATAATTTATTTTCCAATGCCTTATTCTGCTGCTCCAAGTCACGAATCGCTTGTTCCTGACGGGCTTTTTCCGCTTCTTCACGCGCACGGGCCATTTGTCCGGACAGGGCGTTAAGGCGTGCAACTTCGGCATCCACATCAGTGCTGGACCGATCCATTGGCGATGATGGCGGGATATCAAGCGTCTGCACCTGATCTGCCGCCTCTGGTTTGTTATGACTGTAATGCACCTGTCCGCTAGCATCAGTCCACTTGTAGACCTCCTGGGCTTGGGCAATACCATCCAGCGTCAAAAATGCCGCTATAAAAAACATGAAAAACAAATGCTTGTGATTCATGATCAATTTTCCCAATAAGCTACCCGTGCGTCGAATAATACAAACTCAATAAGTTTGGCCCAATAGCGGATTTGAATGAAAGAATGCGAAGGTAAGCACCGTTTTTCAGTGACGTCGTGGATTCGATAGTGAACTGCTAAGATACCTGTTTTTTTGGGCCAAGGTCTGAAGGAGTACATTTGGACATTCTATTCATTCTTAAAGCGCTGGTTCTGGGTTTAGTGGAAGCCGCTTCGGAATTCCTCCCTATCTCCAGCACCGGTCACCTTATCATTGTAGGGGATTTTCTGAATTTTACCGGGCCACGCGCCGAGACTTTTGAAATCTTCATCCAGCTTGGCGCTATTTTGGCGGTCGTTTGGATTTACCGTGAACGGTTACTCAACATCGCTTTGAACCTGGGCAGAGACCGCAATGCTCAGCAGTTAGTACTGAATTTGATGATTGCATTCGTGCCGGCAGCAGGGCTGGGGTTACTATTGCACAAACATATTACGCACTATCTTTTCAACCCGGTCACGGTTGCCGGTGCGTTGGTCGCCGGCGGCATTGCAATTCTGCTGATCGAACGTTATGCAAACGCCAATCAGGTGCAAGCTGTGGATGACATGTCCTGGAAAGACGCCTTGGTAGTTGGCATCGCCCAGAGTCTGGCGTTGTTTCCAGGAGTGTCACGGTCAGGGGCCACCATTATGGGCGGGATGCTAGGCGGATTATCGCGGTTTGCAGCAACCGAATTCTCCTTCTTTCTAGCGATTCCGACCATGTTCGCGGCAACCTTTTACAGCCTTTTGAAAGAATGGGGCCATTTGACTTTGACGGATGTGCCGATGTTCGCAACCGGTTTCGTTGCCGCCTTTCTGGGCGGGCTGGCCGTGGTGCGCTTCCTGCTGGCGTATGTGGGCCAGCACAGCTTTGCCCCCTTTGCCTGGTATCGGATCGTATTCGGCAGTCTGCTGCTGCTGTATTTCCACTATCACCCCTGGATAGGTCAGAGCTAACGTCAAGATATCAGGGCATCCAGACCGAAGGAGATATCGTCCATCATCTCCCGCAGCAGATTGATCAATGCTTCGTCGAAAAAACCAATTTCACTGGCATAGGCTACGAACACTCCGATCGCCTGCCCTTGTTCCAGGATCGGCAACGCTATGCTGGCATGGATATCCGCCTGTTGTGCCATTTGCCCGCAGCTCCGGATGGTTGTTCCGTTCTGCAAATCGGTGCAGAGCAGCGGCACACCGCGCCGCAATGCATCGCCGATAACGCAGCATTCAGTCATCGCCAATTCAGGGCAAGGCATCCCCAGCGCTGGGTCCAGGCCGCCTGCCACGACGGTCATCCGGCCAGTCTCAGCGTCAAGCAACCCGATCCAGACGGCTGTGAACAATTCGCAATCACTGGTGATGCGATGCAATTCATGAAACAGTTGCTTGCGATCCTGAACACGGGTCAGCGCTTTGTTGACTTGGTTTAGGGTGGCATAAAAACGATTCAGCCGTTGGGTACGCGCCTCAATACGGTGGCGGCAGATGATCTTCCAGATATGGCGGGCAATCAGCAGCAATTGCCTCGCATCGGTTTCGTCGTAGTCGTCCGGTTTGTTACCGACCCCGATGATCATCCGCACTTTGTCCTGCTCGATCACCGGTACGCTCATGTGCCGGATCAGATGGGAGTGCCCCGGTGGATAGCCATGTTTATTGGGCAAATTCTGATAGTCGTTGTGAATGACTGGCTGCCGCTTTCGGGCGCAGTCAGCCCAAACTCCAGCCATTTCAATGGCGTAGTGATGATCTGGCGCGGCAGTGCAGGTCTTGAACGTTTCCCGTGACCACGCGAACAATTGCAACGTTTGCTGGTCGTCGTTGATAAAGTGGAGATAGCCGATCCAGCTCTGGGTTAACCGTACCGCCTCTTCCAATCCCAGGCTGATAATATCCTGCTCCGTCAGATGATGAGCCTGTTCGCTAAGCGTCAGCAGCGAATTAAGCCGTTCTTCGTTCAGTTGATTGAGTGCTAAAGCTTCAGCCGCTTCGTGTAAAACATCACTCGCCGAGGCGGGTAAGGAGGCCTCCAGCTTCGCTAACCGTTGCTGCAAGGCAGTCACTTCCGCGAGAAGTTGCGATTTTTGCCCATCTGCCATAACGATACCTATCGATGGTCGTGCCGGATCCCTGCGCCCGTCAAATTTCAATGGATAATGACACATATCGTATAGTGAAAATACCCATACCCGCGTCAAAGCAAAACCTCGCCTATTCAGCCACACTGTGACCATGATTCGACAGCGCCTTCGGTTGCCCGCCCGGTTGCCTCCTCATCGCGATGCATTGGCCGGCGGGTTGCTCACTTTGATGATCATGGCCTCGGTCATACCGGGAATTTCGCTGCTGCCCGCTGGGATACTGGGCTGGGTTGCAGCTCTGCTACTCAGTGACCGGCTGGCCCGGCGGCAACATCTCCAGAGTGCTTGGCTGATCGGCCTAGGACTGGCTGGGGTATTATGGGGTGAGCTTCACGGGGCACCGTTGAACGTGACGAAGCTGCTGGCGGGCAATCAGGGATTGGTCAGCTTGCTGGCGGCAGTGTCGTTCCTGCGGCTGGTCACCCGCCCGGAAGCGGCAAATCGTGATGCTCCACTGCCACGCGGACGAAAAGCCTTGTGGCGGACTCTAATTGGCGTGCATCTGTTTGGGGCTGTGATCAACTTATCCACGGTGGTGATCCTGGGTGATCGCATGACCACGCGCGGGCGCTTGGGCAAACGCCGGGCGCTGGCCTTGAGCCGAGGTTTCGCCGCCGCCGCGTTTTGGTCACCGTTCTTCTCGGCGATGGCGGCGGCTCTGACTTACGCGCCGGGTGCGCGACTCAGCATCGTGGTACTGGCCGGATTACCCATGGCAGCACTGGCGTTATGGCTGACCGTCCGGGAGATCGATCCTGAAGATCCCACCTTAGGTGCGCCTTTCATCGGCTATCCGATGAATTTCAGCGCCTTGTGGATTCCCGGTTTACTGGTTGTCATCGTGCTGACCCTACACACACTCATTCCTCATTGGTCGATCCTGGCGATCATCGCCTTGAGCGCGCCCTTGCTGACAATCGCCATTCTGACTGCACAACAGAGACACGGCGCTTGGATTTCGCTCAAAGCGCATATCGGGCACGGTCTGGCCAGTACGGTCAACGAACTGGCGTTGTTTCTCGCCGCTGGGGTGTTAGCAGCAGGATTGACCAGCCTGAGTCATTTGCTGCGTGACTGGTTGCCATTCGACCAGTTCGGCGCGCCGCAGGCGGGGTTGATCTTGATCGCGATGGTCGGCGTCGCTGCTTTGGGGGTACATCCCGTCATCACCATCGCTGCTTTTGGCGTGTGGCTGGCGCCACTGCACCCCGAACCGGATCTACTGGCGATCACGTTACTGATGGCCTGGGCGATTGGCGTACCGGCTAATCCGTTGTCGGGGCTGCATCTGATGATGCAGGGCCGCTACGGCATCGACGGCTACGCCTTTCTGTACTGGAACCGGGGGTATGTGCTGAAATGTCTGGGGGCAGGGGTAGCGTTGTTGTTTGTCTATGGAGCGATGCTGACAGACACGGTATTTTAACTACCCCGCACCTCAACCCGGCTTTGTCCTCCCGGCTGGCGCTGGACATGGATTTGCACGCCGATCCGTTCGGTCATCTCCTGGACATGTGAAATCACGCCGACCTTGCGGCCCTGGGCTTGCAGGCGATCCAGCGCCTCCATCGCCACCCGTAGCGTATCCGCATCCAGACTGCCGAAGCCTTCGTCGATAAACAGGGATTCGACCCGCACCCGGTTCGAGGACAGCGACGCCAGGCCCAGCGCCAGCGCCAGGGAAACCAAGAACGATTCACCGCCGGACAGGGAATGCACCGAACGGACTTCATCGCCCATGTCCTGATCGACCACCATCAGCGCCAAGGTATCCGGGACTCGCTCAAGCCGGTAGCGGCGCGCAACGTCGGCCAGATGCTGGTTGGCGTAACCAAGCAGCACGTCCAGGGTGAATTGCTGCGCATGGTTGCGGAATTTTTTGCCATCGGCAGAACCGATCAGGTCGTTCAATTGATTCCAAATCCGGGTGCTGTTCCCCTGTTTGACAATGCGCTCCTGTAAGTCCTTTGTTTTGCCGCGGCGTTCATCGTCCTGACGCCGATTGAGTTCGGCTTCCTTACGACGATCTTGCGCCGCTTCCAAGGCAATGATTGTCTTTTGCCGCGCGTCCTGCACCGCTTCCTCAGAATCCGGGCTGGCGCGTTGCTGTTCATGCACCTCCCGTTGCGCTTGGCGTTCCTTGAAGATAGCCTCGGCATGGGTAACGGCATCGGTCAATCCCTGTAGCGCCCCCCGCTCTTGTTTTATCCAAGCGCTGTCGCGGACCAATAGAGCACGGAGGGTTGCGGTATCCAGTGCGGCATTGGAATGGCGGGCGTTGAAATCGGCGATCCAGTGCTGCAAGGCCGTCGTAGCTTGTTCCGCTGCCTGCTGGCGTTCAGCCAGTGTTTTCCGTTCCTGTTTCAGCGTGGTTTCAGCGCTGGCCTGGGTCTGGCCGGCTTTCTGCGCGACCATCTCCTGTTGCTGAAGTTTTGACCGGGCATCTTTAATCGACTTGTCCAGTTGCGCTTCCACCTCGGCAACGGCTCGCCCATTGAACAAGGCTTGGCGTTGCTGACGCCGGGCCTGGAGGTCGTGGTCAATACTTTGGAACACATCAGCGGCGCGTTGGCGTTGCGCGGCTTTGTCGGCAACGATTGCAGTATGGCTACTGATTTCAATATCGAGCTTGCCGAGTTGGTTCTGCCATTCTTCGGTTTTTTTTCGCTGATCCTTCCACTGGTCGACTTTTTGCCGCCGCTGTTCATGGAATTGCAGCGGATCTTTTTGCCAGAGCGGACGCCAATCGTGACCGGAAAACGCCGCATCCAAAGCAGCCAGCCGTTCCGCCAGTTGCCGGGCGCAGTCAACTTGCTGCTCTTGAACAGTCTGGGCAGTTTGCGTCGCCTCGTTAAAAGCGTTTTGCGCCGCGTGCAGGGTCTGCTGCGCCGCAGAATGTTGTTTCTGGGCTTGGTCGCGAACTGTCTGGGCATCGTCTCGCTGCTTGGCGGCTTTTCTTTGCGCGTTCTCCTGCTGGGCAATGGCGGCTAAACCGTTCCGAGCCAGTTGCTGCTGGTCAGTCAACCAGATCGAACGATCATCAGGGGTGATGACGGTCAGTTCCGCCGCCAGCGGGTGAGTATTCCAGACAGCGTTGTCGCGCTGCTGAGTGGCGGTCAGCGCTTCCTGTTCTTTGGCAAGGCCGGCGAGGCGGCGTCGGCTATTTTCGAGGCTGTTTTGGTGGATGGCTTCCTGTCGATCCAATATTTTCGCTGTCTTCCGGCACTCATCAACCTCAGTTTCCAATCTGACCAGTATGGCGCGGGAGGGTGCATCGCCGGTTGCATAGGGATGATCCACTGCGCCACAGACTGGGCAGGGGGAGCCGATTTCCAGACTGGCCCGTAGCATCTCGACGCTTTCTGCGTTGGCAGCTTCGGCGATTTTCAGTAACTTTTCAGCCTGTTCCAGCCGGGTGGCGGCGGCGGGTTTATCGGCGCTGAGCTGATGCAGGGCAATTTCCGCTTGGGCAAGCTGTTCCTGGAGCGCACGGTTTTCATCTTCCAGTTTATTTTGTTGGGTCTGTCCGGCGCTGAGGGTATTCCATAATCGTTCAGCATCTGTCAGATGATCGATGCGGGTTTG
The DNA here is from genome assembly GCA_002343485.1 of Proteobacteria bacterium UBA2383. GTDB lineage: Bacteria > Pseudomonadota > Gammaproteobacteria > Competibacterales > Competibacteraceae > UBA2383. Next base: position 62,057 of record DDST01000015.1, read on the forward strand.
TGCGGTCTGACGTCGCGCCGCCAGAGTTTCGCTATCGAAGCCACCCAATTCAGTCAGAATAGCCTGCAACCGGCTTTCCGCCTTTTGCAGCGCCGCTTCGACCTTGGCGCACTGAGCGGTTGCTTTATCAAGTTCCTGACGCTTCTTTTGCGCGTGCTGCCGGCTCGAAACGATTTTCTGTTCCGCCTCGCGCAGGTTGCTTTGCAGGGTCGCGGCATCCTTGAGCAGCACATCCCAACGCGGCCAGTCCTCCGCCAGAAAATGCAATGGCTGATGCTTCGTCAGCCAGTCGTGGGCGGATTGCAACGCCTTTGCAACCCGATTGCGTTCGGCCTGCCGGTCAGCCAGCCGTTTCTGCGCCTCAGCCCCGGCCCGGTGGGCTTCACTCAAGGTCTTAGCTGCATTCTCATGGCCGGGCGTGAGCGTTTTGATTTCAGCATCCAGGTCTCGGGCCTGTTTGAGAGCGTCACTAGCGTCCGTGCGTTGCTGTTCGGCGGCAGCGGCCGCTTGATCGGCTTGCATCTTGGCAGCTTCAGCCTGTTGTAGAAAGCGTTGCGCCTCATCCCGTTGTTCCTCAGCGCGCTGGACAACCTGATGACACTGATCGACTTCAGCGACAGCGCGGTCGACGGCTTCCACCACGGGCCGCGCGTCCTGCACCGCTTCAACCTGGGTCAGTTGCTCCTGCCGGGGTGCGGCGGCCTGTTGCACAGCATGGGTGTTCTGAACAGCGTCCCGCGCCTGCTGTTCCTGTTGTTGCAATGATTGCCATTGCCGATGCCAGCGCAGTTGGTTTTCCAGTTCGGTTTTGTACTGTTCCAGAGCCATAGTTTCCGCTTTAGCGGCGGCGAGCGTCTGTTCCAACTGGCTGCGGGCTGCATCGTCCAGAGGTTGTTGATCGATGAGTTGGATCTGCAAAGCTTCCAGCGCCTTTTGTTCGTTTCGGGCGCGTTCATAGGCGCGGATGGAAATACCGGTGTAAGTATCCAGGCCGGTGAGGGTTTCCAGCAGTTCCGCCCGTTCGTTGTCGCTGGCTTTCAGAAAGGCCGCGAACTCGTTTTGCGCCAGCAGTACGGCGCGGGTGAATTGCTCAAATGACAGCCCCACTCGCTCGCGGATCGCCTTTTGGACTTCGGTTTTCACGCCACCGATGGGTGGTCCGCCGTCCAGGGGGTGCAGCGACAATTCGGTATTTTGCAGCTTACCGCTGGCCTTGCCGCGGGCGCGGCGGATGTTCCAACGGGCGCGATAGATGACACCGTCGTTCCCCACGAAATCGACCTCGGCAAATCCCTCACCAGCGCCGCGCCGCAATAGATTACGTGAATCCTGCGGGGTGATAGTGTCTTCGCCAATGTCAGGCAGGATGCTTTTACCGGCAGCGCGAGTCAGGCGCGGAGTAGCATCGTAGAGCGCCAGACACAGCGCATCGAGCAGGGTGCTTTTGCCGGAACCGGTCGGTCCGCAGATGGCAAACAGGCCGGCATCGCTCAACGGCGGTTGGCGAAAATGCAGTTCAAACTCGCCCGCCAGCGAGGCTAGATTCTTGCCGCGAATGGCAAGGATTCTCATGACTCCGCCTCCGGCGTGGCGATCAGCAGTTCGGTGAAAGCGGCAAGTAATGCAGCATCGGGTTCGGTATCCGGATAGCGCCGCTGATAGAGTTTCTTGAAGATGTCTTCCGGTTGCAACCGTTCCAGTTCATCCAGCGAATGATAGCGGTGGTGATCCGCCCCACTGGTGTTGCCGCCATAGGTGGTTTCAATCCGGGCCAGCCTCACTGGCTTTTTATCGAGGATGGATTCGATTTTCGTGCGTAATCCCGGCTCCGGGGCAGTCAGTTGCACACGAACTTGCAGGTAAGGTTGCGCCTTGAGCGGCGCGCCGGGGAGATCCAGCGCATGCAACTGGTCCACCACTTCATCCACCGGTGCAGGTTGCCGGGGAATCCGCAGCAATTCGACCGGGCGCGGAACGTGAAGAGGGGTAATGTCTTGCACCGTATCACCGGCGAGATCGACACGCACGACCTGATGGAGGTAATCAATCTCGGTAAAGGACATCGGCAGCGGACTACCCGAGTAGCGCACCCGTTCCTGACCACCGGCTTTTTGCGCGCGATGCAGATGACCCAGGGCGACGTAGGCGATGGCCGGACCGAAAATGTCCACCGGCAAGGCTTCAGCGCCGCCGATCACAATACGCCGCTCAGAATCCTCAGAGGTCAGGCCGCCGCTGGTATGGCAGTGACCCAGGGCGACAATGGCCTGGCCACTCTCCCGGCATTCCAGGACGTGATCCAGCGCTTGCTGGTAAAGCTGGCGGACACCTTCCAAATAGGCATCGCCATCCGTGGCTACCCTGGGAACATCGCCGGGGCGCAGAAACGGAATCGCCAGACACCAAGCAGCGATGTCGCCCTGTTGGTTGCGAAGCGGTGCAATCAACCGGTTGAGTTCAATATTACCTTTGGCATCGCGGGTAACGGCGCCAACGACGGTGGCGTCGAAGACTTGAAATAACGGCGCCGGCGCTTCCAGGCGTCCCGCCGAATCATGGTTGCCCGCGATGATGACGATGTCGAGCTGCGGGACCCGGTGCTTGGCTTGGGTCAGGAAATGGTAGAACTGCTTCTGAGCATCGGCGGAAGGATTGGGATTGTCGAAGACATCGCCGGCAATTAGCAAAGCGTCGATTTGCTCGGCTTCCAGGGTATCCAGCAGCCAGTCCAGAAAGCGTTCGTGCTCATAACTCCGGTCAAAATCATGCAGAGTCTGGCCGAGATGCCAATCCGAAGTGTGCAGCAAGCGCATGGGGTTATCCTTCCTTGCCGCGGGTTACCTGGGACGGCGGTTTAGAAGCTGCCTTGAAAAAATCAATTTGATTTTAAAAGCTAAATTTTTCCGGCACCATCGAGACAAGCAGATTTCGCGCGATTTTGGACTGATGAAGGACCGAAAGCCCGCATAGCTCCGTAATTTTTTGCCAGACAGGTTCTAACGAGCCTGGCTATCACGGCACCAGCAAATCGCCACCTTCCATGTGCAATACCTCCACGCGCCAACCCACCAGCAACACACGACCGGTCTGGCGGCGCTGTCCGGTGTCAGTAAATTCGAACGTATACAGCCGTTCCCATTTCAGCCGGCCATCGCGGCCGCGCCGCAGCCACAACCGTTCCAGCGCTACGGTATCGTCAAGCAGTTGCACGTTGGTCTGACGGCATGCCTGGGAACTAGCGGCGCGCGCCTGTTCACGGGCGCCGAGGCTGTCCTGCCAAAACAGCAACGCGATACCCACGATGAACAGAAATCCGATGAGAAATGAAAAACTCACAGCAGCGGTTTCAACCGGGCCAGGATGTCATCCCGCGCCTGAGCCAGCAGTGATTCCCGGTCCAAACTGTTGAGAATGTCCTGCACGACCCGCTTCGGCCCGCCCTCGCCCCAGGACTTGCCTTGAACGAAATACTGTTCGGCAGCTTTGCCCACTACGTAGGTTCCGTACCAGGCCACGGCGCCCTGCGCGCCGGCGGTGACGACGGTCGATAGCCCCAAACTGACGCCCTTGAGTGCCGAAGCCACCAGGTTCATGCTCCAAACCGTACCCATTAGGAACACCAGTTGGGTAAAAATCGTCTTGAGCAGCGAGCCAGCTTCGCCGCGGTTGATCGGCAAGCCATACACCCGGCCAAGATGGACGACCATCGCTGCATCGGTTGCCACCGCCGCCAGCATATCGGCAATCGGAATCGGGTTCAGCGCGACCGCGATGCCTTTTCCCAGGCAGTAATTACGCACCACTTTCTCGGCCACATCACGGCGGATGGTGACAATTTCCTGGGTCAACCGGTCGGAGAAACGCCCGGCGAACAGCCCGGCATTGAGCGCCGCCATGGTCTTACCTTCCGCCTTAAGGATGTCCCAAATCCGTTCGCGCAACCCGTTCACATCCGGCTGCGGGCGGCGGCGGGTCTCGGTCTCATTCCCCTCGGCGTCGACCAAAATCACAATGCGCTCCGCCGGTTGAGCGGCAGCGGTCAGAATGTCTTGCGGCTGGATCAAGCCGGTCGTGCGCCGCTGTAATGTCGCCATCAGCGCATTGCGGTCCGTCTGGGTATAGCGATCGATCTTGTTCAACACCAGCACCAGGCGTTGCGCCACACCTTTCACTTGCCGCAACGCCTTGAGTTCGGTGTCGGTGATATCGCCATCCACCACGAACATCACCAGATCGCTGCGGCTGGCCACGTCATGCGCAAGTTGCTCCCGCTCCTCGCCGGCCACTTCGTTGATGCCGGGTGTGTCGATCAAAAACACCCCGCCCGCATCGTACTCCTGCCAGCGGGCATGCGTAGCACGGGTCGTCTCACCATGCAGGGGGCTGGTCGAGAATTTCGTCTCACCCAGCAGTGCATTCAACAGTGCCGACTTACCCACGCTGACCCGGCCAAACACAGCGATATGAATATGGCCCTGCTCGATTTTCTCCAGCAGCAAATGGAGCTGTTGATATTCCTCGGCCAACGCCTTGCGCACGGGAGGCGGTACCCGTTGATCGTCCAACAGCTCGCGCAGGCTCTCGCGAGCCAAGGCTAGATGCCCGTCGCCATCAACCGGTCGCGGTTCCAGCACTGGCGCTTTCCCGTTGGCGTGCCCAAACCAGTTGGGCCAAACGTCTTGCACGCGCTTCCAAATCTTCACTCAGGTTATCCTCGAACATCCGCAGCGCCGGTCCGCTCACCAAATCGCCCCGGCTTTCCAGAGAGCGGGCCACCGCTTTACCCAAACTCTCGAAGATCAGTCCATAGACCACAGCATGCATCATGCCGCCCACCACCGTGCCGATACCCGGAAAGGCTTTGAATATATTGCCGACCAGCGCCAGCAACAAGTTGAAATTGCGCTTGATCTGGTTACCGGCCAGATCGAGAAAGCGCTGCATATCCATCTCACGCGCTGGCACTTCATACAGCGCGCACAGCTCCTTAATTAGATTGAATCCCAGATAGCCTTGAATCAGTACATCGGTGCCTGGACTCACAGCGGCCAGCGCTCCAAATACCGCTTTACGCGAATAACCCTGGATAATATTGTCAGCCTTGCCACGCCGATGTTCGGTGACGGCAGAATCCAGCTTCTGCTGGGCCAGCACGAATACTGCTGTATCGCGCAGCGCATCCAAGACCTGCGGATCAGTGTCCAGATAGCGCTGCAAGGCATGACGCAGATCCTCGACCTCGGGTTTGCGTTCACGCAAGGAGGTCTCCTCGCGGCCATCATGGTAGATCCGGGTGACTTCTTCCACACCACCGCATTGTACCGGTGCCACCTCCACCTGTTCGCCAATCCGTTCGGCCAGCCGTTCGCGCACCAACGTCAATTCATGTCCGGCAAAACGGTCGATCTTGTTGAGTGCCACGATCAGCGGACTACCGAGATCGACCAGCGTCCGCAGGGCCTCATACTGGTTACGGGTCAGATCGCCTTCGCAAACATAGAGGATCACATGAGCACGCAAGGCCTCATCGCGGGCCAGCCGATCCAAGCTACCGTCCGCTTCATTGAGACCCGGCAGATCGGCCAGCACCAGCCGGTCACCCGCCGGACTGGTCCAGGTGTAGTAGCTCACTTCGCGCGTCGTGCCGCCGCATACATCCACTGCGATATCGGTTCCTGGGAGCAGGGCGCGGATCAGCGAGGATTTGCCAGCGCTGATTTCGCCAAACACCGCAACGATGATTTCGCCGACCGCCCGCCGCCGCTGCAATTCCTCCAGTTCCTGGCGGATTTCATGGACAGCAACTCCGGCAGCTTCGCTATGTTCCAACCGTTGGCGCAGAGTGGCCTCATCCGGCGGCTGTGCAACCGTGCGGGATTTTTCTGCAGGACGGCCCCAACGCAGCACGCGCCAGACCACATAGCCGCCCCCAGCACTCAACGCACACAAAATCAGCAGATAGACGACCCAAAAAGCCGTCGGCGCCCGCTGTAAGCGATCCCAGACCGACAAGCCCAAGTCGGTAATATACAGCACGAGCACCAGCAGGAATGCCACACCGATACTGGCGCCCACCGCCAGCATCAAGCGCACCGGCAACAAGGCCCGGGCGGCAGGTGACAGTGGTAATTTAGGCAGTGGCATTAGGTGAAAACTGATCGAGGAAAAGTTGTGGAATCTTTTGTACGGCGCGCTTTGCGTAGTCGAAAAATACTATACCAGTCTTAGCTCGCGCCACTTCCCGGCCACTCACTTTCTCGGTCACTCGATACATGAAGTCACAGCCGTACTTGTTGAAATCGGCGAGCGCTATGGCAATCACCAGCGTTTCACCGGGAAACGCTTCGGATTTATAGACGAGGGCGCTGTCGGTCATAATCAGCCCGCAGCCACCAATATCCAATTCGCTAAATCCATGGTGCTTTAGAAAACGCACCCGCGCCTCATGCAACAAGCCTAGCATGGCGTCATTGCCCAAGTGTCCGCCATAATTGACATCAGTGATCCGTATCCGCAGTTCAGTAGTGAAAGAATAATCTGCCGGCAGGTCCAGTTTGATTCGCGCCATGCGCCGCCTCAATATCGGAAATCCATTTTATAAAAGGAGATAGAACTGACCGTTTGGTGAAGTCACCACGGTTGGAAGGATTGTAAACGATAATCGGTTAAATCACCCCCTCCATATCTGCGAGTATTGTGCAGACTACTCGACGGTCGTTACGAGGTCCATCGAATTCACAAAAGAAGATATTCTGCCAACGGGACAGCCCCAGTTTGCCATCGATCACCGGAATCGTCTCCGATGGCCCTACTAAACCCGCTTTGAGATGGGCATCGCCGTTACCATCCTGCTGGTCATGCAGCCACACCCCGCGTGGAATCAATTTGCGCAGCAGATCAACCACATCGGTCTGCACACTATCATCCCAGTTTTCCTGGATCATGGTCGCTGCGGTGGCGCCCTGAGCGTAAACTGATAATAACCCCTGGCGGACACCACTGGCCTTCAGCACTGCCGCGACCTGTGGAGTGATATCGATCAATTCCTCCCGGCAACGGGTCGATAAGTGAATTATTTGATGCATGATTTCGATCTCCTGTGGCAGTTTGCTGTTTAAGCGATGGCCCGCAACCCTCTGCTCAGGGCGTCAAGACAGCAGCAAATCGGATTATTTTCATGCATCCGCTCCCTAAACTCCTTTGAAGGTGGTGGCAAAACACGGTCAAATTGAGTGTAGCCGGTCGTCTTTAAGGTTGCCTGCGCATACCGCCCACATAAGAGAGCAAGAAATGTTGCCAATCGAATGGGGATTATTGCTGCTGATTGTGATCGCGAACGGCACACCTGTTGTCACTGCAAAACTCTGCGGTGATTGCGGCGCCCATCCGCTGGATGGTGGCTGGATAATGGCCGATGGCCAGCGCCTGTTAGGCGACTCAAAAACCTGGCGAGGCGTATTAGCAGCGACGTTAGCTTCTGGTCTATGCGCTGTATTCCTCGGCTGGTCAGTATGGGCCGGCATCACGATTGGCCTTGCTGCCATGGCAGGCGATGTGCTGTCGAGCTTTATCAAGCGGCGACTGGGCCTGAATTCCAGCAGTAAGGCTTTAGGGCTAGATCAAATTCCAGAATCATTGCTGCCACTACTGGCAATAGCAGAGAGCTTTGACCTGAATGGGCGCACTATCGTTTTGACTGTCGCTGGATTTGTCGTGCTGGAGCTAACGCTGTCACCGATCTTCTACTGGCTCGGCATCCGCAAGCAGCCTTATTAAACGGATACCTTTCGCATCCTGGATGCACCCCGTAGCCACAAGGCACACAACGCATATCCTACCCCATGGAGGGTGAGGGCGATATTCGCAACCGGTGCAGGGTGATTTCCGGTGGACAATTGAAGCGCACTCCGACCACCGACGAGCCGGAACCGGCTGAGGTATAACCCTGCAGGGTGTGATAACGCCAAGCACCCTTGCAGAAACGGCGTGGACAGCCGGCATTGGTCATCAGAGCGATCCCTCCCGGCAGGCAGATCTGGCCGCCATGCGTATGACCGCTGAGCATCAGATCAAAACCAGCATGCGCGGCCAGCCGGTAAGGTTCCGGCGAATGCGATAACAGAATGGCAGTGGCGTCTGGAGGAATATTCGCGGCGGCCTTATCAAGGTTATCGACCTGAAAATAATGCGGATCGTCAACGCCAGCCAGATGGAGTGTTGCCCCATCCCGTTCCAGCACCACCGATTCATTCAGCAACAAAGAAATACCCAGTTGTTCGATGCCGGCAGCCATACGAATCGAATCGTGATTGCCGAGGATGGCGTAAACCGGGCCGCGCAGGTGAGGGCGAACCTCGGCCAAGGCAGTCAGGGTGGCCTCGTAAGGACCGTAGGTTTTGGCGCGGAAGTCCCCCGTCATTACGCAGATGTCGTAGTCCACCTCTCGCAGACGCTCGATCAGGCCTCGAGGGTAGGCCGGACTGGCGTCCAGATGCAGGTCACTCAAATGCAGCAGGGTGAAGCCGTTGAAAACGGCTGGTAATCGGGGCATCACAATTTCATTGTGGCGAATCTGAAGAGCAGCGGCGTTGCGCACCCCCCGGCGGTACAGTCCCATGCAACGCAGCGTCAGACGAATCAAGGCGTGAATCGAGTACCAGTTCTCGATGTGGAAGAAGGTCCGGCCTCGTCCGAAGATTTGCGCTGCATGTTCGGCCTCGATGCCCAACCGTTGCTGCAAATGAATCCGGCCAATACGCTTTTCCAACCGCTTAAGCTCGACAGTTTCCCGATGAACCACCACCCCGGATGAAGAAGGCGAATGGTTTTCTGGGTTTTTCATGATCGCTGCTATAGCCGCTGCTGCATCACTTTAGCGATTTCCGCATCGCTCAGCACCAACGGATTGGTCTTCATGCTGCCACCTCGTGAGTGGGCAACGACATGAGCAAAGTCACTCTCCCGAATTCCATAGGCGTTCAGCCGGGGCAGGTTCAACCGCTCGGTCCACTCATCCAATAACGCTAACAGCGCGGCGTGACCTTCCTCGATACTGGGAAAATGCCGCCCATGCAGAAGGTCGCCCGCTCGCGCATACTTGCGCCAGGCTGGATTGTCAGGATCGCGTTCCTGCAACGCAGCCAGATTGACGCGGGTAGCAGCGCCAACCAGGGTGCCACAAACCACGCCATGCGGAATCGGGAAAAATGCGCCTAATGGTGAAGCCAGGCCATGCACCGAACCCAAGCCCGTTTGCGCCAGACAAACACCCGATAGCAAGGCTGCATAGGCCATGCGGGAACGGCCAGCCGCAGCATTTCCCTCATCCTCGTACCAAGCAAACAACCCATCCCGCACGGCTTTCAAGCCGCTTTCCGCCAACGCATCCGTGAAGGGATTCGCCTTGATCGAGACGTAGGACTCCAGTAGTTGTGTCAGCGCATCCATGGCGTTGGCGGCCACCTGCGGTTTAGGACAAGCAACGAGGAGATCCGGGTCTAGCAGCGCATATTCCGGAATTAAGCGATCATCGCGGAAGGATTTTTTGAAGCCGCTAAAGCCCCGTTGGCTGAGAACAGCATTCTTGGTAGCTTCGCTGCCAGTGCCGGCAGTAGTAGGAACGGCAATAAACGGAAGGGGAGGACCTTGATAAGTTTTTTCCGGGCCAACCCCTTCCAAATAGTCCATGACCGAATCGCCAATAAGCAATAGGCCAGCGATAGCCTTGGCCGCGTCCAGCACGCTGCCGCCACCAATACCGGCGACCGCTGTAAACCCCTGACCATGGAATTGCCGGACTGCTTCGTCCACGTTTTGCGGTGAGGGTTCATCAATGATTCGCACTTGCGCCCAATCAATACCGGCTTTTTCAAGAGCCTCCAACAACGCTGGCCAGTGCAGGGAATCCGTAAAGGAGCGCTGGCCGGTGACCAATAGAACCCGGTTACCATATTGGGCTATCAGGTTAGGAAGCTTTTTAATACCACCGGCACTGAATTCGATGCGCGGCAGGCGGGCGATGGAGAAAGGCTGAATCATGAGCGGTTGCTTTGGAAGAGTGGGAATGATTAGACCCTCCCCTTCTTGCAAGAGAGGGTATGGAGTGCTCAGAACCCGTATAACGCCTTATATTCGGCATCGCGGCTAGCGATAAGCTGGGCAAGATTCAACACCACCTTGCACTGTTTCCAAGTCGCGTCATCCTGCATCTTGCCGTCGATCATCACCGCACCGCTACCATCCGGCATAGCGTCGACTACCCGTTTCGCCCAAGCCACTTCATCCGCCTTCGGACTGAACACCCGCTTGGCGATAGCAATCTGGTTAGGATGCAGCGACCAGGCACCGACACAGCCCATCAAGTAAGCATTGCGGAACTGGTCTTCACAGGCTACCAGGTCGGCAATATCCCCGAACGGCCCATAGAAAGGCAGCGCGCCGACGCTGGCGCAAGCATCCACCATCTTCGCCATGGTGTAATGCCACAAATCCTGCTGCGCCGTGGGGCGCGGGGCATCGGGGTTCTGCGGATCGGGATCGGTGCGTACCACATAATCGGGATGACCGCCGCCAACCCGAGTCGTCTTCATGCGCCGCGACGCCGCCAGATCGGCGGGGCCCAGGCTCATACCCTGCATCCGCGGACTCGCGTTGGCGATTTCGTCGACATTTGCCACACCCAACGCCGTTTCCAGAATGGCATGAATCATGAGCGGTTTCTTCACTCCATACTTGGCTTCCAGTTGTGCCAGCAGTTGATCGGCAAAGTGGATATCCCATGCGCCTTGAATCTTGGGCAGCATAATCACATCCAGCTTATCGCCAATCTCGCCGACCAGGCGGATCAAATCATCTAGAAACCATGGGCTGTCGAGACTGTTGACCCGGGTCCAGAACTGGGTATTGCCAAAATCCACATTTTTACCGATCTGCACCAGCCCTTCGCGGGCGGCTTCCTTACGGTCAATCGGCACAGCGTCTTCCAGATTACCAAGCATGATATCGACGGTCTTAGCGATGTCTGGCACTTTAACCGCCATCTTCGGGTTGCTGGGATCGAAGAAGTGGATCATTCGCGAGGGTAGTACAGGAATTTCGCGAAGCGGTTCGGGAGCGCCAACGACCTTGGGTTTAAAAAAATCACGGGGACTGCGTAGCATTGGTTTTTTCCTTCCGGGTTTTAACGGCCTTCATATTTATGAATGAGTTGTTGGGCGGCAACAGTCGGCGGTATATGTCCGTTGACCACAGCCTCCTCGATTTCGGCGCGAATGCTGCCCACGCCGGCATCGTTGAAAAAGCTGGCGCGCAGGTGCTCTTCAACCATCGAGTACACCCAATCCAGGGTTTGCTGCTGGCGGCGTTTTTCAAAGACGCCACTCGCGGTGGTCTGTTGGCGAAAATCACCGATGACCTGCCAGATAGCGCCGATGCCCTCACCATGCGCCGCCGAGCACGTGTAGGCACGGGTATGCCAACCCTTCGTGGCCGGGGCCAGGTAGTGCAATGCCCGGTTGTAGTCGACCTTGGCGGCATTCGCGCGAATCTTATTATCGCCATCCGCCTTATTGACGAGCAAGGCGTCCGCCAACTCCATGATACCTTTCTTGATGCCCTGTAACTCGTCGCCAGCTCCAGCCAGCATCAGCAACAGGAAGAAGTCGACCATCGAGCGCACGGTCGTTTCACTCTGGCCTACGCCAACGGTTTCCACCAGGATCACATCGAAACCAGCCGCCTCGCAAATGAGCATCGTTTCACGGCTCTTACGGGTCACGCCCCCCAGGGTACCACTGGAGGGAGAGGGACGGATGAAGGCGCGGAGATCACGAGAGAGCAGCTCCATCCGGGTTTTATCGCCGAGAATGCTGCCGCGCGTCACCGTACTGCTGGGATCCACTGCTAGCACTGCGACCTTATGGCCTTGTTTGCAGAGATGGAGGCCCAAGGCTTCGATGAAGGTGCTTTTGCCAACACCGGGAACACCGGTGATACCGATCCGGATCGAGTTCCCAGTATTTGGCAGGAGTTGCCGCAATACCTCCTGCCCCATATCGAAGTGCGCAAGAGAGTTACTCTCCACGAGGGTAATGGCTTGCGCCACGATATTGCGGTCACTGGCCAATACTCCGGCAACATATTCATCCACTGTGAGCCGCCGCCGGCGCGGGGGTTTTGGGCGCGATGCCGCTGCACTGGCTTGGCCAGGAATACCATCATGACCACCATCGATACCAGCCATGACGGAGGTGGTGAATTCAGAACCGGCGTTCGGGGGAACCCAGTCGGGCCTTTGATTTTTTAAGCTCATAGCAATAAATTCATACTCTGTAAATACATGGTCTCAGGG